>DASXIC010000077.1:0-10468 GCA_036498205.1 Chthoniobacterales bacterium | reverse complement strand
AAGTCCGGCATAAGCTTAGGACATGCCGTAACGTCTCAAAGATGATAACTCGCGAACGCAATCTCTTATCGATCAATGGGTTATCATGATCAAATTTTAGTGATTGAAAGCATTATAAAGCGCTGAAAAGAGAGTTCAGTGTAAGTTCTACCGACGCGAACCCTTGCAGTCACTGCAACGTTGCCGGTAGAGCAGCAGATTAATACTCTGTCGTCCAATCGTTTACACTTAAATTATCAACCGCGTAATGATCTCCGACGCAGCACTGAACTAACGCGAATGCAGCCTTCATTGAGTGAATTTCCTTGGGGAACGTGGCAACAGTTTACAGGGGCGCTAAGGGCCGAAAACCACACGTCGTGCTATCGGAGGCATCGAACGTGGCCTCGAATAGAATTCAAATAGCGAGACCAGCGCCCGCGTGTTATTAACGTTCACTGCACTTGCTACCCACCACGGTATAATTCTCGCCTCGGCCTCAACCCTCGTTTCACGCCGCCAATTATGTACTTACCTCGCACCCTGATTTTGCTCGCTGCCGCGTTTATCGTCCCGGCGCTCGTCGCTCAGGATCAATCCCAAGAACCAGCCGTCGATTGGTTGGTCGCAAAAAACGTCGAAGCTAAGGGAGGCGCGGATGCGTTGCGTTCTCTGCAATCATTACGCCTGACCGGAAAACTCCTGGTCAACAACGGGCAGTTTCAGCTGGGCTACGTCACCATGAAGAAGCGGCCAGGCGAGGTGCGAACGGAAGCGACGTTGCAAGGTATGACCGCGATTACGGCCTACGACGGCACCCAAGGTTGGAAAGTCTACCCTTTCCAGGGACGCAAGGATCCAGAAAAAATGTCTGCAGACGACACGAAGTCTTTGATCGAAGAAGCCGAGATCGATGGCCCCCTGGTGGATTGGAAAGGCAAGGGCAGCACCGTGGAATATCTTGGGAGAGAGGATGTGGACGGCACTCAGGCCTATAAGCTCAAGGTGGTGCGCAAAAATGGGGACGTGAACTTCGTTTATCTCGACCCGGATGCATTCCTCGAGATTCGAATCATCACTCAGCGGGTCGAGCAGGGAGCACAGGTGGAAACCGAGACCGATGTCGGCGATTATGAAAAAATCGCAGGAGTCTTTATTCCATTCTCAATTGAGGCCGGTAAGAAGGGAGCGCCGGACAAACAAAAGGTCGTCATCGAAAAAGCTGAACCAAACATAACTGCCGATGACGCGATGTTTCATTTTCCCGCTTCGAAATAAAATATGCGATCGTTATCAATTTTCTTGCTCACCGCGTTTGGTTTACCAGTAGTAAGTTTCGCCGCCGGAGAAACGCCGTTTAACTCCGCAACCATATCGGGGCTAGGCGCTCGCAATATTGGTTCGGCTACAATGAGCGGGCGGATTTCGGCCCTCGCAGGCATCAAGGAGCCTTCCGGAAAGATTACCCTGTTCGTCGGCTCCGCCAGTGGCGGCGTATGGAAATCGGACGACGGCGGGACTCGTTATCGCCCCGTATTCGACGAGCAACCAGTGCAATCAATCGGCGCAATCGCTATCGATCCGAAGAATTCGAGGAATGTGTGGGTCGGAACTGGCGAGTCATGGACGCGCAATAGCGTGTCGATTGGTAGCGGGGTTTACAAATCGACTGATAGCGGCGAGACGTGGACCAGCGCCGGCTTACCTAAGTCGGAGCGAATTGCCCAAATTGTCGTTAGTCCAAAGAGCAGCGACATTGTCTTTGCCAGCGTTCCGGGGCCGCTCTGGAGCGATTCGTCCGATCGCGGGCTTTACCGAACTACTGATGGTGGAAAAAACTGGGAGCTTATACTTAAGGGAAATAATCCTTCGACCGGCTGTTCGACGGTTGCGATCGATCCCAACGATCCGAACATCATGTTCGCCGGAATGTGGGATTTTCGGCGTAAAGGCTGGACGTTTCGTTCCGGGGGCGAGGGCCCTGACGCGCCTTCCGGCAGTGGATTGTTTCGTTCGAATGACGGTGGGAACACCTGGACCGAAGTAACGTTAGAAGCAAACAAGGGTTTTCCCAGGAAGCCGTACGGCCGAATCGCGGTTGCGATCGCGCCGTCCAACTCGAAGCGGGTCTATGCCTTCGTCGAATCGACTGACAGCGCGCTTTTTGTTTCCGACGATGGTGGCGCGACCTGGGACAAGCGAGACAAGAGTAACTGGATGGTTTGGCGGCCTTTTTACTTTGCCAATCTGATTGTCGATCCGAAAAATCCTGACCGCGTTTTTAAAACAGACGGCGCGATGATTGTGAGTGACGACGCCGGGAAAAGCTTCGCCACCGTCGGAGGCTTCGGCGGGATGCATGGCGATGTCCACGTCGTCTGGATCGACCCGACTAACCCGCAGACAGTTTTTGCCGGAGATGACGGGGGAATGTGGTACTCCTACAACAGCGGAAGCAAATGGTGGAAGGGAGAAAATCTGCCGGTCTCACAGTTTTACCACGTTAGCGTGGATGATCACGATCCGTATCGCGTTTATGGCGGCTTGCAGGATAACAGTTGCTGGGTCGGTCAGTCGCAATATCCGGGCGGAATTACCAATGCCCAGTGGGAAAATGTATTTAACGGCGACGGGTTCTTTACTTTTTCCGATCCGGCCGATCCGGATTACATCTATGCCGAGTATCAGGGTGGCATCGTCGGGCGCGTCAATCGTTACACGCACGAGGCCCGCGATATTCAACCCAGGGCAAACTACAAGGAGAAACTGCGGTTCAATTGGAATACACCTCTGGTTCCTTCGCCTAACGAAAAAGGGACAATCTATATCGGCGCGCAGTTTTTGTTTCGGTCACGCGACCATGGACAGAACTGGGAGCGTATTTCGCCCGATCTGACGACGAACGATCCGGAAAAGCAGAAACAGGAACAATCAGGCGGCATCACGGTCGATAACTCCGCCGCGGAAATGCACACTACCATTTATTCGATCAGCGAATCGCCCAAGGACAAAAACGTCATTTGGGCAGGAACGGACGATGGCAACCTCCAATTAACCCGGGACGGAGCCAAGAGCTGGAGTAATGTCGCTCCGAACATCCCCGGTCTGCCGCCGAATTCATGGGTGAACTGGGTCCAGGCAAGCAACTTCGATCCTGGCACGGCCTACGTCGCGATTGATCGACATACCTTTGGAGACATGATGCCTTACGTCTTCCGGACCGCGGACTTTGGCAAGACTTGGAGCCCTCTGGTCACGGCACAGGACCAGAAGGGGGTACGGGGCTATGCCCACGTCATCAAAGAAGATCTCGTTAAGCCAAATCTTCTCTTTCTTGGGACTGAGTTTGGCCTCTTTGTCTCGATTGACGGCGGAAAAAATTGGGCGCAATTCAAAGGGGGGCGCTTTCCGGCCGTGGCGGTACGCGATCTTGCGATTCAGCCGCGCGATAACGATCTGGTTCTTGCCACCCACGGTCGCGGTATTTGGATTATCGACGACATCACTCCCTGGCGCGAACTTACTCCCGAGCTTTTGCCGCAGGAAGCGAGCTTTGTCTCTGCCAGGCCAGCACAGCAACGTATCGAAGGAAGCGGCGGTTGGGCCAATGGCGATGCAGTTTTTATCGGGGATAATCCTCCCGATGCGGCCGTGATTACTTATTACCAGCGGGCGCGACATCTCTTTGGCAAACTAAAGCTCGAAGTGCTCGATGGCTCCGGCCAGGTAATAGACGAACTGCCAGCAAGCAAACGGCCGGGACTTAACCGTGTTGTCTGGAATATGCGGGCAAAACCGCCACGCGTCCCACCCGCGGCTCAAGTCGCATTTAACGGTATTCGCGGCCCACGTCTGTTACCAGGAGTTTATACTATTCGATTAACGAAAAATGGAAAGGCGATTGATACGAAGATAACTGTCGGCATCGACCGCCGGGCCAAGTTCAATGATGCGGATCGAAAAGCGCAATTCGATGCCGCAATGAAAGTTCATAGTTTGTTTAGCGAGGAGAGCGCCCTGATGGACCGCATCCTCTTTTTGCGGGCAGCGGTGGCAAAAGCAGGCGCAGCATTGCCGGATTCCGATCCGCTACGCAAAACTTTGAAAGATTTGGACACCAAGATAGACGAGATCCGCAAGAAAATTGTTGCCACCACCGAGGGCGGTGCGATTACGGGCGAAGAACGATTGCGCGAGCACACCGATCAACTTTATGGCGCCCTTCTCAGCTATGAAGGAAAACCGGGCGAATACCAATTGGCTTACATCGAAGCGTTAAAGCGGGAATTCCTTGACGTTTCGAACGAGTTCTCTGAACTCACCACCAAAGATCTGCCGCCGGTGAATGAGGCTCTTAAAGCCAAAAATCAACCGCCGTTGGCGCTCCCACCTGAGAAGGTGGCTTCCAACAACGAGGACATTCGTTTCGGCGCGGATGGCTCAAAACAGGCAGGCGATCCCGATGCGGCCCCGGCGTCCCAGATCGCGTTACCTGCCAATTTCCTATTGCTGCATTAAAACACTCAACCTGGTTTAAACACACGGACGCGCACCAAGCTTCAATCGCTCTTTGGTTACTCCAAAATCGCCTGCAGTTTTGTAGCCACGGTGCTGTGAACCGTGTCCGCTGACGCGTCGCCTGGCGACGCGACTACATATCGTCCCTACCTGAAATTAGAGACCGGTTTATATTACCGCCATGAGCGTACAGGTCTATGGCTGCAATCATATTGCAATCGAAGTGGATGACGTAGAGGCAGCGACAGAGTTTTACGAAGATGTCTTTAGTCTGAAGAAGCTCGACAGCGGTGAGGGCGATGCGTTTTTCCAGCTAGGCGAACATCAATTCCTTGCCATCTTTGAAGTGGCAAAGCTGCAACCGGATCGGACGCGGCATTTCGGTTTAATGGTACGCGACGAGCAACAAATCGCCGAAGTGCGTAAGAAGGTAACCACCAAGTACGGCTTAAAACTGGAGCCACCGTTCCGGTGCGACTTTCGCGACCCCTGGGGCAACCGGATTCAGGTTGTAGATTTGCATGACGAGTCCCTGGTCTGGCTTCTGCCATATCGCGAAGTGCAGAAGGCACGAGTCAAGTTCCGTTAGCCCGCTTCCACAGAGGCTTACATTCGTGCGCGTGCGGGTCTCTAAAGGCGCTGAATGAAGCCCGTAATGGCCTTGAGTATTCGCTGGTCGACGTCAGCTTGTGTTTCTCGGCTCGCTTGGAGCTGCCGCTTGGATACCAGCAATGAATGGTCTCCGCCTTCGACGATGTGAAGAAAAGTCGGCGCAGTCATCTCGGCGCGAATTGGTTCAAGAAGGTCTAGCGGGCAAAGTGGATCACGTGTCCCCTGCACAAACAAAATCGGTGTTGTCAGCTCGCGCAGGACCTTGTCACGCAGTCTTGTCTGATCACCTCCACCGCATAAAGGATAGCTGAAGCAAACCAATCCATTGACTTTCTCTTTTAGCGAGACATGGCAGCCAATTCGCCCACCCATACTTTTCCCAACCAGAACGGTAGGCCCATTTATTTCCTCCCGCGCCCGGGTCAGTGCCTGACGATGCTCGTCAATGAGATTTGGCAATGGGTCAGGCCTGCGCCGGCCCTCGCGCATATAGGCATAATCAAATAGCTGAACCTGCGCAATCGTTTCCAAGTGGGTCTTCCAGCGTTGCATCCAGTAGTGCGATGACGGCGCGCCTGCGCCTGGAGCGAAAAAGAGGAAAGGTCTGATCATCGGTGAAAGACATTATAGAGAAAACTGAACAAATGCCGGATTTCTAATGCTCGATCAGGCAACGCTCGAAAAACGATAGCGTTGCCGATTGTGGCAAAAGATTTCGGGCTGGACGATGCGCTATTCGAGAATCTTAAGAAGCAGATCTTGCGGCCAGACAATGAACCGCCCTTTTGCCCGGCGGCTAATTTCTTCACCGCCCGCCTTCTTCCCGTCCGGCGTGAGGTATTTACGACCGTGTTTCAGCTCGATGAAACCGCGGCCAATCAATCGGTTGAGAAGGATTCCCGATTGCAGACCAAGCCGGCGCGCCAAATGAGACGTTGTCAGCTTGTCCGCCGGATACCCCGTCGGGTTTAGCCGATCAAAACCCCTCGTTGCTCCGGGTGCCGCAACAGATTTTCCCATAATTACTGCTTTCAAAGCACGGTTGATACCAACTGATGCGATGCGATACCGACCGTAGGGATGTGTTTTTGTCTCGGGATGCGACCGCGGCAGCGCCGAATTACGATTTCACGCACACAACGTGCTTCGCTGGACGGACGAATCGTTTCGGTACACGTTGCGCCGTCAAAGCGCATGATGAGTCTCCGTTCGAAAAAATCTGCGCCGAACGAAGCCAGCGAGCAGTTCCGCCTAATCATCGAAGGCGTTAGCGATTACGCTATTTTTATGCTCGATACGGATGGCAAGATCGTGACCTGGAATATTGGGGCTGAACGCATCAAGGGTTATCCAGCCGAGGAAATCATCGGGCACCATTTTTCAGAATTTTATGCGGCTGAAGACGTAGCGGCGAGGAAACCTGAACAAGAGTTAGAGCGGGCAAAAGCAGACGGACGCGTCGAGAGTGAAGGATGGCGCAGGCGCAAGGACGGGTCGCGGTTCTGGGCTTCAGCCGTGATAACGGCGTTACACGACAAGACAGGAAAACTGGTCGGCTACGCTAAAGTGACACGCGATCTGACCGACCGAAAAATGGCTGAGGAACGCCTGCGCCAAAGCGAAGAGCAATTCCGCAGATTAGTCGATGGCGTAGAGGAATATGCTATTTATATGCTCGACCCTTCAGGTCGGGTGGCGACTTGGAATTCGGGCGCTGAGAAAATCAAACGTTACCGCGCAAACGAAATAATCGGCAAAAGCTTCGTTTGTTTTTACACCCCGGAAGACGTGGCTGCGGGAAAGCCGCAGCACAATCTGCAAATGGCACGCAAACACGGTCATATTCGCGACCAGGGGTTGCGTGTCCGCAAGGATGGTTCCGTTTTTCAGGCGGAGGTGGTGATCACTGCCGTATCCGACGATGAAGGAAACTTGCGCGGTTTCTCCAAAGTAACCCGCGACATTACCGAACAAGTCCGGACCCGCGAGATGGAGGCGGCCAAAATTGCGGCCGAGAAAGCGAGCCAGGCGAAGGACGATTTTCTCGCCGCGCTGAGTCATGAGTTGCGGACCCCACTGACGCCGGCTTTAGCAGCGGCGAGCTATTTGGTGCATAATGCCGCCAAGCTCCCGCCAGAATTTGGCAACGACCTTGAGATTATCCGTCGCAATATTCAGCTCGAAGCCCGCCTGATCGACGATTTGCTTGATCTGACGCGGATCACCCGCGGCAAGCTCGAGCTACAGTTGGGGAGGGTCGATGCGCATTCCGCGATCTCCGACGGGTTGCAAATGGCCAAAGAGCAGATCAAAGAAAAAGGCTTAAGCTTATCCACGGCCTTGAAGGCCGAGCGACACTTCATTCGTGCCGACGCTATTCGTATTCAGCAGGTTTTTTGGAATCTAATTAACAACGCGGTAAAGTTTACCGGGCCAGGCGGGAATATCCAAATCGGAACAAGAAACGATGAGAAGGGAAACTTCATTTTCGAAATTGCGGATAATGGAATCGGGATCGAGCCCGGCCGGCGACAAAAACTCTTCGACGCCTTCGAACAGGGTGAACGGTCGGTCACGAGACAGTTCGGCGGGCTGGGACTTGGCCTCGCTATCGCAAAAAATCTTGTCGATTTGCACCACGGGACAATTTCTGCCATGAGCGAGGGCCTCAGTCAGGGTGCGACCTTCACGGTGACGCTCGAGGCGCTTCCCTTTGCCGGCAACGAAGTTCCGGAGTCCGAAGCTCCCAAACGACCGCAGAAACCGCTGAACATCCTGGTCGTCGAGGATCACGGGGACACGCGCCAAACCCTTGCACGATTACTCGGCCATTTTGGTCATCAAATTGTCGTGGCCGATTCGGTTGAGACGGCGATGAAAGCGTTTCGCTCGCAACGATTCGACGCTCTCGTCAGCGACATCGGATTACCCGATGGAACCGGCTACGAAATAATCAAACAAGCGAAGCGTCGTTATCCGATCAAATCCATCGCTCTAACCGGCTTCGGAATGGAAGAAGATGTGCGCAAGAGCAAAGCCGCCGGTTTCGATTTTCATCTGACAAAGCCGGTCGACTTCGCTGAATTACGGACGGTACTAAACGAAATCGGTTCCGGGCCGGAAGAATAGCGCAGTTAATCGCGCCCCCAAATCATGGCGACTGAGGTGGTAAGACTTCCGCCCATGTTAAAGGTCAGGAACCTTTTGACTCCGGGGATCTGCCTCGTGTTCGCCTGCTCCGTCAGCTGCTGGTAAGCATCGAAGACCTGCCGTGTCCCGGTCGCTCCCACCGGATGTCCGTCACCAATCAGGCCGCCTCCAGTGTTGACCGGGATCTCGAAATTGTACTTTCCGGTGACATGTTCGCCTCGGACTTGCGGCAAGGCAGTAGCGCCGCTCATCGCCAGCTCTGCCCCTTTTCCGGACTCTGCGAATCCGAGAATCTCGTAGGCGACGATCTCCGTGATGGAGAAGCAATCGTGCACCTCCGCGCCTTGAATGTCCCGTGGCTTGAGGTGCGCCATCGAAAACGCGTTATGTGCTGCTTTTCGCGCAGTGGAGAATGTCGGCGGATCTTTCCTTTCCAAGGCCAGGTAATCAGTCGTGTGACCGAAACCGAGCAGGCGGGGTGTCTTCGCCTTGTCACGACCAAGGCGATCGAGAAATCTCCCTGAAACAAGCACGACCGCGGCACCGCCATCGGTGATTTGGGAGCAGTCCGACACTTTCAGTGGCGGTGCGACGCTCGGATTCTTATCCGATACCTGAGACGCGCAGTCGTAGGTGAGATCGGCGTCGCGCATTTGCGCCATCGGGTTAAGCCGGGCATGGGCGTAATTCTTGTAAGCTACCTGCGCGAGCTCGCGCTCGGAAGCGCCGTACTTGTCGATGTAAATCTGCGCGATACGTCCGAACAATTTCGGAAACATGAAATCGCCATATTCCGGTTTCTCGATGTGGTAGTCGGCCGCCGCACCCAGGACATCTGATCCATCAATCGACGCCATCGTCTTCTGCTGCTCCGCCCCGACAACGAGCACCGCGTCGTGGAGGCCGCCCATGATCCATTGAGCGCCTAACAAAACCGCCAGCGATCCCGACGCGCATGCTGCCTCCGTGTGCATTGTCGGAATTCCATGCAACTTGGGGTCGATCTCTGGCACGAACGCGCCAAGATGAAGTTGCTTCGTAAACTGACCGCCATTGAAATTACCGACGCTCGCGGCTTGGATTTGTCCGGGATCAATCTTCGCGTCATCGAGTGCCTTTTTCCCAGCTTCGATGATCAGATGCCGCAGCGCCTTGCCCTCTTTCTTGAGATTGCGCTTAAAATCCGTTCGGCCGCCGCCGATGATGTAAACAGGTTCCATATACGTAATTAACTTAGCTACTCTTCACGCTCTGTCATCCTGAACGCGTGTGAGGGACCGCACCGAAGCTGCTCTGTTTTCAATCGATCGAACGCATTCCGACAAGGCACCGGCTTGGCGAATCCGTATTTTGCTTTTGGGGAACGATGTGCATCTATGGGCGGCTGGATTCACCTCCGACGACCGCACCCTGTCATTGTGAGGAGTTCCACGGCAGCGAAACGCAGTTGAAGAATCTCTCGTTATTCCAAGAGCTAGATGTCTCGCCCCCGCTCGACATGGCAAAATGCGCAAAGCGCTGTAGCGGCCTTGCTCTGCTAGCCGAGCCGGAGTTTTATGCGAAGGATGGTCGAGACGTCGTTTCAACCTTTCTTCGACGCGACGATCCGGCAGCCGTCGGCCCGCGGCTATAAATGCTCCCATCGTCATCCCGAGCGTAGCGATGGACCTCCCGCATCACTAATGTGTTACACAACCAGCCCCGAATAATCGATCAGCAAAGGTGAGATCCTTCGCGTCTTCGCGGCTCAGGATGACATTTCAACCGCCAAAGGCATTGATCCCAGTAACGTCATGGCCGACGACCAAGGTGTGGATGTCATGCGTACCTTCGTAGGTGTAAACCGCCTCGAGATTCATCATGTGCCGAACAACAGAATAACGATCTGTGATACCAACAGCGCCAAGGATGTCGCGAGCTTTGCGGGCGCATTCGAGCGCCATCCAGACATTGTTCCGTTTCGCCAGCGAGATCTGAGGAGGACGCGCTTTACTCGCCTCCATCATCCGCGTGAGCCGCAGCGCTATTAATTGCGCCTTGGTAATCTCCTGCACCATCCAGACGAGTTTTTCTTGCACTAGCTGGAAACCGGCAATCGGGCGGCCAAACTGCACTCTCGATTTCGCGTAGTCCAGAGCCGTTTCATAACAATCGATAGCCGCGCCAATCACACCCCATGCCACCCCAACCCTGGCCTGGGAAAGACACG
>DASXIC010000076.1:0-9969 GCA_036498205.1 Chthoniobacterales bacterium | reverse complement strand
CAGCGACATGGTTGCGATATTGACGCCGCCATTTCCAAGCAACATTCCGATCCGCCCCACCATCCCCGGCCGATCAGTGTTCTCCAGGACAAGGACAACGCCGCTCGGTCTTGCTTCCACCGGCCGGCTATTGACACTCACGATTCGGGGTGTTGCGCCGAAAAACGCGCCGCCGACCGAAACGCTTTTCCCCTCGGCGGTAGCCGAAATTTCAAGCAGGTCCGAGTAGTCGCCCGGCGCACTCAATCGTGTTTCAGTCAGTTTGAGTCCAAGACTTTGTGCGAAAGCGGGCGCATTAACTTCGTTCACTTCGGCGCCGCCGGCGTTTTGCAAAAATCCTTTCAGCACGGCGCGCGTAATGGCGGTGGTATCGACTTCGTTAACCTTGCCGCTGTAGTTGATGTTGAGGTAATCGACACGGCGCGGCGCCAATTGCGACAGGAAACGGCCGAGTTTTTCCCCGAACCGCAAATGTGGGCCAATGATCGCAAGCGTTTTGGCATCCAGGCTCGGCATATTGACTGCATTTCGAATCGTTCCTTCCAGCAACGCGGCGCTAATCGATTGCGCGATCTCGATCCCAACGCTCTCTTGCGCCTCAGCCGTGGATGCCCCCAGATGGGGCGTGAGGACAAGGTTCGGAGCCGAGCGCAGGCAGGAATCGGACGGCAAGGGTTCAATTTCGAAAACATCGAGCGCAGCTCCAGCGACGTGCCCAGATCGCAGTGCATCGGCGAGTGCGCGCTCATCGATCAACCCGCCACGGGCACAATTGATAATGCGGACACCTAACCTGGTTTTTGCCAGCCGCTCGGCATTGAGAATATGACGCGTTTCGTCCGTTAGCGGGCTATGCAGGCTGATAAAATCGGATTCCTTCAGCAGGTCATCAATTTCTTCGACCAATTCCACTTGCAGGCTGCGGGCACGCGTGGCGGAAAGATAGGGATCGAACGCCACCACTCGCATGCCGAAGGCGATGGCGCGGCGGCTTAGCTCACTGCCGATGCGGCCCATGCCGATGATGCCAAGCGTCTTGTTGTAAAGTTCAACGCCCTCGAGATTTTTTCGGTCCCAGATCCCGGCTTTTACCGTCGCATCCGCCCGCGCGATATTGCGAGCTAGGTTCAGTAGCAGCGAAAAAGCGTGCTCCGCGGTTGACACTGTGTTTGCTCCCGGGGCGTTGAGTACCAGCACGCCGCGTCGGGTCGCCGCTTCAATATCAACATTGTCGACGCCGACACCGGCCCGGCCGACAACACGCAGCAATCTCGCCGCTTTCAAGATCTCAGCGGTCACTTTGGTCTGGCTACGCACGATTAGTCCGTGCACGTCACTGATAACTTGGAGGATTTGCGATTCCGTCAGGCCAGTGCGGACCTCGACTTGAATCCTGTTCCCTCGCGTCAATTCCTCAATTCCGCGCTGCGAGATCGGATCCGCCACCAGAACTTTGAGCGGTGTCGTCATCGGCGGGCTCAACCGTAGATTATGAGCCGGATGGTATCAGGCAGTTGATCTGCGATATTGGTGACAACGTTGCCCCGAAGAAGATTCGCAAGCGTGCGCCGATGCGATGTGCCCAACATGAGATAATCGACACCTATTGTGGCAGCGAGATCAAGAATGGTTGCGGCCGGATCTTCGCTGATGGCATAAACCGGCACCACCGGAACATTGCGTTCGCTGCCTAGCTTCAGCATTAAAGATAAAATGGCATTCGCCTCCGGATCTTCATGCCATTTTGCTCGGGTCGCGCGCACCGGCCCGGCCCCGTAATAGACGGCCAGCTCTTTTACATAAACGACATAGAGGCTGGCCTTGCGCAGTTGCGCCTCATCCAGCGAATAGCTCAGCACCGGTGTGATTCCACGGGCTGCGACCATGATGCGCTGGCCTTCCTCCAGGCGGGTTTGCATGGTTGCAACCAGAGTGGGCGAAACCATTTCGGCGACCTGGCGGGTGACAGTAAGAGTGGTGATGCCCTGCCGCTTCAAAGTGTAGGAGCGCAAGGCGAGACCGGCGCCGAGCACGCAAACAACAAAGAACAACGCGTCCGGCTTCGTGTGTGCAAGCGTGATCTCGACCAAAAACAAAATGGCGAAGGTAACGCCAAAGAGCACGCGATCGTGCATCTTCACCGGCAGCAAGCGATTAAAACAGCAGGAGCCGAGGTTTACCACGATTGCACCGACCACACCGATGGCGTAAAGGCCCGCCAGGGCGGTAAAATTCGCTGTTGCAATGATCACAATCACCGGCAGACCAACTGCGATGAAGATCGGGAATCGGGGGACGCCGTGCCGGTTAAGTTCAGTGAAACCTGCAGGCATTTCCCGGTCCCGGGCCATCATGTAGAGCAGCCCGATCATTGCCACGATCGCCGTATTAGCGGCACTCAACAGCAGCAGGAAAAAGACAACGCCAACGATCCAGCCAAGGGTTTGACCGGCAAAGACTCCGAAATTTTGCGCACCAAACTGCTCACCGATGAAGCGCAGGGTATCTTCACTGCGCAAAGCCAGCGCTTCGCGCATGGTGTAGGTGCCGCTGGACAACGTCACACTTGCATTTGGGTTCAGCGAGAGCATGGCCCAGCCGAGAAGGGCGGTGCCGATCACGACTTCGATCGCGACTGGCCAAATTGCCTTCGAAGCCTCGCGGCCCACGGTTGGATTCGCAATCGTCGCGCCGCGATCAAGTTTCATGACGCCGGTCAGGTTAGCGATTGCTTCCACACCGCTGAGGGCAAGTATCACGCTGACGAATTGCACCCAAAGCTGCCCCGGACTTTCGTGCGGCCGTTCCAAATAGCGCGTCGTTAAATGCGGCGCCGTCAGACCGATCAGAACTAGGACGACGATGACGGTGGGTACCGCGAGAGCCACAGCCAAACTACCGCTGTGCTTGGGACCGAACCAGTTTATCATGCCCATCACCAAAAGGATTCCTACCGTGGCCCAAACGATGTGGTCCTTGAGAATTGGAATATTGAAGTAGCTGAGACCTGACCAGCCACTAAGAGCGGCCGTGACGGTGAGATCCGCAATCAGGAGAAGCGCACCAACAACCGCGAGCAATCTTCCCTGTGTCCGGGCCGCCGAGTAAACACCGCCACCATCGGGAAAGTAGCGGCAAATTACGGCGTAGTTGATTCCGACGAGACCGGTGAGGGCGCAAACTGCGAGAACGATGGGCAGGGAGGCATAGCCGGCGGCGAGATAAGCCAGACCGAGGACATAGGCCTTGCTCGTGCCCCAATCGCCATAAAGCAGTGCCGCTGCGCGTTTCCAATCAAGGTTGCGCGGCCGATGCACTCCAGCCGTCTGCCCAAATGCGCGTTCAGCCATTTTGCGGTCGAGACTTTCGGCGGTGGCGCGGGGCAGTAGCAAGCCGATTCTACCGCGTACCTGATCGCCTCGGTGAGAGTTCGGCGGTGACTTCGATTTCGGCCGTCTGGGGGAACATATCCAGCGGCGTCACCGATTCGCAGGAAAAGGAGTTTTTCAGCGCATTCAAATCGCGCGCGAGGGTACCAGGATTGCACGAAACATAAATCAGTTGCGTGGGTGGATGCGCAAGCAACGTGTGGCGAGTCGCCTCGGTTAGACCGGTGGCCGGTGGGTCCAGAATCAGGGCGAACGATTCAGAGCGATTTTCCTGCAGTAAACGCGGTAGTTCAGTTTCAATGTCAGCCGCAATATATTCTTCGTTTGTGTTCGCCCCTTTCCGCGCCGCGGCGATTGCGTGCTGATTCCAATCGATGCCGATTATTTTTTTGCAGCGTGAACGCAACCGTTTGGCAAAGAACCCTGCGCCGCAGTAAGCATCGATGACCAAATCCACCGAAGGAGCGATCGACCGATCGACCAGGTCCAGGAGCGAGGCAGCGACCGCATCGTTGGCCTGGACGAAGACGGGCGCGCCGGCATGAGCGCGCAGGGTGTAGTGACCTTCAGCCGGGTGTCGCGCGCGCAATTGCGTCAAACGCTCGTTCACCTCGGAAGAGGCAATCGGGCAACGCTCAATGTCGAGCAAAGTATTCGAGTCGCGCCGGAAAAATCCGATAATACCTTCCCGAACGTGGACGGTGATGCGGTTGCGGTATTCGTATTCGAGCGGCGAGGGGACGAGCGGACGCATCGGAGGGTTTTCCATCTTCCCGATTCGACGCAGCGTCTCTTTCACCTGTCGCCATTTGAGCGCGAGTTGATGTTCGTAATCAACATGCTGGTAGGCACACCCGCCGCAACGGCCAAAATAGGGACAGCGCGGTTCGACTCGATGAGGCGAGCTTGTGAGCACTGCTTCAAGTTCGGCTTCGAGAAATTTCTTATGCTCCGCCACCACTCGCGCCGACACCGTTTCGCCGTCAATAACATAGGGGACAAAGAGGGCTTTTCCTCCGCTACGACCCACGCCTTTGCCGCCAAAGGCGACATCGTTAATGGCCAGCTCAATGACGGTTTCGACCACTTGACCAGACAGGGATCGAGCAAGCCAAACTTCTTCGGGCGACCCAAGCGCCGTCAGTAGTCTCGGACGTAAGGATATTTGGATTCGTTTCCGAGCTCAGGAGGAAATTCCGAGTAGCCAGCGTGAATCCATGGAATATCGCTCGGGAGAAGTGGATAATAACTCTGCCGATACGCCGGCACCGGCCAAAGCAAAATCTCGAGCAGGCCTGCAATGTGACGCGCGCCGGAGCGACCCAACCCGCGAACCACCCCATAGCCAGCGGCAGCCGCATTTCCCTCATCGGTGCTGACCTTGGCGATGGTGACCGGAATTTCGGCGGGCGCGAGAAAGAAATTCGCAAGGCCGCGTCCCAGCTTACGCGTGGGTCCGTAGTCATTCGAGGGTGGGTCGTGAATGTCAGCCAAAGCGCTGCTCGCGATGGCGGCGGCTAAGAAAGCGACCACGGTCTTCATACGCACAGCGAGTCAATCAAATTCCAGCATGTTTATGCAACACTTCATTTTCGTTCCTCGCCCTCGGCGTGGTTTCGTGTCGCAAACATCGAAACGCCAATGGTGATAGCTAGAACGATGACGATAACAACCAGGGAGAGGTAATTGGAAATTGGGTAAAGGTGAGAAAAAATCATTTTGAAGCCGACAAAGCCGAGAATGATGGACAAACCGTTTTTGAGGTAGACGAAGCGATTCATTAAATTCGCGAGCAGAAAATAGAGGGAACGCAGACCGAGAATGGCACAAATGTTGGAGGTATAAACGATGAACGTGTCGGTCGTGATCGCGAAGACGGCCGGAATCGAGTCGACGGCGAAAACGAGGTCCATTACGTCAATCACGAGCAAGACCAGGGCCAGTGGAGTGAGCATGAGCCGGCCATCGATCCGCGCGGTAAAATGCGATCCACGGAAGTCAGGCGTGACTGGGAGAAGTTTGCGACACGCTCGCAGGAGCCAGCTTTCGCCAAACTGTTTTTCATCGCGTTCACCAAAAGCCATACGGATGGCTGTGATGACCAGGAACCCGCCAAAGATGTAGAGAATAAAGTGAAAGCGCTCCACCAGCGCGACCCCAAGCCAGATCATAATCCCACGCATTATCAGCGCGCCGACAATTCCCCAGACGAGCACCCTGTGATGTGAGATGGGTGGCACTTTGAAGTAGGAGAAGATCAGGACGAAAACAAAGATGTTGTCTACGCTGAGAGAATATTCGATGAGATAGCCAGTCAGGAAATCGAGCGCTCGTTCGGTACCCTGCAGGCGAAGCACCACCAGGCTAAAGCCGAGGGAAAGTGCAATCCAGAGCAGCGTTCGTCGTGCCGCCGCCCGCATGCTGAGCTCTCGGTCGCGGTGTTTGAACTGAATCAGATCGACCGCCAGTGCGACAAAAACGCCCAAATGAAAGGCAACCCAAAACCAGATGCTGGTCGACACAGGCGCAACCGTTTCACGTCGCGCCAGTTGCCGCAACGTCAAACGCCGTTAGACGCGGCCAATTTTATCTCGCATGACAAAATGTTTTTCGTAGGGTGAACAACCCTCAATGGATGCTGAACTGGAGAAACTCGTCGAATCAGGAAAACTGACGACGAAAGCGGCTGAACAGTTGCAACGGCTTAAGCCTGGCGCGTTCTGTTTGCACAAAAGCTGGGGATTTGGCCGCGTCGCCGAATGGAATCTCCTGCTCAATCAGATCGTTATCGACTTTAATGCCAAGCCGAAACACCCGATGCAACTCGCCTACGCGGCGGAGACTCTTACACCGATTCCTCAGGAGCATTTTCTCGCGCGCAAAGTAAATCAGCCAGACGAGATCAAGGCGATGCTCAAATCCGATCCGGCAGCGGTCGTTCGCAATATTTTGGAGAGCCTCGGTGGTAAAGCGACCTTGTCTCAAATCAGTGAAATGCTGCTCGGTGATTTCTTCACCGAAGCCGAATGGAAACGCTGGTGGACAGCCGCGAAAAGAGCGATGAAGGCAGGCGGATACTTTTCCCTTCCGACGAAGAAGACGGAACCAATCGCGCTCCGGGCCGAGCCGGTTTCGCGCGCCGATGAACTGCTTACATTTTTCCATCGCACGCGACAACCGAAAGAACAGGCGGCCGCGCTGGATCAAATCATCAAATTTTACCATGAGTTCAAGGATCCGGTCGCGCAGTTGCAGCCGATCGTCGAGAAAATCGAGAGCACCGCGGCGCAGAATCAGAAACTTCATTCCGCGCTCAGCTTCGAGCTCGTGCTCGGTCGGGACGATCTGCTTGAGCGAATTCCCGAGCTGAAAATTAGCCGCCCCGATCTCACCTTGGAACGGTTGGTTTCGGAGGAAGAATCACGCTTGAGCGCCGTGCTGCCGAAGCTTCCCTCGGCCAAGGAACGCCGCGTCTTGCAGGCATTGCCACGCACATTAGGCGACCGCTGGACCCTCCGTGCCTGGCAGTTGATGATGTCCAACAATCCGCGGATGGTGTCGCAGATCCCGAGGATTTTTATCGAGAATGGCCAGCAAACCGAACTGTTATCGTTGCTGGAACGGGCGATTCGCGAGCATTCGGCAACGAGCGACATTCTTGTATGGCTCGCGCGCGAGCGCGCCAGTTTTCCGAGTCTTGTCACCCCCGAAATGTTGCCGGCAATGCTCTCCGCGATCGAACGCGATCAGCATAATGAAACGTCCCGATCCTCACGCCTGCGCGATCTGCTCCTCGATGATCGGGAGTTAGTCGGGGACATGTTCGCCGGTGCCGATGTCGGTACCGCCCGGGACGCCATGCGGCGATTGCTGTTGACTCCAGTATTCGACGATTTGACGAAACGCTCCCTCATGGCGCGAGTGATCAAATTGTATCCTGATTTGGAGGCCATGGTCACAGGCGATCAGGGCGAAAAACAGGGCGCACTCATCGTTTCCTGGAGCAGTCTCGATAAGCGCAAAGCCGAATTCGAAGAGCTCGTGAACAAGAAGATTCCCGAGAACAGCAAGGAGATTGGCGTCGCCCGATCTTACGGCGACCTCCGCGAGAACTTCGAATTTAAAGCGGCGAAGGAAATGCAGGCGGTTTTAATGCGCCGCAAATCGGAGCTCGAGCAGATGTTGCATCAAGCTCGTGGCACAGATTTTTCCAATCCGGATACGACCCAGGTTTCCATCGGCACTGTGGTCAGACTACGGGAAATAACATCGGGCAATGAAGAGTCATACACTATTCTGGGCGCATGGGATGGCGATCCGGAGCGGCACGTCATTTCCTACCAGACGGCGATTGGACAGGCCCTGCTCGGAAAAAGGATGGGCCAACGTGTGACGTTAAATATCGATCAGGGTACAGCGACTTTCGAAATCACCGCAATTGAAGCTGCGCCGACTGATACCGCGCATGCTGAGACGCCAGAACAGCCGGTCGCCGTCGGCGTGGAATCGTAGTCTAGGTCTATCCTGCGATAGCAAAGTCCACACCGCCGACGAAGCCGCTCACATCACGCTGTTCGAAAAATCGCCGACCGCGCTCGATAAACGCGACCGGCGATAAAATCTTCAATAGGCGGCCGGCGTATCCTTAGCCCTTTGGCGACGCTGTCGGGCTTGCTTTTTCCTTCTTGGCGCCCGCTTTACCCGCTTTCACCTCAACTTCCTTGGCGCTCATTGTGTAGGTGACGGTGACTTTATCGCCCACCTTCACGTCGCCGTTGACCTTTGTGTCCGAGTTACGATCTAGCTCCCAGCGATCTTTGCCCTTCTGCACGGCGATTATCGAATCGTTTACTTCCAGCACCGGGCCGGTCACTTGATATGTCTTTGCTCCGGCGAACGCCAGACCGCTGAAGGCCAGGCTCGCCGCTGCCAATAAGCTGAATGTTTTTGTTTTCATAGGTTTGTCGATTAGACGGCTCCCCCCTGGGCTATTCAAGATTTTTGCGAAGTGGGGAATTAATCACGAAAGCAGGAAACTAGGAACTTCCTATTCCGCACCGTCTTTTCTTGATGGCCGAAATTGGCCCATCTTGTCACTCGAGTCGGCTCGGACCGAGAAATCTCTCACTCATCGGCTATTCCGCCGGGGGTTCCGGCATGGCCCTGACTCCTACCCTGGCGAGATATTCATCTGCTTGTAACAAATCGTCGCCGGCGCGCTGGACGATCTTAAGCAAATTGTCCATGGAGGAAACTTCCTCGAGCTGTTCGGTCAGGAACCACTGTAGAAAATTGATCGTGATATAATCATTTTTCGATCGGGCGAGCTCGACCAGAGCATTGATCTGATGGGTGACCTTCACTTCCTGATCGAGCGAAAGCTTCACCGCGTCTTTAGGAGTCTTGAAATTTGATTTCGGTGCGTCGATTGCCGGGATGACCACGCGCCCGCCGGCATCGACCACATATTTAATAAAGCGCAAAGCATGGCCTTTCTCCTCCTCGGCCTGCTTGAAGAAGTGCGCCGACAGTTGCGGCAGCGCCTCGGCTGCGAAATGCGCCGCGATCGCGTAATACTGCAGCTCGGCGCTAAACTCGTACCCGATCTGCTCGTTAATTGCGTCGATGACTTTTTGGCTGGTGAGCATTGAAAAACTTAGCCCGATTACCCAGGTGCAAACAAGAGAAGAGTTGTAGCACCAAAGGGTGGATCGAAATAAGTGCCAATCTCGCCCTCGCACGAATTCGGCGCGAGTTGGTGTCCAAGCTTTATTGGAAGGCGCAGTCGCTCGACGTGCCAATGACGCAGCTCGTGGATCGAATCGTCGGCAAGGGTCTTAGGGGCAGACGCCGGCGTTTCACGCGAAAAAGCGATGTCCTGCTGATTCGTGAACTCCCGTTCGTTCACCCGCTACCCTCGCAGGTTTGACCATCTACCCGACGGCTTCCCAACACGTCGTGTTCTCTGCTGGAGTAAGCGTGGCCAAACAAAAACCCCGCTGAGATTAACCCAGCGGGGTTTTGGTTCTGGCGACGTCCTACTCTCGCACGACCTTTCGTCGCACTACCATCGGGGCTGCAGCGTTTCACTTCCGTGTTCGGAATGGGAACGGGTGGTGCCACTGCGCTATAATCACCAGAGAAGAGAGTTGATGGTTGAGAGTTGATGGTTGAGAGCCATCAGTCTCGCCGCTCAGCGTTCATCTCTAGCGATCAGATTATTTTGTCAAAAGAACAATCAACTATCAGCCATTCACTATCAACTGATCCGGTGGTTCTCTGATATCTACATACAGGAAGTTTCGAATTTGCGCGTCGACTGAGCGACGCGGCTACAACTGTCTGAGTTTTTTTAGATCATTCATTTCCCATTACTGCTGTCCCGATTTTCACCGGAACAGCAGGGTATTGGAAAAGTAAATGATCAAGCCGAACGGGCTATTAGTATCTCTCAGCTGAATACATTACTGCACTTACACCGGAGACCTATCAACGTGGTGGTCTACCACGACCCTTCAGGGAGATCTCATCTTGGGATAGGCTTGGCGCTTAGATGCTTTCAGCGCTTATCCTTTCCGAA
>DASXIC010000075.1:0-4750 GCA_036498205.1 Chthoniobacterales bacterium | reverse complement strand
AATGTTCGCCGCCGTTAAAATCTCACGTGCGCATTCCGCGCCGGTAATGTTCGCGGTGGCGCGGACTTCACTCCATTTGCGGAAAGCGCTGCTGACACGGAACTGGGCCCACAGCCCGATAATCATCGGGACCGCAATAAGCAGGAGCCAGTTACCAATATATCCACCGTAGCCGTAGGGGTACATAAGTATCCTCCTGTTAGACCAACGCCAGCCATCGCCGTTCATTCGGCGGGGGTCGATTGGCCTGGATCCCCCTTACCGCAATGGAGCCGAGAACCATCGTGCAATTAGCAAATTCGCGCTGAGGACAGCGCACACTACAGCGCGACATCCGTCATCCCGAGCCGCGCAGACGGCGAGGAACCTCGCGATTATCTTCCCAGACGCTTGCGAAATCCCTCGCGTCTGCTCGGGATGACGCGCCACGCGGCGCGATCAGATCTCCAATTGTTTGGGAAAACGCGAGAGAATTCGGCACCCGTCGCGCTCGACAATGACTACATCTTCGATTCTGACGCCGCCGATTCCAGGATAATACAAACCCGGTTCAACGGTCAGCGCCTGGCCCGCTTTCAAAGTCACTTTTTGCAGCCGCGGATATTCATGAATTTCGAGTCCGAGCCCGTGACCAGTACCGTGAAAAAAGCCAACTCGCCTGCCGTTCCGTACTTCGGTCTTATAACCACGATCGGCAAAGAGCTTTTGAATTGCTTGATGGATACTTAGACCATCGACACCGGCCCTGATCTTTTTCAGGGCCAGGGCTTGGCCAGCCTTGACCGCTTGCCAAAGATTCCGTTGCGCATCACTCGCCCGGCCACGAACGACGGTCCGGGTCATGTCGCCGTAGTAACCCGTCTTCGCATCCCGCGGAAAAACATCGAAAATAATGAGAGAGTCCGCGAAGAGCGGACCGTGACCGCGCTCATGCGGATCGCACGCCTGGTCGCCGCCGGCGACGATGGTGTTGGCGGGCAGACCACCGGCCCGCAAAATGGCGGAATCTATTTCCGCCCGCAGCACTTCAGAAGTCAGCGGTTTGCCGGACCATTTGAGTTTCTTTCCGGCGCCAGGTTTTGACGCCTTCAAAACATCCATTCCGCGTTTCATTCCCGCTTCGGTGATGCGTAATGCGTGACTAAGCATCTTGATCTCTTCCGCTGTTTTGGTTTCCCGCTCAGGCCAGAACAATCCGTTGCTGGTTTCCAGTGCCACACCGCCGCGCTCCAGTTCTTTGGCATAACCGAGTGGAAAATTGGCGGGCACGATCGCGCGCTTCACGCCTCGCTTGGCCAGAAAATGGGCCAGCACTCGTTCGTAGGCGGGCGGCAACCGGTCCTTGCCTTGCACCTCTCGTTCCAGCTCACTGAACATGACGAACTCGTCCGCCTTGGCCGTTTTCTTGGCGCGATCGATCTCCAGATCGCTCAAGACCAGCGTGCGCTTGCCGTTCTGCTCGAGAAAAATGAACGGATCACCAATGAACACACGTGTTGCATAAAGCATGTCGGGATCAGTTTCGCTCGGGGCAACGATCAAACGGACGGACGGAATATTCTTAGCCATGGCTTAAAGATTAATATGAATAGGAACGTTGTCATTCCCAGCCGAACAAACGCCTGATTCAAATTTCCGCCTCTGCCGGACTTTCGACAATTCCTGTAGCCCCGAACGCCTTCGGGGCTGTCTCAGCGGATCCGGTATGTGCGCTGAGGACAGCGCACCCTACAGCGCACACACGCATGCTATTCACTTCAATCGCTGTAGAGTCCGCTGTCTCAAGCGGATCTGGTACTTTGCGCTGTGGACAGCCCCGAAGGCGTTCGGGGCTACAGCCCTTCGCACGGCCGGCTCGGGCCGCTGATTCCTTTTGCCAATATTTCGGGCGATTTTGGTAGGGGCGGTTCACCGAACCGCCCGCCAAACGAGTCCGAGGCGGTCAACTCGCCAATGCTCTTCGCAAGCAATCGCCACGACCGACTAGGCCTTGGCGCGACGGACTTCGAGATCCCGCCGCAAGATCCAATGCAATAGTCCAAGCAGAGCGAGCGTTGATACAATGAGAACGACGGTGTTGAAAATGAACAGGTTCACTTTCATCCCGGCATAACGTTTCTCTTCTCCGAAAAACACGTTCGGCTTGCCACCGCGCCGGTAATCGTTTTGCTCCATTTCCGCGTTCGAGATCAGGTCTGAAACTTTTTGATTCAAATAAAGCGTCTCGGCCGTGATCGGGCCGTTCGCGTCCTTGAACAGAGTGCGATCAAACGGGCGTTTGCGATCCAGCACCTGATCGATTTGCCCTAGAAAGCCGTCCAGTTGGTCGGCCGACTTAGCCTCGAGCCCGGAAAGCACCGCCAGCGTCTCTTTCAATTCATTTAAACGTTTCGTCTGCTCCGGAGTCATGTCGTGTTTTGCCACGATCCGGTCGATTTCGCGCTGGGCTCGCTCCTGGCGTCGCGTCAGCGGATTCAATTTCGCCTGCGCCACGACCAATTCTTCATACGACCAGCGCATGGCGATGAATTCGCAGACGAACGGCACCTGCAGTTTGCTGTCCATTTTCTTGGCCTGCTCATTCGTCGGATGCTCGCTGAACCAGTGGGTCATCGAATAGACCAGCCCAAGATTGCGGTTCATGTCCTCATATTTGATGAGTGCACCGCCCATGATGATTTGTGGAATCAACACCAGCGGCACAATGTTGGCCGCCGTTTTCGCATCCGACACCAGCGCGGAAACCACCAGTCCCAGCGCAATGCCGCCCATCGCGGTCATGAAAACGATCCCGAGATCGATCCAAAACATCCCGCGAATCCCGAGAATATAATTGCCGATCAGGACAAAAAGGATGCACTGAACCAGCGCGAATACGCCGAGCGAAACCGTCTTGGCGAAGACATAATAAAAGAGCCGCACGTTCAGGTTACGTTCGCGTTGCAGGACCGCACGATCCCGGATGATGTCGTCGGCGCTATTGGTGAGGCCGAGGAACATCGCGACGATCAGGGTGAGAAATAAAAATGTCGGAATGTGATACGCCGACGCGAAATCGTATTTTCCGCTATCGGAATAACGCAGGATGGTCGCGATCAGAAACGCCAGCACCGGCGCCACTCCGATGGTGATGACAAGATTGGCGCGATTGCGCAGCTTGCTGATGAATGCGCGTCTGAGCAGCGTCCGCAACTGAGTCCACTCGTCATGCCAGCGAATCGGCGGCCGTTTCTTTTGCTCCGGCGCCGCCGGCAAAGGCATAACCTGCTCCTTGCGCAATGAAACCTGTTTGACGTCCTGGATCAGGCGGAACGCTTCGTATTTGTCCCGCCAAAACTCCGGCGAATAACGGCGTGCCGGAACCAGTTGTCCGCGGTTATTTTCTTCGAAAATAATGTCGCCGCTCAAATCGCGCAGCGGAGTTTCCAGGACATCGAAAATAAATTCCGGACGCGTCGTTCCGCACGAGGGGCAGGCGCCCAGATCGGCCCCGAATTGGTGCTGATGTTCCGCTTCTGCAAAATAACGGAGCATATCCGTGGGCGTTCCGAAAAAGACGAGGCGTCCGCCTTTGTCGAGCAGGATCGCCTTATGAAACATCTGGAAAAGTTTTGAGCTCGGCTGGTGAATCGTGACAATGATGATTTTGTTGTGCGCCATCGATCGAATGATCTCGATGACGTGTTCCGAATCTTTCGAGCTCAGCCCCGAAGTCGGTTCGTCGAACAGATAAACGTCGGCCGAGCCAATCATATCCAGGCCGATGTTCAGTCGCTTTCGCTCACCGCCGCTGAGCGTTTTTTTGATAGCGCTGCCCACGACTGCGTCGCGTCGTTCGTTTAATCCAAGCTCGATCAGTTTGCCTTCCAGGCGGCGACTGCGATCGCGCCGGGACAAGTGCGGCGAACGGATGGCAGCGGCAAAGAGCAGATTTTCGCCAATGGTGAGGTGCTCGTCGAATGCATCCTCCTGAGGGATGTAACTGACGTAATGTTTCAGTTGATCCAGGTGTGGGTAAAGCGACTGGCCATTGAGCAATACCTGGCCCGAGCTGGGCTGCAGCTGGCCCGCCAACACCTTGAGCAAGGTACTCTTGCCCGAGCCGCTCGCCCCCATTACACAGACCAATTCGCCACGCGAGACGTTGAAGGAAATGCCTTCAAGACCCACATCGCCGCTGCTGAAACGATGATGGATTTCGCTCACCTCGAGCGTGCGAATAATATTGCGCTCTTCTTCAATGATGCGCTCCGAGAAATTGCATTTTAGGAACTGGCCGACGTCGATTCGAATGGTGTCGCCATCTCTTAGCGGCGCCCCTCCCTTCACTGCGGTTTCGCCTACCATGATCGGCCGGTCAGCTTCCAACACTTCCAGCGTCCCGATGCGCTTGTCGTAATCGCAGGAAATCTTCAGCAGCACGTCGCCGGCGGTGCCGGGTGAAAGGAGGATGTCGTCCGCTGCCAGCAAACTGGGATTGTTCGAAACGAGATATTCGGATTTGGAAGCTTTGAGTTGGAACCGGCCACCCAAAGCCCGGGCCCGGCGCCGGAGATCGATCAAATCAAGCTCGCTCGTGGTGTGGAAAACAATCTTGTCTTCCAGAGTCGCTTCTACTCTCGTGCCGGCACGCAGCTTCGTTCCGTTGAGCTCGGCGTCCACATCACGCAATGCCCGGACCCGCACTTTCAAACCAAAAGTCACTTCCAGCGCGCTTTCCCGCGTCCGCGAGCGTTCCAGCTCCACTTCA
>DASXIC010000074.1:0-17372 GCA_036498205.1 Chthoniobacterales bacterium | reverse complement strand
TATGCTTTTGCCGAGACGTTTGCCAAGAGAGAGGGTTTGGATGAGTCGTTTAATGGCGCTCGCTTTTTCTACACGGTGGTATTTTTCTCCACTCTCGTAGGAATAGGAATCGATTTCATCGGTATCAACCCGGTAAAAGCCCTTTTCTGGACTGCAGTGATTAACGGAGTACTGGCGCCGTTTCTTCTCGTTGCCATTCTCTACGTGGCCTCCGATCGCAAATTGATGCAAGACCAGCCGAGCTCAATCTTGTCCAGAGTTGTAGTTGCAATAACAACGATTGCCATGTTCGCAGCCGCTATTGGAATGTTTGTACTTTGATGGAGTTTAGTTCACGACCGTCGGAAACTCCCTTTAATGGAAGGTAAACCCGAAGGCCGGTGCGTCCTTAGAATTGACGCTTGAACCCGCGTCTTGGGCGGAACCTTCTTTGCTTCTAACCCTGACCGCGCTAAGAAGGGGTTTTCGACATTCGCGGACGCATCGCGGCGATATCTGCACTTTCACTTTGCAAACACTGGGCTCCGTCTTCCGGTCAACGACGTGCTGTCCGTGAACCGGGCAGAGCACTTCCCACTTCCCCTTTTCCGCCCTCACTTCGGTTAGATTCGAAATTTTTGACGGAACTGGTTCTATTGTTATTCGCGCCGCTTGAGTTTCCCCCGAGAAACGGAAGGTCGGATTTCGCCCGCTTCTCTGGAATAGGAGCTTGAATACGCAGAATACGTAATTCATCCTTTATGGGGCTATGGCTTCGAAACGACGAGCAAAGAAAGCCGTCCCGAAAGGAAAGGCTCTGCGAGGGACAGAGCCGGGCAAACGGAGGACAGGCTCGCGGGGCCGAGCGACGCCCAAAGGTTGTCCAATCGTGGGCGTGGGCGGCTCGGCCGGGGGATTCGAAGCATCGTCGGAGCTATTGCGAAACTTGTCGCCGATAAACGGGATGGCTTTCGTGATCGTGCAGCATCTCGACCCGAATCACGTGAGCAACCTGGCGAGGTTGCTCGGCAAAATAACTGAGATGCCGGTGATCGAGCTTACCGGCCCGACTGCGCCGCGGCCAAATACCGTTTACGTTCAACCACCCAACAAGTGCGTCATTTTCAAGAATGGGCTGCTCACACTGGTGCGCCGGCAGGAGCGCCTCAATCTGGCAATCGACCATTTTTTTGAGTCGCTCGCGGAAGAAAGTAGATCCCGTGCGATCGGTGTAATCCTTTCCGGCACAGGAAGCGACGGCACAGCCGGGGTGCGAGCGATCAAAGCTGCCGGGGGCCTGACTTTCGCGCAGGATCAGGAGAGCGCGAAATTCTCCGACATGCCTCGGAGCGCGATAAATTCCGGCTTTGTAGATCTAACACTCCCGCCCCGCGAAATCGCCAGGGAAATCGGACGCATCGCCGCGCATCCTTACGTTCAAGCGGAACAACGGCCTGACGGCGATGATGGCGCAGCCCTTGTAGAGCAGCCCAGGCTGGATGATCTGGGCCGGATTTATCTATCACTAAAGAAACAAACGGGGGTCGATTTTACTGCCTACAAACAGACAACGCTTAATCGTCGGATCCAGCGCCGGATGGCGCTGCACAAAATCGAACGGCTGACTGACTATGCGCGTTTCGTCTATGTTAACGAAAGGGAAGTCGCAGCGCTCTTCAACGATTTGCTAATCAATGTCACGAGTTTCTTTCGCGATCAGCGACTGTTTACTTCTCTGCAAAATCGCTTCCTCCCCGCCTTATTTAAACGGCGAAACGAAGCCGATTTGCGCATGTGGGTTCCCGGCTGCGCGACTGGGGAAGAAGTTTACTCGTTTGCCATCTGCCTGATCGAGGCGCTCGGACGCCGCGCTCGAAACGTACGTATTCAAATCTTTGGCACGGACTTGAGCGAGCCAGTGATCGATTTTGCACGCGCGGGCATTTACTCGAGCGCAATCGAGAAGGACGTTTCCCCGGCGCGCCTCAAGCGCTTCTTTCAAAAGCGCGACAGTTCTTACCAAATCAATCGCGAAGTGCGCGACCTCTGCACTTTTGCCCGCCAGAACATGATTTCCGATCCGCCCTTCTCGCGCCTCGATTTGATCAGCTGCCGGAACGTTTTGATCTACCTCAACCCGGAAGCGCATAAGCGCTGTCTGCCGGAGTTTCACTTTGCTCTGAAGCCCGGCGGCTACTTAATCCTGGGACCGACCGAGACGGTCGGGCGCTTCAACGATCTTTTTGATCTGGTCGACAAGCGCAATCGAATTTATATTAAAAAACCTCTCCCTTCGCGGCTCGCGTTCGACCCTGTCGAATACCGGCGCTACGAGACGCCGCGAGCGCCAGCACGGCTGTCGCGCGTTGATACTGCCCTCAGCATTGGCGGGGAGGTTATGCAAATGGCCGACCGGATCATACTCAGCAATTATGCTCCGGGCGCTGCTGTCATCGATAGTGAAATGCATGTACATCAATTTCGCGGGAGGACCGGGCGCTACATCGAACACGCGGCCGGACCTGCTACACTCAATATTTTGCAACTGGTGCACCGAAGTTTGGGGCCGGACCTGCGAATGGCCATTTACCGGGCAAAACAAACAGGAAAGCCAGCTCGGAAGGAACGGGCGATGCTAAAACTAAAGGACCAGGAAACAGAGGTAAATATTGAGGTCGTTCCCTTTAATGTCGCATCCGCGGATAACGCCTACCTGCTGGTTATTTTCGACGAGACAACAAAGGGAACAAAAGCTCGCAAAAAAACGCCGGCGCCGGGAAAGACAGCAGCGCAAAAGGAAATAGTGCAGCTACAGCGAGAGCTCGACGGCACCAAGGAGTCGCTTCAGGCAATCATTGAGGAACAGGAAGCGACCAATGAAGAATTGAAGTCGGCAAATGAAGAGATCGAATCCAGCAATGAAGAGCTGCAATCAACCAACGAAGAGTTGGAAACAGCAAAGGAAGAGCTGCAGTCAACCAACGAAGAACTAACCACGCTTAATGAAGAGCTGAGCAATCGCAACCTCGAGATGATGCAGGTGAACAACGATCTGAACAACTTATTCAGCAGCATTCATCTTCCGATCGTGACGGTCAACGACGAACTGTTGGTTCAGCGCGCGACGCCCCTGGCTCGCGAAGCGTTTAATATCATGCAGACCGATATTGGGCGTCCGATTCGGCATTTAAAACCAAACGTCGATATTCCCGATTTGGAAAAAATCTTGCGGCAGGTAATCGACACACTGGCCACTCACGAAAGCGAGGTGGATGGTCCGGATGGGGGACGCTATATTCTTCGGATTCGGCCTTATCGAACCTTGGAGAATAAGATTGAAGGGGCAGTCATTGCATTGATGGATATTGACGGGAGAGGCCATGACGGCGAAACGAGCACCAGCGCAAAGAAAGTCACGCAACGGCGCGAATAGAACGCAGCGGCCGGCCAGAAAACGCAATGGCGCGAACTCGATCACGCGACTCCGCCGGAAATCCGTTCCTGCAAAAAAAAATTCAACGCGGGGCGATAACAAGAATTTACCCAAACCAGCTCTAACATACGACCTTGTCCGCTTGGGTAACGGCCGTGGGAACGGTGAACTCCAAGCGGCGATGCAGCGGTATGCTGATCTTTACGATTTCGCGCCCGTCGCATATGTAAGCTTCGACCGGGTCGGTTATATCCAGGAGCTAAACGTCGCCGCCACCCAGCTTCTGGGCCGGGCTCGCGATAAGCTCATAGGTACTTCCTTCGCGCTTCGCGTCGTCCGGGCCCATTCCGAGCTTTTTCAACGGCATCTTCTTCGCTGCCGTTCTTCGAAAGCTCCTGTCCAAACCGAGTTGAATTTGAAAAACGCTGGTGGCGAGCCTATCCCGGTTCAACTCTCCAGCAGCAGGACAAGTTCGGTTCTGGACGACGCGCGGCTTTTTTACCAAACGGCGATCATCGACCTTAGGGAACGGAAAGCCGCGGAAGCCGCCCTGCGAGAATCGGAGGAGCGGCTGGCGATCGCGACGAATGCGGGGAAAATGTTCAACTGGGAAATCGATTTAAAATCAGGGCGCGTGATCTGGTCGGACAACGCAGAACAGATTCTTGGTTACCCGAAAGCGCTATTTCCAAAAACGGTGGCTGATACTTATCGGTTGCTTCATCCCCTGGATGCCAGCGCGGCGATCACTCTTTGGAAGGAAACCGTGAAGCGAGGCGGAGCCTTCGATTGGCAATACCGCCACGTGATTCCCGGAGCCGGGCTCGCCTGGGTACAGTCGCAGGGAATCATTTTGCGCGATGGGAATGGCAAGGCCGTGCGCGCGGTGGGCTTGTCGCAAAATATTACCGATCGAAAACGAGCGGAGGAAGCGCTGCTTGAAAGCGAGCAACGATTCCGGCGCTACTTTGATCTCGGCCTCATCGGAATGGTCATCACATCGCCCGAGAAAGGACTTCTCGAAGTGAATGAGAAACTTTGCGCAATTCTCGGCTATTCGCGCGACGAGTTGCTGCGGAAAACCTGGGCCGAGCTGACGTACCCGGACGATCTCACTGCCGATTTGGTCAATTTCAATAAGGTGATGGCGGGGGCAGCGGACGGTTACACCATCGATAAGCGATGGATTCGCAAAAACGGGGAGGTCATTGACTCCACCACCTCAGTGAAAGCTGTCCGAAACGAGCAAGGCGCCGTTCAATACTTCGTTGGATTGGTCGAAGACATAACCGAGCGTAACCGCTCCGCCCAGTCATTGGCCACCGCGGCACGACAACAGGAGGCTCTCTACGAATTTGTGCGACGACGGCACGAGGCGACCTCGGCGGAGGCCGTTTGCAACGCCGCACTTGATGCGATTCTCTCGGCGCTGCGCTGCGATCGCGCTGCGATTTTGCTCTTCGATGCCAAAGGGGTGATGCGGTTCGTGAGCTGGCGTGGCTTATCTGCCAGATATCGCAAAGCCGTAGAAGGTCATTCGCCATGGAAACCGGACACCAAAGATCCGCTGGTGGTTTCGGTGGCTGATATTCACGCGGCCGCGATGCCCGAGTCCATAAAGTCTGCCATCAGAGCTGAAGGCATTCGAGCAGCGTCCTTCGTTCCCATGTTGGCAGAAGGAAAGCTGATCGGGAAGTTCATGGCTTACTACGACAAACCGCACGTTTTCGACGAGAACGAGCTAAGCGTTGCCCTTACTATTGCCGCCCAACTTGCCCTCGGTCTGGAGCATAAAAAAGCTGAAGAGTCGCTGCGGCAGAGCGAGGAACTTCACCGCGCCCTGGTAAATCAAACCGCTGTCGGCATGGCGCGAACCAATCTCAAAGGAAGACTGATTTTTGTGAACCGGAAGTTTTGCGAAATGCTCGGATACGAGGAAGCGGAATTAGTCGGCAAATCGATTATCGATATCACCCATTCTGCTGACGTCAGGGAAAGCGCAGCTCTTTTCCGGCGGATGGTGGCCAAGGGACTGCCGTATCGGCTCGATAAACGCTACCTGCGCAAGGACGGCTCCGTTTTATGGGCCAATGTAAGCGCGTCGCCGATGCGCGACGCCGCAGGCAATCCGCAGTCAGCCGTGGCAGTGATTCTCGATATCGGCGAGCGAAAACAGGCGGAGGCTGTGTTGGAAGGGGCCAAGGTTCTGCTTGAAACCCGGGTCCAAGAACGCACGAGCGAACTCGTGACTGCGAACGAGGAATTGCAAAATGAGATTGCATTGCGCAAGCGATTGGAACGCGAAATTCTCGAGATCAGCGATCGCGAACAGCGCCGCCTGGGCCAGGATTTGCACGATAGTCTGTGTCAGCATCTTACCGCCGTAACTTTTATGACCCGGGCCATGGGCGAACGCCTCAAATCGGGGAAGGAGGTCAATCCGGAGGAGGTCGACAATATCTGCGCTTTGATAAATGAGGGAGTCACGGAAGCGCGAACCATAGCCCGCGGTCTGCATCCGGTGGAAATGGATCCTGCCGGATTGCACACAGCCCTGCACTCGCTTTTGAAGCGGCAATCACGAGTGCCCTATCGTCTCGATATTGATGACGAGATTTCGATTTCAGACCCGAGCGTAGCGCTCCATCTCTACCGCATCGCCCGTGAAGCGGTCATCAATGCAAACAAACACGCTGCGGCGCACGAAATTATAGTGCGCATGCGAGATTCTGGAAAACGCATCGAATTAACCATCACCGATGACGGTGTCGGGATTAGCGCTAATTCGCGCGACGAATCGGGAATGGGATTTCAAATAATGGATTACCGCGCGCGCTCGATTGGCGCACGCCTGGAAATTAAATCAGTAAAACCGCACGGCACTCGCGTGGCTTGCTACCTGCCGCGCAAATGAAATCGAGTCATGCCCATGGAGCGAAACGGGCATCGGCGTGTACCTTACAGTCGCTCTGTGAGTTTTTCCCGGTAGGAGCGGTTCACCGAACCGCCCGTTTTGAAAACCAGCGATTGGATCAATCGCCCCTGCCAGCAGATCAATGAAATCGACGGCGCAGATTGGCAAAGAAGCAAAGAAACGCGCACAGCAAGCGAGCGGACAACCGAGGCCGCTCGTCTCGAAACCGGTTGCGCCGGATGCTCTTTCGGGAGGTGTGGTTGATAATCCAAAATGTGTATTGCCCGAATCGATTCGGATCGTCGTCGTGGACGATCACCCGCTTTTTCGACACGGTCTCGTTCAATTGCTCAATTCGGACGATGGATTCTCGGTTTGCGGCGAAGCCAGCAGCGCTCCGGAAGCGTTGACGCTCGTTCGGAAATTGAAGCCGCACTTGATGATTGTCGATCTTGGGCTCAAGGGACCCGGTGGCTTGGAATTGACTAAATCGGTTCGGGCGGAATTTCCGAAAATGCCGGTACTGGTGCTTTCAATGCACGATGAGCCAACCTACGCCGTCCGTTCGCTCCGTGCCGGCGCAAACGGCTACGTAACCAAGCAGGATGCACTGGGCAGCGTTCTTGTCGCCGTGCGCGAAGTGATTGACGGCCGCGTTTATCTCAGTCCTTCAATGGCAAGCGAAGTTATATCGAACGTGGTTCTGACGAGAAGAGAACCAAGCGCTGATCCGACTGATGGTTTAAGTGATCGCGAACTGGAGATTCTTGAGCGGATCGGCAAAGGCGAAGAGGTCAAGGCGATTGCCAAGGCGTTGCATCTCAGTCCAAAGACGATCGAGACCCACCGCGCGCACATCAAAGAGAAGCTTAAGCTGGCGAATGCTCGGGAAGTTGCTCGTTACGCAGTGCAATGGGTGAGCGCACGCGGCATATAGAGCGGTACGACGGTCTTGCTCGGGAGCGGGCTCGAAGAGCTGAGGAGTCTTTTTAGCTCCAAATCGCGATGGTCGGGGAAATCCTGACCCTGCAATCAGAATTCTTCGGATTTACGGTTTATTCCGTCTTTGGCAGAACAATGCGCGTGATAAATCAGACATGAGCGAGATCGCCGACGGCATGGCTGTGGTCGAGAAAATTCGATTGGACATTAGACGAGACGGGCAAAGCTTGGTCCCGCGAAAAGATTGGCTGGCACTCTGTGCGAATGACCTCTCCCTGCTGGGGATAATCGCCAGCAATGAAAACTGGAACTATGAGTTGGTTGGCGATTCCACCATGAGGTTCACAGCGGCGGCGTTGCGGTCGGCGTTGTAAATCTGAACCACAACAGTCCCGTCGGGACAGATAAATTTGCTGCTTGGGTTCGGGAATGCGTCGGGTAGAAAGCTTCGGGTGCGCACGTTATTTCGCCTGCTCCTGGGCATAGTTCTCTTGTCCGCAACGAGCCCGGCTTGGGGAACTACGAAGGGTCTTAGCCAGATTGTCACTCCCGATTTGCAGCCGGAAGGAGACCTCTCCATCAGCGCCCAGATTCAAAGCGAGCGGATCGCGAATCCTTACGAGGTACAATTTGAAATGGGATTGACGAGTTGGGCTGAAATCGCCGTCTTTAAAGGTTTCAAACCCAATGACGTAATTCTTGCCACGGAGCTTTCGCTCATCAAAAAAGATCCGTGGCTCCTCTCCACCGGATTCTTTGATTGGTCGCCACATAGTCACGTCGACCCAAAACCGTTCCTCGAAGGCGGCTACTACGGAGAACACCAGAAATTCATTCTAGGCGCGGTCCACGCCGGTTACCGCAATGAAGCAATTCTGGGTTATGCTTACGATTTCAACAAGACCTGGCGCGTGCAGGTGGATTTTATAAGCGGACGCGATAATTCATCGACTATTGGATTCACATGCAATCTGACCAGAGATCTGCAATTTAATCCGGCTCTCTACGTGACCAACGAAAGTCCCCATCATCTCCTCGGTTACATCGTTTTCAGCTACACCTTTCACCTATGGAAACGAGACAAGCCCGAAACCACCCCGAGTCAGTTCTAGCTGTCGCGACCGCCCTCCTTTGCGTCGACATCGTCACCGGGCATTAAGTCGCGTTTTTCCAGCCGGCGAAGGATTTCTCCAAGCAACATCTCGTTCTTCAGGTTGACCTGATAATCAAGATCGGCACGCAACCGGTCTTTCTGCGCTTCACGATTTTGTGACATCAAAATTATGGGCGCCTGCAATCCGCAAATGATCGCGAGGACGAGGTTCAGAAAGACGTAGGGGTAAGGATCAAATTGTTTTTCGGCCAAAAGCCAGGTATTTCCCGCCATCCAGGCAAGAAACAGGCCGATCTCAAATGCAATAAACTTCCAGCTGCCGCCAAACCGCGCGATGTTGTCCGCCGCCCGGTCCGCCAGCGTCATCGTCCTAGCATCTTCTTCATTGGCATTTCTAGAGACGCGGTGCCGTAGCAATTCGTCCGTCCGGCGCAACCGATTCGTAATGGCACTGAGCATCTCCAGAACGATGCGAGAGTCGCTTGAGACGAAAGCCAGGAAATTCTCCCGCGTAAGCATGGCGAGCCTCGCGTTCTGGGTAACGATGGCGTTGGCAGAACGGCCGTGCCGATCCAGCATCGCCATCTCACCGAAAAAGTCTCCCGATCCCAGCTCAGCGAGGATGACGTCGCGACCATCGGCATCGGTCACAGAAATCCGGACCCGGCCATCGTCGATCAGGTACATTGCGTCGCCCGCATCGCCAACGTGAAAGATCTGTGTCCCCGTCTCGAACTGGATCGGTGCGAGCAAGGCGCAGAGCTCCTCCACCGCAGCATCATCGAGTGCGGCAAAAATGGGGACGCTGCGCAAACGCGCGGCAAAATCGTCACTCGCGCACGGATGGGTCTCTTCGGCCGAAGCCGGGCGGCTTGCCGCCATTTGCGTCGCTAATGGGGGAGTCACGTCAACGTTTTGGCTTTAACAGCGGAAATAATATCACATCCCGGATCGATTCTGCACCAGTAAGTAGCATCGTCAGCCGATCGATCCCGAGGCCAAAGCCACCGGCGGGGGGCATTCCATGTTCGAGGGCGAGCAGGAAATCCTCGTCCAATTTCTGTGTTTCTTCGCCTGCCTGTTCGAGCAGACGCTGACGCTGAACAAAAGGATCGTTCAATTCCGTGTAACCGGGCGAAATTTCAACGCCATTGATGATCAGCTCGTAGACGTCGACGAGGTCGGGGTTATCGTGGTTCTGCTTCGCCAACGGCACCAATTCCTTGGGACAATGAGTCACGAAAAGCGGGTCGTAAGTCTTTTCTTCGACCAGCTTCTCGAATACGTGCTGCGTGACTTCGAAATCGACCAGGTGAGGCAGGATTTCAACGCCCAACTCCTTTGCGCGGTCACGCCGTTGTTCTTCTGAAATTTCGAACCAGTCCTGACCAGCCACCTCCCGCAGCAAATCATGATAGCGTGCCCGGCGCCACGGGCGCTCGAGGTTGATTGTGCGCAAACTATTTCCTTCGGCGTCGATATGTTGAATCTGGAGAGGCACGCGCTGCCGTGCGGCAGTTTCCGGCGCCGGCGGCGCGGCGCCCTCCAGATGTTCCTTGGAGCCTCCCACAGGCGGAAGAGTGCTGGCATTCAATTCAAGAATCTTCTCGGCGACGTGACAAATGAGTTCTTCCACCAACTCCGCCATAACCTCGAAATTCGCGTATGCCCAATAGACCTCGAGCATGGTGAACTCAGGATTGTGTCTTCGCGATATGCCCTCATTTCGGAAATTGCGATTGAGCTCAAACACCTTGTTGAAACCCCCGACAAGCAGTCGCTTCAGATACAGCTCCGGGGCAATCCTCAGATAAAGATCCATTCCGAGCGCTTTGTGATGCGTTCGGAATGGCTCTGCCGCTGCGCCCCCTGGGACCGACTGTAACATCGGTGTTTCCACCTCGACGAACCCGCGCTGCTCAAGAAACCGGCGCATTTCTCGCATGATCAGGATCCGCTTTATGAAAACGTCGCGCGATTGGTCGTTCGTGATCAGATCGAGATAACGTTGTCGATAGCGTGCCTCAACGTCCTGCAAGCCATGCCATTTTTCCGGCAGCGGCCGCAGCGATTTCGCCAGCACCTCAAACTGACGAACTTTCAACGTTGGTTCGCCGGTCTTGGTCGTGAAACAGGTGCCTTCGACCCCGATAAAATCCCCCAGATCGAGAAGGTTAAATGTCTCCATTGCTTCGGCGCCAAGTTCTTTCGCCTGCAGATAAATTTGCATTCGCCCGCTGGCGTCGCGGAGATCGAGGAAATGGCTCTTGCCCATATTGCGGTGGGCAGTAATCCGGCCGGCTATGCGAAAGCCGGCGCCCTCTGAGAAATTTTCCTGCGCGTGGGCGATGTTCCCGGATGTTTTGAATGCAGTTCCAAATGGGGAAATTCCACGAGCGCGCAACGTTTCCAGCTTCTCCCGCCGCAGCGCTAGCAACTCGCTTTCGTTTTCCATCGGTCGCCGAATTTAAGACGGAGGGGGAAAATGAACAGCAGAATGCTGGGCAATATGCTTGCCAATGAAGTCGCGGCAGTGAGATATTCCGCCTCCCGCGAGGCCTGAACTTCCCGCTGCGCGGGAAAAGGAACATGGCTGTTGAGTTACCGGAAACGACCTCAAAGATAAATGGACCACAGGTCCGCCAATTTTCCGTTTTTTTGCCGAACAAAGTCGGAGCGATGCTCGATATCGTAAAACTGCTCAATGCGCACTCGACCCACGTCGTTGCCCTTAGTGTATCGGAATCGACCGATTCTGCGATTGCCCGGCTGATTGTGAGCGATCCGGAACAAGTGGAGGCGTTGTTCCACGAAAATGATATCGCGTTTGGGGTGTGTGACTTGATGGTGGTCGAGCTGCGTGAAGTGGCAACGCAGTTGATTAAGCTCCTGGCCGCACTTCTGATGGCAGAAGTGAACGTCCATTTTAGCTATCCCCTTCTCACTCGGCCGAATGGCCGGGCCGCCCTGGCAATGTACGTTGACGATGCGGAATGTGCGACTTCGGTCTTGCTCGGAGAGGGTTTTCGATTGCTCTCGCAGTCCGATATATCACGCTAATTTTGAACGGCGCTCTTCGGCGATTTGTCGGTGCAGTCGATTGACAGCTGATCGCTAGCTTATTAACAAACGCATTGATGCCCGTGCTTGCCGCTTCGCCTTCTTCTCGTAATGAGCGCGTCTACATCGTCGCTCTCTCTATAGTTATCCTTTTTGCTGCGGCGGAAATTCTTGCCACTCTTATACACTTCAGTGCGACAATGCGGCAACAGCCTGCCACGGTTTCCAAACCTGCGGCCACGCCGCCGGCATCTGCCCCGGCCAGCCCGAGTGCCGTCCAGAGCGTCACTTCTACGGCGGCCTCTTCTCTTCCGCCGAGTTCTGCTGCCTTATCCGCCTCCGAACGTCTACTTAAAGAAGCGCGAGCCCTCAATGAGCGCGGGGATACTGCCAATGCGCTGGCGCGCTTGCAGGAAGCTGCGCAACGGGATCCAAAGAATCCGCAGGTGCTCGCCGAAATGGCAACCATATACGAATCGATTCAACTCTTTGATCGATCGAATGAGACCTGGCAAAAAATTCAGGAGCTCGGTCCATCCGCCGGCACGCTTTACGAACTGGCCGACATGAAGTTGAAAACGGGAGTACCGCCGGCGACACCAACCGCCCCACCAAATGCAACGACCGACAGTGCCGGTACGCCACTGGATAGTGATGGAATTCCACAAGGATCTGTCTTTGGCGTAACTGATATCGCGACCGAGGAAACGCCCGACCCGGAAGCAGAAACCAATCTGCGATTGAAAATCGCGATCAAGGCGCGCCCCGGAGTGCCGATCGATCATTCGAAGTTGCGGATAATGGTGTTGTTTTATGACATCCTCGATAACGAGAAGGTTGTGACGACCGACGCGGATGTGAGTTATGAATGGATGAATCCAAAACATGATTGGATCGAAACGAATCCCGAAACGCTGATTGTGACCTATGTCCGGTCGAAAACTCATGCCATTACCTCCGAAGCTGCGCTTTCGGCAGCAGCGGCGGCGGTCACCCCCGGAAAAAATTCGCCGCGGGTAAAGAAACGCACGGAATCGAGCGCCGAATCATTGCCGAGCGATCCTGGCCGGCGCAAGTATCTCGGTTATGTCATCCGCATTATCTATAATGACAACCTGCAAACCATCCGCGCTGAACCTTCGCGGCTCCTGACCGACGCGCCCAATCCCTCGCCGTGATCCGACTGCTCACCGTTCACCGCGACGCCGAAATCGGCCGGCAGCTGGTGCAGATGGTGAGGGACTACACGGGATATGAAAGCGCCTTAACAAGGAGTGAAAGCGAGACGCTGGTTTGGCTCCGAAGATGGCCCGATGTTCACCTCCGAATTTTGCTCACCCAACTGGATGCTCCCGGTCTGGACGGATTAGCTCTCGGCGCGATGCTAAGCGAAATGTTTCCTGGCCTGCAGACGCTGTTCTTTCCGCCCTATTCGGCGGCTGAACAGCCGATCGAGGTTGCCGGATCCAAGATCTTTCCAGAGCCAATCGACGGCGAGCGTCTTATTGCAACGGTCGAGCGCTCGGTCCGCATGGTTGGCAACGCTGCGGATCTCTTTCAAGCAATCGAGATCCTGCAAATGTGTTGCCTCGCCCGCCGCAGCGGCGGGGTGCAGATGGTTTCCGGCGAAAACGTCGGTACTGTCTATCTGCGCGATGGGCACATTGTGCACGCGGAAACAACCGATTCCTACGGTAACGATGCCATTATAGAAATCGTAGGCTGGGGCGAGATCGAGTTCGCCTATGAAAGCAAAGTCGCTCCCCGGGCGATTACGTTGAACAGGCGATGGGTAGAACTACTGGCCGAGGCGATCGAGGAATGTAAGCGGCGGGCTCTGCCAGAATGGCGCCAGCAACTCGCATGAAGATTTTCCGCAGGGACCGTTTGCGATATTCTGCAGATCGATGAGAGCCATCGCCGCTTTTTTTGCGTTCTCTTTTGTCGTTGGTGCGGCCAATGCTCAGATTCAAGTCCAGCTAAAGTTTAACCGCCTGCAGTACATCGCTTACGAACCGTTGATCGCCACCGTCACAATCACAAACCGAGCCGGCCGCGACATCGACCTGCGAGAGGATGGCGGACAGCCCTGGTTTGGCTTCGAAGTGACCCGGAACGAAGGGCAGTCGATTGGTCCGGCGGCGGCGCCGGATTCACAAACATTGCACATCGAGGCCAGTAAAACGGTAACGCAAAAAATTAATCTCACGCCACTTTTCCCAATTCAAGATTTGGGAGCCTATCATGTTCGAGCGCATGTTTATTTTGCCGATCTCGGCCGCTTCTTTTATTCGCCGACCAAAGTGATCGAAGTGACAGATGCGCGGCCGATCTGGAAGCAAAGTGTCGGTGTCCCCTCCAGTAATGGCGCCAGTGCCGGCGCGCGCACCTATTCGCTGATGACGAATCGATTTCCCGATCACACTTCACTCTACGTGCGGGTGGAAGATGAAGGCCAGGGGATCGTTTACGCCACATATTCACTCGGCCGGGTCATTGCATTTGACGAACCCCATGCCGAGATCGATCGCGAAAATAAACTGCATGTCTTGCATTGCACCGCGCCGCGGACCTGGTCCTACGCTGTCGTCGGCTTGAACGGTCAACTGCTTTCCCGTTCTGTTCTGCTGGAGACAAAATCACGGCCGCATTTCAAGCGCAGCGCTGATGGCGATGTTGCCGTCCTTGGCGGAATGACCGAGACGGCTGCCGCTCGTGCGGCGGAGAACGCTGTCCCCAAATTGTCTACCCGACCGGAGAAGCCCCCAGCCGATTAAAGGGTTCGTCGAAGAATGTCGCGTTTTATCAAACAAGCGATTCTTATTTTGTTTTGCGCGGGCATTGTCGCACCCGGGCTTAACGCGCAATTGACTCGTTTTACCACCGTAGTGATCGACGCTGGTCACGGCGGATTCGATCGCGGCGGCATTCCTGGTCAGCGAGTACCGGAAAAGATAATGACTCTTGAGGTTTCACAGCGATTGAAACCTCTGCTCGAGAAGGCCGGGTATCGCGTCATCATGACGCGGGATAGCGACGTCTTTGTTCCTCTTCCGACTCGTGTGGCTATTGCTAATTCATATCCTAATGCTGTTTTCGTCTGCATTCATTTCAACTCTGCAACGCGGAGCGGTGCCAACGGAATTGAAACCTATTTCTACAGCACGGAAAGCGCGCCTCTCGCCGCAAGTATTCATGCGGCAGTCGTAGGCGGTGCACCATCGGAAAATCGGGGAGTGCGCCGCCGCGGGTATTACGTTTTGAGACGGACCACCATACCAGCAGTGCTGGTGGAATGCGGCTTCCTAACCAATCCGACCGAAGCCCAATATGCTCAGAGTGCCGCCTACCGGCAGAGGCTGGCAGAGAACATCGCGCGTGGAATTCGGAACAAACCTGCGCTTGCTGCGCGGACACAATTCACCAACCGCTCCTCTCGAGTCGATGTAGGGATGCAGCCCTTTTACGATCAGCGCTTCATGCGAGATTCCAGTTCGAAGCATCACAAAGGATCGAAAAAGAAAAAATCTTCGAGCAGCCAAAAGAAAAAGAAGGCAAGTTCGAGTCAGCAGTGAACTTGCCGGTTGTCAGTTCGGCGGAAATGCGAGCCGCGGAAGAGGCGGCGTTTGCCCGCGGGATATCCGCCGAAACGCTGATGAATGAAGCGGGCGCAGGCATCGCACGTTCCGTGCAGCAGTTTTTTCCGCGCTCAGGGCATTGCTTGGTTTTTGCGGGAAAGGGAAACAACGGCGGCGACGCGCTGGTTGCGGCTAGGCGCTTGAAATGTCTGGGCTGGCATACTGATGTGCACCTTTCATTTCCAGAATTGGAATGCAGCGAACTGCTTCGGAAAAAAATCTCGGAGTTTCGTGACGCCGCCGCGGTCAAAAAGCCAAAAACTTTACCTGTTCCGTTGGTTGTTCTCGACGGGCTGCTTGGCTTGGGTTCGAAACCGCCCTTGCGCGACCCAATCCTCTCGTCCTGTCGGGAAATCAACCGATTGCGGCGCGAACAGAACGCATTCGTCTTTGCGGTTGATCAGCCAAGTGGACTTGATGGCGATACTGGCCAGTCCGATCGCGACTGCATCGTTGCCGATTTCACCGCTGCGATCGGGGCGGCGAAGCGCGGACTCGTTGCCGACGGTGCAGTGAACTTCGTTGGGCGTCTCGAGATCGTTCCGCTGCGGGAGCTGCATTTGGCTGAGAGTGCGGAAACTGTCGCCGGCGCTGCCTCGCTCGGGGGATTATTGCCGCGGCGCGATTTTGACGCTTTCAAAAACCAATTTGGCCGCATCGGTATTGTTGCGGGATCGCGCGGGTTGATTGGCGCGGCAATTCTCTGCGCGGAAGGGGCGTTGCGTGGCGGCGCAGGTTTGGTTGAAGTCTTCGTGCTGGAGGAAGTTTATTCCATTGTCGCCGCAGCCGCGCCCGCCGAGGCGATGGTCAAGCCGCTGAATTCTTACGCAAAACTCGAGGACGAAGCGGTCGACTCATGGGCTGTTGGGCCGGGTTTAGGAAAATTGCACGGTCAGGAAATATTGGATCTGGTCGAGCGTATAACGAAGCCAATGGTAGTCGATGCCGACGCACTCAATATCTTGTCGAGCAATGTCGAAGCGCTCAAGGCTTCTCGCGGGCCGCGTTTGCTGACTCCTCATCCGGGCGAAATGAAGCGGCTCACGAATAACCAAAAAGGTCCGCGAGCGGTGATCGCTCGCAGTTTTACGTCGCAGTTTCCAATCACGCTATTGCTGAAGGGAAGCCGAACGATTGTAGCGGAGAACGGGAAGCGCATTAGCTACAACAGCAGCGGTAATCCGGCGATGGCCACCGGCGGAATGGGTGATATTCTCACCGGGGTCTGCGCCGCGCTGATTGGACAGAAACTCTCCCTTTTCGACGCTGCGCGCGTTGGCGCATGGGTTTGCGGACGTGCCGCGGAGCTTGCGCTTTTCAGTAACGGCGCCAGCCAGCAATCCCTGCTGCCGCGCGACGTTCTGGACCATCTCGGGCACGCATTTCGCGACCTGCAAGGGGGCGCGATCTAGCCGACTGTTTTCTATGGCACTAATTTCGGAGTCGCCGGACACGCGCACCATCGCTCCGCCGGAAACGCTCAGCGCCAAGATCAAAAAGGCGCTCGGCCCGGTGGGAGTAATCGGCGTCGTCATCCTGAAGTTCATCGGCAAAATCAAATTCATTTTGCCGATTCTGCTGAAGACGGGCGGGTCCATGGTGTTGATGGTCGGGGTTTACGCCACCATATGGGGTTGGAAATGGGCACTCGGCTTTGTCGTGCTCCTGCTCTTGCACGAATGCGGGCACTTACTTGTCGCAAAATGGTTCGGACTCGCTGTCAGCGCGCCGATGTTCATTCCTTTCATGGGCGCATTCATTGCGCTGAGGGAAGCGCCGCGGAACGCGTGGATGGAAGCGTGCGTCGGTATCGGCGGCCCGATTCTCGGCTCGCTGGCGGCGGCGGTTTGTCACGCCCTCGGACTCGCCTTGAACTATCCGTTGCTGATTGCGCTTGGTTGGTCAGCTTATTTTCTCAACCTCTTCAATCTCACACCGGTCGGAATGCTCGACGGTGGACGTATCGTGACCGCGCTTTCGCCCTGGTTGTGGCTACCAGGATTTGCGGCACTTGGCTGGCTGGCATGGGCGCATCCGAACTTTATCGTTTGGATCTTACTCTTTGCCTCCCTTCCCCGGATCGTTTCGCTCTTTCGCAAACGAACCGAGGAAGAGCAACGCTATTACGAAGTACCACCAGCACAGCGCTGGTTGATGGCGCTAATGTACTTTGGATTAATCGGAGCACTCGTGCTCGGAATGCACGTTTCACATTTGCAGTTAATGGAACGCGTCGGCGCAGCGCGCCAGAAATTCGAGCAAACCTTTCCCCAGGCCGAGTGATCGAAGTCC
>DASXIC010000073.1:0-5834 GCA_036498205.1 Chthoniobacterales bacterium | reverse complement strand
TCCCACTTCGCCAACCAAAGATTACCGACCAGTTTGTCCTTCTCCATGTCGGCGGTCTTAACCACATAAACGAGAGCGTTTCCGTCCGGCGAAATATTCGGTTCGTCCACGTCGCGTAGTGCCGCGAAATCTTCGGGTTTGAGATACCGTTGCGGATTCGCGGCTGACACGGCGCTCGTGCCAAGCGCAAAGGTTCCCAGCAAAAGCAAAATGCTTTTTATCTCCAACGGTGTTGCAACGTCTAGCTTTCGGCCGATTCCGGCACCGCTTTTTCCGCTGCCTTAAAGCCAATTTTCGAATGTGTTCCGTCACAGAACGGTTTGGTGGTCGAGGCGCCGCAGCGGCACAGCGCCATCCGTTTCTCCGTCGGATAGGAGTTTCCCTCTGCGTCTTTCAACTCAACCGGCCCCGTCACGATATAGGGGCCATTCTTGATTATTTGGATTGTTACTTCGGCCATGGCTTACTTTGAGTGACGACAGACGTGTGACAACGAAATTCATGATCAGCCTGTAAATAAGTAGGAGCGTCAGGTTTGTTCCCAGAGCGGTGCCGAACGGGACATTCATCAGAACACTCGAGACGAGTGCATAATGCGCCGGTCCGGCATCGGACCTATTTCAACGCTTCAGGCAATCGCGGCGATGAAAGCAATTGCTGAAATTCCTGCCACCGTTTCTCGGGTTGGTCGGCCGTCCCGCCGCGCCGCACGATGTAGGTCCGCACCATGTCTTCGCCGAGATTATAGTTGATTACGTAGCTGCGGTAATGCTCGATGAATTGTGCGCGCTGCCTTGCCCGGGCCGGATCCAGCAACGCGTATTTTTCCAGCCAGGTCGCCGCGGCATTCGCATCGATTTCGCCGTTCACCAGGCGCCGAGCCGCTTCATTTACCGAATACTCCAGTTGCTTCGTCATCTCTTGCACCACGTAGTATTCCTCCGCCCGAACCGGATCGAGACCAGCCGCGGGCCATAGCACCTTTTTCTCGAACTCCAGCCGTTCCGCTGGCGTAAATACGACTTCGCGACCGAAGTTTGCCGTCCCTTCCGCGATCAGTGATTGCGGTGAGTAAAGCGGATAAATGCTGAACTCTGCCCAGCTCCGATCGCGCACCAGGTTCTTTTCCAGCAAGGAATTGTAAACATGATGCCCGGGATAACCCTCGTGCGCGGCCAGATCGATGGCGCGATCGATGTAGTTCGGCAGCTCGGTGTTCACCTGAATGATGCTCCGGTAATTGCCTTGATACCAATTGTAGCCGCCCCACGGTTTGCCCGTGACGTACTCTACCGTAAAACTTTCGTTCGTCGGCAACTGAATGTGAGCCAGCGTCCGTTCCCGGCAGGCTTTGATTGCAAGCTGAAAGACTGCATCCAACTTCTCGTTAGGGATCAGAAAAGCTTTCCGCCACCGGTCGTAGCGTTCGCTCAAAGGCCCCGCCCCGGGGATTTTCTTCTCCAGCCTCGCCAGAATTTCCTGGAACTGAGATTCTGGCAGGGTCGGCGCCACCGCGTCGTAAAGTGCGCGTGATTCCTGATCGAAAGTCATTCGCTCGCCTTTGACGATCCGTACCCGTGCCCCCAGGGCTGAGAGCTGCTTCAGCAGATATTTTCGGCGCAACTGTCCCATTTCGTCCTGAGGCTCGGTAATTTTTCCCAGACGCTCGCCCAACTGGGCCGCCTCAGTCGCAATCGCATCCAACGGTTTCTGTTCCCCAGCGGCCTGAGTCTTCCATTCCGGCGGCCCGTAATAAGCGTCAACGTAATCCGCATCGTGCTGTCCCATCGCCAACACCAGCTTCACGTAACGTTCCGCAATTTTATTAATGTCGGGTGCGGGGTCGGCAATCTCCACGGCCGCCGTAATTGATGTCGTCGCAATGACGCTTGCAGCGAAAACAAAAAACAGGCAGCGCTTCATCCGGCGATAATGTCGCGGATGCTTCTGGTGCGAGTGAAGCACAAAATTCCGCTGTATCGGCCAGTGTATAGCCTGCTCGTATTTTTCTCTTTCAGCCGGTACGGCTGTCCGTGCAGGACCGAGATTTTGCAGCAACACCACGGCCATCTACACTCAAAGTGTGAGTAAGCCGAACCCAAGCCTGATCGAGCGCAAAGAACGTTGGGCGCGCAAAATGGCCGGCAAAGCCAAGCCGGCCGTGCGGTCGACCAATCGGCTCCCGCCAGGTCAGCATCTCACCCAGGGTTTTCCCATCCTCGATCTCGGTATTAAGCCCGAGATTGCCCTGGCCGATTGGCGCCTTGAAGTAGGCGGTCTGGTCGAGAACCCGAAGACATTTACCTGGGAAGAATTCAACGCCCTCGAACAATTCGAGGACGTGAGCGATTTCCATTGTGTGACCACCTGGAGCAAATTCGATTGCCACTGGCGCGGGGTCGCCTTTTTCACCTTGGCCGAGGTCGTGAAACCAAAACCGGAAGTGCGGCACATCCTCTTCCGCAGCTACGATGGTTATTCGACCAATGTCCGTCTCGAAGACGCGCTCGACGACGACGCGTTGATCGCCACTCGGTTCGACGGCAAACCGATCACGCGCGATCACGGCGGGCCCGCCCGAGTGATCATGCCAAAGCTGTATGCGTGGAAAGGGGCCAAGTTCGTCAACGCGATCGAATTCGTCGCCCAAGATCAACCGGGTTTCTGGGAAGTCCGCGGTTACAGTAACACTGCCGATCCCTGGGCCGAAGACAGGTTCTCTTAGAGTCGCGAACTCAGCGTCAGATTTTGTCCGACTTTTGGCGCTCAGCTCGCAACCGTCACCGGCGGCGCTAGCAAATCCTCAATTTTTACAGGCAGTTCCCGAACGCGAAGGCCCGTCGCATGATGGACTGCGGCCGTGATCGCCGCGGCGATGCCGGCGAGTCCGATCTCGCCTATGCCGCGGGCGCCGAGTTCGTTCAGGTGTAAATCCGGGAAATCGACGAAGTCGACATCGAGCTTCGGCACATCCGCGTTCACCGCCACGATGTAGTCAGCCAGATTTGAATTAATTGGCGCGCCGTTCTGCGGGTCGTAGGTCGTATGCTCGAGCAACGCCATGCCAATTCCCATTACGACGGCACCTTCGATCTGGTTGCGACCTGCGAGTGGATTGATGATCCTGCCGGCATCAATCACCGTCACCACGCGATTGACGCGTAACCGAGCGATCTCCGGTTGCCATGTCACTTCGACGAAGTGACAACCGAAGGAGTGGCTCGAGAACTTCGGCTTCGGATTACCAAAAGTCGCCTCGGATTTGCCGCTGCCGCTAACGAGACGAATGTTTGCCCGTCTCAGCACGTCGGCGAAGGGCACGCCACCGGCCGGACCATTCGCTTTGATAAAGACACGTCCGCCCTCGAAGCCCAGCTCGTCGGGCTTGTGTTTTTCGAAGGGCGATCCCGGCGTTGAGGTCGCGACATTGAACAGCGCATCGATTGCCTTGTTTGCCGCGGCCATTACCGCTGGAATCACCGATGCGGTAGCCATCGAACCTCCGGAGATTGGGCCTTCGGGAAGTGAAGTTTCGCCCAACGCTACCTCCACTTTGTCGAGAGGAACGCCGGTTTTTTCGGCCGCAAGCTGTGCCAGGACTGTGTAGGTGCCGGTGCCTATGTCTTGTGTCCCGCACGCTACTCGCGTCGTGCCGTCGTCGTGCAACTCGATAGTTGCGGCAGCCGGAAATCGCGCCGCGACCCATGCAGCCCCAGCCATTCCCCAGCCGAGCGTCACTCCATCGCCCTTCATGGAGCCGATCTCCGGGTTGCGTTTCGACCAGCCAAACTTTTCCGCTCCGAGCTGCAGACACTCAAGGTAATGACGCGAAGAAAATGGGATACCTAACGACTCGTCGATCTTCGGTTCGTTGAGAACACGGAGCTGCACCGGATCCATCTTGAGTTGGTCGGCTAGCTCGTTCATGGCCGACTCGGTCGCGTAAAGTCCGGGCACCGCTCCGGGACCGCGCATGTCCGATGGGGTGCCGATGTTGCGTTTGGCGCGCCCGAATTTTACCCGCAGGTTCGGCACGCTGTAATGGAACGCCGTCGCTTCGCCGCAGTTCTCATGGTATTCGTCGAGCATCGAACGCTCGTAAACGTAATCGTGCAGGAGCGAGACGAGCTTGCCATCAGGCGTGGCGCCGAGCCGGACACGCTGTTGTGTGCGCGCGCGATGACCGGCCGTCTGGAAAGTCATCCTGCGGCTGAGCACCAGCTTGACCGGCTTGCCTAACTGTCGCGCGGCCGCCGCGGCCAAAGGACAATGCGTCCACGGCCAAAGCTTGCTCCCGAAACCGGAGCCCACGAACTTCGTGATCACGCGCACGTTTTCTTTCGGCAAACCGAACATCTGCGCGAGGACACCGCGCATATTGAAGATCGCCTGCGACTCTTCGTAGAGCGTCAGCTTATCGCCTTCCCAAATCGCGATCGCCGCCTGTAACTCGATCGGGTTGTGCGTTTCGGATGGCGTGACGTAGGTCTGGTCCAACTTCACCGCCGCGCTGCCGAACGCGCTTTCCGCATCGCCGCGCTCGCTTTGCAAACGCTTCTCCGGACCATAGCTGGTCCCAACTTCCTCCGGGTCGTCGTCAGCTTTGAGATCGGCTTCGACGTTTGATTTTTCCTTGCTGTAACTGACGCGGACCGCATCCGTCGCAGCTTTGGCTGCCTCGAAAGTATCGGCGACCGCGAGAGCAACGTATTGGCCGTAGTAACGAACTACATCGTCCTCGAATGCCGGACGCCGCTCGATGCAGATGCCGTCGAATCCTTCTCCCATCGTCGAACGCGAAATCTTGCCGATGTTTTCCCGATGAAAGATCGCGCGCACGCCCGGCATTGTTTCGGCCGCAGCGGTGTCGATTTTTTGGATTTTGCCGTTAGCAATCGTCGCCTCAACTGGAACGGCATAGAGCATCCCCGGGAAATTGTGATCGGTCGCGTACATGGCCCGGCCGCTCACTTTTAGCGGGCCATCCACCCGCCGTTGCGGTTTGCCGATCACCGACATCTGCGCGCTTTCCGGCATGATCAGGACTTCATTCGTTAGGCATTTTGGGTCGCAAGCTTCAGCGCGTGCACGAGACAACGCTTCGCCAGCTCAACCTTGAAACCATTTTGGCTTTGCGGCTTCGCATTGCGCAGCGCCGCCTCGGCCGCTTTCTGGAAAACGGCCTGGGTCGCCGGCTGATTCGTTAGTTCGTTCTCAGCTTCGGTTGACCTCCAAGGCTTTGTACCTACTCCACCAAGTGCAACTCGCGCCCGTGTAATCTTTCCATTCGCCGCGGTCACTACGACTGCCGCCGACGCGAGAGCGAATTCGTAAGAAGCGCGGTCGCGCAATTTCAAATAGAGCGAGCGGTTTCCCGGCGCGGGCGGCGGAATCGTGACGTGCGTGATCAGATCGCCCGGCTCGAGCACTGTCTCACGTTGCGGCGTATTGCCGGGCAAAAGATGAAAGTCGCCAATCGGAATGCTTCGCTCTCCTTTAGTCCCGCGCACATGAATCGTCGCTTCCAGTGCGGCCATGGCCACGTTCATGTCGGAGGGATTTGTCGCGATACACTGTTCGCTCGTCCCGAGAATTGCCAGAGTTCGATTAACTCCCGTGATCGCCGCGCATCCGCTGCCCGGCTCTCGCTTGTTACACGCCATGGCCGTGTCACGGAAATACATGCAGCGCGTTCGTTGCAACAGATTGCCCGCAGTCGTCGCCATGTTGCGCAGTTGCGCCGATGCGCCGCTCAGGATCGCCTCGGAAAGGACCGCGTAGTTTTTGCGCACGACCGGATGAAACGCGAGATCGGAATTGCGCGCGCCGGCGCC
>DASXIC010000072.1:0-2092 GCA_036498205.1 Chthoniobacterales bacterium | reverse complement strand
TATGTTTTGATTGAAACGAATGGCAAGGAAGGTATGAATCTTTACGTCTGGGATTTCTCAATCGACCCTAAAGCCCCGGCGAATCCCAATCCGTGGAAGCCGGATGTAAAGGACAAGTCGCAAGGGAAAGCGACCGATGCAGCCAAGCCGTAAGCAACTCAGAAGCGTAAGCCGGTAAGCCGCCTGCCCTTTCTACTTCATCACGCCCCGCTGCGCAATCCCAATATTATCCCGGGTTGTGTTCTTCACCAGATACATCATCTCATCGGCCTGCCGGATAATGTCGTGCGTATCCCGCGCATCATGCGGATACGTGGCCAACCCAATCGACGCCCGCACATTCAAATTCAATCCCTCTTCGCGGCAGAAATTGCTTTCCCGCAGCCCGTCGCGCAACCGCTTCGCCACCACCAGCGCCTGATCCTTTCCAGTCTGCGGCAGCAGCACAACAAATTCATCCCCACCGTAACGAAAAGCGTAATCGATCAACCGCAATTGCGCTTTTACCAGATACCCAATTTCCGCCAGCAGCTTGCTGCCAATCAAATGACCGTGCGTGTCGTTCACAGATTTGAAGTGGTCAAGATCGATAAACAACACGCTGAATTCATACCCAAAGCGCGACGAGCGATAAACCTCGGTATCCAAAGTTTTGTACAAATGCCGGGCATTATAAAGTCCGGTGCAGTCGTCAGTAATCGTCAACTCCTGGATTTTTTCCACCCAGCGCGCATTCTCAATAGCGATGGCCGCGTAATCGCAAAGCGCCTGCAAAAAGAAAACTTCCTGCTCGTTGAACTGCGCAAGATCCACATTCACCAACTGAATCACGCCCAGCACCCGCAGCCTCGACCGCAGCGGCACGCAGATCACCGACCGCGTTTCCCACTGCGTGGCCTCATCAATCCGCTTGGCAAATCGCGGGTCGTTCTCTACATCCGCCGAAATCACATGTTCCCCGTGCTTGGCGACCCAGCCGGCGATCCCTTCCCCCATTTTCAGGCGAACATTCTTCAGCGCTTCCGCGGCATCGCCCACCGCGATGGCGAAATAAAGATCATCGTGCCGTTCGTCCACCATCAGCAACGACCAGGTATCAGGACGGAAATACTCCGCCATCTTCTCCATAATGGTCTGCAGAATGGAGTCCAGGTCGAGCGACGACGTCAGCGCCTTCGCCACATCGTGGAAAATGGTCAGCTCCTGGCTGTGACGGGTTAGTTGGGTGCCGGTGCCCTCAGACATTCCTAATTCCCTGACCTCAGTTCCTTGATTTCGCCTGGACGGACTAACACGTGGAAAAATTATAGGGCGGGCCCGTCACCGGAGCAACGAACCATGGTAACTGGAACCCGTAAAGCCAACGCCGTCCTGTTTTTAAGCAGGGTCGCACGAATGGTCGCACGGTCTCGGTTCGTCTCCTTAGTGTACCTTCGTGACCTTTGTAGTTAATAATCTTCTCTCCCCACGAGCGTATCCTGAATTTGCATGCGCCCAGCCACTCTTAAACAAATTGCTCGTACAACTATGCTTGTCCTGCCTCTGCTTTTCCTGCCGTCGCTGCAAGCTCAAACCACTGCCGACCCAAAATCCATTCCGGTAATTGACGGCGGCATAGGCCCTTGCTCGGCCGACTTCACGATCACTAACTCCGCCGGTGCGCCTATCTACGCCGCCACAATTCGTGTCCACATTGCCTACGGATTTCTAAGCGCTCACAAATTAGATCTCGAAGTTGGAACCAATGCCGCTGGCAAAGCCCGCTTCACCGGCCTTCCGGAAAAAACCAAACAGGGACTTTTCTTCCGCGCCAGTGAAGGAGACCGGGAAGGCTCCGCCTTCGACGATCCCGCAAAGACCTGCCAGGCCAGCTTCACCGTCCCCTTGGAGAAAAGGGCCCAGTAAGAATTCTCATTTCGAACAGCGCCCCACTCTTAAGTCATCTGGCGTGTTTGTCCGCCATCGCCTATCATTAGTCTCATTTCGATGCGGGACGGAGGTTCAACTCCGTCCGCCGGAGCGGACCTTGGGCACATTCGGGGAAAAACTTCGCAAGCAGCGCGAGCAGCGCGGACTCGCGCTCGACGCCATC
>DASXIC010000071.1:0-17991 GCA_036498205.1 Chthoniobacterales bacterium | reverse complement strand
TTCCTCGGCTAGTCGTGCTGCCACATCCTGGTAATAATCTGGATGACCCCGGGTGACGTCCGATCGCGTCAGACGAACTTCGGCGCCAAGCGCGCGCACGTGCGCGATTTTCTCCTGCGACATCTTGTCTGGAATAACCAGAATGATGCGATAACCCTTTGCGGCGGCCACAAGTGCGAGGCCCAACCCGGTATTCCCGGCTGTCGCTTCAATAATTGTACCACCCGGCCGCAGTTGACCATCGCGTTCTGCGGCCTCGACCATTGCCAGGGCAACACGGTCTTTAATCGAGCCGGTCGGATTCTCGTTTTCGAGCTTGAGAAAGAGGTGACAAGGACCGGTATCGAAACGAGTGACTTCGATAAGAGGAGTGTCGCCGATGAGCGAAAGAATTGCTGGTGGCGGCTTTTCCGGACTGAAAGCGGAGAGTGCGGCGATCGTCATCGGGAAGCGGTGTCCGTTTTGTGGGACCACTCGGACTGACTGTCATCAAGAAACTGCTGAAGCACCGGGAAACGCACTTCGCCGTAGTTGAGCGCATAACGCAAGTCGCCACCCTTGTAGACCCACGTCGTTGGGATCCATGAAAACGGCAGGCCAATAAATTGTTTGATTTTGTCGCCGGTCCGCGGCCCGGGATCAGCGATGATTGTGATATTGGGTAAATTCACCAAACCGTATTTTTCCAGCATAGCGCGCCCATCCTCGCCATTGTTCCAGACGGAAACAAAAACGAATTTTGTCCTGGGGTTTTCCTTCGCGATTTTTACCCAGCCGCCGCTTTTTAATTCAGCCTGGCAGTTAGAGCACCACGGCGCCCACAAATGCACCACGGTCGGATCGGGCGATTTTACCGCTTCCAGGATTTGTTGCTCCGCTGGGGAGCCAAAAATGGTTGTCCCAGCTGCGATAAACAGCGTGAGGGCAAGTGGGAGAACTTTTTTCATGCAAAACACGGCGATTCGCCGGCTAAAGCTATTATCGAGAAAAACAGCCCCGACTCAAGGTTTGCCGCATTCCGCGCCGGGGGGCTGGGTCTTGGCCGCAGTTGACCTGCTCTGGCACAGCGCCTAAGGTGGCAGCCCCGTTCCCGCTGTTTTAACGGCGGTTTCGGACACGAATTATGCGGCGACTGGAGATCGTCGCAACCATCGTGACGCGCCTGAAGGAGGCGTTTTTATTTTATGGCTCAAATGCAGGAATTACTCGCGAAATCGTACCGTGATTTTCGCGAAGGAAGCATCGTCAAAGGGCGTATTCTGGAAATTCGTCCGCGCGAAGTATTAGTCGATATCGGTTATAAATCAGAGGGCGTCATTCCCTCGGCTGAATTCGACGACATCGATTCCCTGGAAGTGGGCGACGAAGTGGATGTGTTGCTTGAGCGCCTTGAAAACGACGAAGGGATGGTCGTGCTTTCAAAAGAAAAAGCCGCCTATCGTCAGAATTGGAACAAGATCGCGAGTGTTTTCCAAGGCGACGGTTTGATTAAGGGCAAAGTGAAGTCTGTCGTTAAGGGCGGTTTGATGGTGAACATCGGCGTGGAAGCATTCTTGCCGGCATCGCAAATCGACATCATTCCCCCGAAGGATCTGCAGCAGTTCGTCGGCAACACCTACGATTTTAAAATCGTCAAAATTAACGATGACCGCCGCAATGTTGTTTTGAGCCGGCGCGAAATCATCGAGCAGGAACGCAGCGAAAAACGGCAAAAATTTCTCGAGAGTGTAAAGGTGGGCGACCGGGTGACTGGAACGGTGAAAAACCTTACCGACTTTGGCGCGTTTATCGACCTCGACGGCATGGATGGGTTGCTTCACATCACCGACATGACGTGGGGCCGTCTCGGGCACCCAAGCGAACTGGTGAAAGTCGGGCAGCAGCTCGAGGTCGTGGTGCTGGACATTAATAAAGAGAAGGAACGGGTTTCGCTAGGGTTGAAACAGACACAAAAGAATCCGTGGGATCAGATTGAGGAACGGTTCCCGGCCGGACAAAAGGTCAAAGGTAAGATCACGAACCTGGTGCCATACGGCGCCTTCGTCGAACTTGAGGAAGGGGTGGAAGGATTGATCCACGTCTCCGAGCTTAGTTGGACAAAGCGAATCATGCGCCCTTCCGACATTTTGACCGTTGGTCAGGAAGTGGAAGCGGTCGTACTGGGCGTGAACAAAGAGGAACAGAAAATTTCGCTTGGTCTGCGCCAACTGGAGACCAATCCCTGGGATGAGATCGAAAAGAAATTTGAAATCGGCAGTCATGTCAAAGGTCAGATCCGGAACATGACGGCCTATGGCGCCTTCGTTGAACTGGCTGATGGCATCGATGGAATGATTCATGTGTCGGATTTGAGCTGGACCCGAAAAATCAATCATCCGAGCGAGGTCTTTAAGAAAAATGACGAAGTCGAAGCCGTCGTCATCGACATCGACAAAGTCAATCAGCGGATCAGTCTCGGGATTAAGCAGCTGAGCGAAGATCCCTGGAAGAATATCGACCAAAAGTACAAGATAGGGGACCTGGTCAACGGCAAGGTAACCAAGCTCGCCAGTTTCGGCGCGTTTGTTCAGTTGCAGGATGATATCGATGGGCTGGTTCACATCTCGCAGCTGAGCGAGGATCACGTCGCGAAAGTAAAGGACGTGCTCAAGGTGGGCCAGGAAGTCGAAGCGAGAGTAATCAAGGTCGACAAAGTGGAGCGAAGAATTGGCCTTTCGATCAAGGCGGCCAATTATTCGGAAGAAGAGCTGCGGCGTGAATCCGAAGCTTTCGACACATTGCGGCCAGGCGAAGATATGGTTGGATTGGAGAAGGCTTTCGCTGCTGCCGAACAGGAAGACTATCGTCCTGGCGAAGCGAAAAAGAACGATTCCAAGCGAAAATAGGCCTGCTTTTCAGGCCGTCGCAGCGTTGATTTGCTGAAACGCAGTGGCCGCGATTTCGTACGATCGTAGCCGCGCGGCATGGTCATATATCTGCGCCACCGCCATCATTTCGTCGGCGGCGGTTTGCTCTTGCCAAGCTTCCACCCGACTCCGCACGGTTTCGGGCGAACCGACGGCAGCGAATTGGGTCCGCTGCCCGAGCGCGGCTTGCTCAGCTTGGTTCCAATGCGCCTCGATATTGTCGACTGGCGGTGGGAGCTTGCCCGGCCGGCCCCTAATCAGACTCAAAGCTTGCAGTTGCGCGGAGGCAAAAATTCGCCGCGCTTCGCCGTCGCTTTCCGCCGCGTAAATGCCGATACCAATGATCACATACGGTTTTTGCAACCAGACAGAAGGTTTGAATTCGCGACGATAAAGCTGCAGAGCAACATGCAGGTAATCCGGTGCAAAGTGAGAAGCAAAGGCAAATGGAAGGCCAAGTTCAGCCGCCAGCCTGGCGCTGAAATCGCTCGAGCCGAGAAGATAAAACGGGACGTTTAAACCGGCGCCGGGAATTGCGCGAACCCGCTGATCGGCATCGCGAAAGTAGTTAATCAACTCAATCAGATCCTCTGGAAAAGTATCGCCGCTACTACCCAAAGAACGTCGCAGAGCCCGCGCCGTTGCCTGATCGCTTCCCGGTGCGCGTCCCAGGGCCAGATCAATCCGGCCCGGGTAAAGCGATTCGAGCGTGCCGAATTGCTCGGCTATGATCAAAGGCGCGTGATTCGGAAGCATAACGCCACCGGCGCCGACGCGAATACTTTCGGTCTTGCCCGCGACATGCGCGATGACGATCGACGTCGCCGCGCTGGCAATACCGGGCATGTTGTGATGTTCTGCCAGCCAATAACGATAATATCCCCACTGCTCGGCGTGTTGAGCGAGATCGGCGCTGTTTCGAAACGCGAGCGCTGCATCGCCTCCTTCAATAACAGGAGCAAGATCGAGAACGGAATAGCGCATCCTCTAAGCGGTCGCGGGAGATACCGGCATTACGTTGCGGGAATTGCGTAAACCAGGATTTCCGCGCCGTGACGACCATCCTTCCGAAGCGCGGACTACGACGCAACCGTGCCTGGTGAGGAAATAACCGCGATGCGCGTAGTTTTTGCAGAGGGTCATTCGCACGGTCCGAAAAAGCTGATCCACGGGAGCTTTTAGGGCAAGACCTGACTGTTTGACGATTGACAAATGGCGTTCGGCCAATGGGTCAGCCCATGTAATAACCACCGTTCACGTTGAGGATGTGACCGGTAACATAGCTGGCCATGGGTGAGGCAAGGAAAAGCGCGGCATTCACGATTTCCGATACTTCTCCGAGACGCCCGAGCGGAATTTGTTTTTTGAAGTTCTCGGTGATTTCTTCGGGCATGCCTTTGCTCATCCCGACGTCAATAAAGCCGGGCGCGATTGCATTTACCGTGATCTGATTTCTGGCGAACTCGCGTGCCGCGACCTTGGTCAGCGCGATGATACCAGCCTTGCTCGACGAATAGTTGGCCTGACCGAATAAGCCCATTTGTCCGCTGACCGAGGAAAGATTAATGATGCGCCCACCGTTGCGCAGCACCGCCGCCGCTTTCTGAGTAACGAGAAATGTCCCGGTCAGATTGACGCGGACGACGCTCTCGAATTCCTCCAGAGTCAGTTTTTTGATCGTGCGGTCGCGAATAACCCCGGAGTTATTGATGAGAATGTCGAGGCCCCCGCGTTTATCGCCGATTTCCATCATCATGGACTCGATTTGCTCCGGCTGTGTCACGTCACATTGAATGACGAGCGGATCGGCCAGGGTCTGCGCTACCTTGCCGGCATCGGCTTTATTTTGGCCTTCAGGATCATCCACGTAGTTGACGACGCATTTCGCACCGCGCTGGCCAAACGCCCCGATGATCTCCGCCCCGATACCGCGAGAACTGCCCGTGACAAGAAGGACTTTGCCGGTGAAATCAAGGAGATCGGTCATGATTTAGCTCATGGGAATTCGGAACGTGGACTTCAACGGTCGAACTTACTAGAAGATGGCTTGAGTCTGCGTTACTCGATCGTGGTGCACAAGTCCGAGTGAATTCCCCACCCCCATTTCATCCCTACGGCGCGCCCCACCTCGTCGTTATTTTTTTGACAATTGCACTCCCTTTTGTCCTGGCCGCGCTCGTTCGCAGGACGAAATCGCAGCTGCTTGAGCGGACCGTGATTGCCGTGCTCTCGGCTCTGCTCATTTTCAACTATCTCGCCTATCTCATTCTCATCCGCCAAACTGGCGCGCTTAACTGGGAGCGAATGTTGCCGATGCAACTGTGCGACTTGGCCATGGTGGTTATTATCGTTGCGATGTGGACCGGCAAGCGCGCTTGGTTCGAACTCGCTTATTTTTGGGGAATTGGCGGAACAGTCCAGGCGGTGCTCACCCCAAATCTCGCCTACGGTTTTCCCGATTTCCGGTTTTTCAGTTTTTTCATTTCGCACTGTGCAATTATCATCGGAATTGTCTTTCTAATGCTGACGCGGAGATACCGGCCATATCCATTTTCCATCGTGAAGGTGTTCCTGTGGACAGAGCTGTATTTCGTGATCACCATGTTTGTCGATGCCATCACCGGCTATAATTATGGCTTTCTCCTGCACAAGCCTGAGGCCTTTAGTGTTCTGAGCTTTCTCTCCGATTCACGGGCGCTTTACCTCCTGCAATTTCACCTTCTCGCATTCGTGTTCTTCGCAGCGCTCTACGCGCCTTTCGCGATTTATGATTTATTCCCAAGCAGACCCCTCAAACCGGCGTCGTTGCGAGCGGAGTAAGCATTCTTCTGAGCCTTCTCCAAGAGCAAGTGTACAAAGGTCTCCACATTATTTGCATTTGCGTGACTTTGTCCGTTATGGGAGGTCCTTCACTGCGCTCAGCATGACAGAATGGTGAAATCGCGCGCCTTCAAAATTGGCTCGGTCACAATCGGCGGCCCCAAACCGGCATTCATTCTCGGGCCTTGCGTCATCGAGTCGGAAAAATCCGTCCGGCGAATAGCCCGCAAGATCGCGGAAATCTGCGCTGCTGAAAACGCACCGCTCATTTTCAAGGCCTCATATGACAAGGCAAACCGCAGTTCAGTTCGTTCGTACCGTGGAATCGGACCGCGCGAAGGTTGTGAAATTCTGGCTTCGATTGGACTCGAATTGAAAATTCCAGTGACGACCGACGTGCACTCCCCGGCCGAGGCGGAGATGGCGGGACAGTTCATCGATTTGTTGCAAATTCCCGCTTTTCTCTGCCGGCAAACTGACTTGTTGCGGGCGGCGGCGGAGACGGACCGCGCTGTAAACGTAAAGAAAGGGCAATTCCTTGCGCCTTGGGACGTAAAAAATATTGCGGAGAAGCTTGAACGATTTGGCGCCAGACGATTCATGTTTACGGAACGGGGAAGCACCTTTGGCTATAATAATCTTGTCGCCGATATGCGGTCGCTCGCCTGGATTCGCCAAGCCGGATATTACGTGATCTTCGACGCAACTCATTCCGTGCAACGGCCCGGAGGCGCCGGCGAGACCTCCTCTGGAGACGGTATCCTTGCGCCGGTGCTGGCGCGAGCTGCCATGGCGGCCGGATGCGACGGAATCTTTATGGAAGTACACGAAAATCCGGCCCAAGCCCTCTCCGACGGTCCGAACCAAATTCCGGTTAAAAATTTGCCGAAGGTTCTGCGCGTGTTAAAAGCTGTTCATGCTGCCGTTTCGTAACGGTCGCGCGCGGCGCGTTCTCGTTCTCATCTTAATTGCGACAACCGCGCTGGCATTTCCCGCGACTGCACAGCAGGCGAAAAAGGCTGGTCGCAAGAAATCGACCAATGCGGCTGCGTTGCCAACTGCAACGCCGCAGGCAGGATCACAGGTCCCCCTGCCCGTCGGCCACGAAGCCAAGGGGCTCGTTTTTCCCGACATCGACGAAAACGGACATTTGCGAGGCCGTTTCGTGGCCGGAACTGCACGCCGCCTCGATCAAGACCACATGGAATTCCGGGACTTGAAAATTACAACTTATACCGAAACCAACCAGACGGACCTTGAAGTTGCGATGGCTGAATCCATCCTGGACCTCAACACGCGGGTCTTGAAATCCCCGCAAAAAACTACAATCAAACGCGCAGACTTTGAAATCGTCGGCGACACCGCTCGCTTCGATACCGCGGCCCGCCAGGGAACCGTCACGGGTAATGTAAAAATGACGATTACAGATGCCTCGAATTTTTCCCGCCAGAATCCACAATGAAATTGTTGGTATTTGTTATGATGGGCGGCTTGATCGTGCCTGTTGCTTCCGGTCAAACTGCAGTCAGCAAGCTGGCAGAGACGTCCAAGCCGCCGGCAAGCGCTGTCCCCAAAAAGAAAACCACAGAACCCTCAAAAGGGATCTTTGGTCCCGAATCCAATACCGAGGGGCCTATTACAACCGAGATTTATGCGGATGAGGCGTTTTTTGATTCGAACAAAAACGTCGGCGTTTTCACCGGTCACGTAAGAGTTCTGGATCCTCGCTTTAGTCTACAGTCGGACAAGCTCACGGTGTATCTGCGCAAAGGCGAAGATCAGGGACTGGAGAAAGCTATTGCCGATGGCAATGTCGGCCTCGTGCGCGAGCGGATCGATCCAAACAATAATCAGCCCGTCCGCGCCGTCGGTCGGTCCGACCACGCTGTCTATACCGCCAGCGACGGCAATGTCGAACTCACCGGCACACCGCGGGTGCAGCAAGGCGCCAATATGCATGTCGCTACCAGCGCCGATACCGTGATGTGGATTAATCAAAATGGACAGCTCACCACACACGGACCAAGTCGCACTGAAATCCATCAGGAGCCAAAGGACGAAAAGGCCGATAACCAGCCCAAGCAATGATTAGCGCCACTCCGACAATGCAAGGCGTGACCGGTGCGCACTCAATTGCGCCGTCGCCGAATGTTCTGACGACAAACGAGCTCGTTAAGATCTACGGCGGACGTGCAGTTGTGAATGGCATAAACGTCAATGTTCGCGCCGGCGAAATCGTCGGGTTGCTTGGGCCCAATGGCGCGGGCAAAACCACGACTTTCTACATGATTGTGGGCCTCGTCAGGCCAAATGGTGGCAAGGTGATCTTTCGCGACACGGATGTGACCAGTTTTCCCATGTTCAAGCGGGCGCGACTCGGGATGGGCTATTTGCCGCAAGAGGAATCGATTTTTCGCAAAATGACGGTAGAACAAAACATCCTGGCGATTCTCGAGACGCTGCCGATCAGCAAAAACGAACGCCGGCAGCGCTGTGATCATTTGTTGCATCAATTCGGAATTGAAAAGATCGCCAAAAATACCGCGCTGACGCTAAGCGGCGGAGAAAAGCGCCGGCTAACGATCGCGCGCTCGCTCGTGACCAGTCCGAGTCTGCTCATGTTGGACGAACCGTTTAGCGGAGTCGACCCAATCGCCGTTTACGACGTGCAGCAGATTGTAGTGAATCTCCGAAAATCCGGCCTGGCCATCCTGATTACCGACCATAACGTTCGTGAGACGCTTTCCATCGTGGATCGCGCATATTTAATCTACGAGGGACGGGTCGAGAGCGAAGGGACGAAGGACTTTCTCATTAACGATCCAATCAGTCGCCAGCTTTACCTCGGCGAGCGGTTCCGGATGTGATTGGCCCCCGCTCCCCGCGGGTCGTCAATTAATCCTCATCATCGGTCGCAACCCATTCGCTGCGCCCGGATTCGTTGCGCTGATTGAGAGCGTCAGACTGCGTGCGGTAGCTCGTTAGAGTAAAGCGATCCGCGTCAGCGCCGAAAGTGATGCGGAGAAATTTACCCCCAAGAGCATTCGACTCGCTCGGCGTTTTGATTTGAAGCAGGTAAAACGTGCCGTCGCTGTCTTCAGTGATATCGTCGTACTCGAGCGGCTTATCGTCGTTAAATCGAATGGCGTCTGCGGTGATTCGAAGAAAATCATTATGCGCATTGGACCATTCGCCAAAATAGGCTTCTTCTTCGTTGGCGAAAGCGACGCTGCCTCCAGCCAGGAGGAGGAAATTGAGCAGTAAAGCCAGGCCGCCAGAGCGCACAAGCGGTGGTACCCTCATGCCGAGCCATCGTCAACCGTAGCCATTTCCGCGGTGGAAATTGGCACTTGCTCACGATAAGAGTCTCTCGCGCCATGCCGACCCCTCCCGCGAGCCAGACTATTAGATCAGCGAGTGAAGAGCGGAAAAGTGTGCCCGTCGTAACGGTGGAGAGCTTTTTCATGTCGCATGCTGAGAAGTTGCAACTTCGCCTGGAGGGCCCCCGGGTCGGCTTTTCTCGCAAAATTCGCGAACCGACCATTAATCGGCCCGGGCTCGCGCTTTCCGGATTTTTCAGCTATTTCGCAGAAAAGCGTGTACAAGTGCTCGGCGCAGCCGAGAACACTTACCTGAAAAGCCTGCCCGCCAATGTGCGAGTCAAACGTTTCCGGGCCCTGTGCGCGCGCAAGATTCCATGCGTTGTCATTTCGCGAGGAGCGCATCTCGACGACGAAATGATGGCCGCGGCGGCGGAGGAAAAGATCGCGGTGTTTCGTACGCCGATGATCACGATGAAGTTCATCAACGCTGCCACCATCCTGCTGGAAGGCGACTTTTCGCCGACGGTAACAGAATTCGGCAGCATGGTCGACATCCTCGGGATTGGGGTGCTGATCCGCGGCGAGAGTGGGATCGGTAAGAGCGAGTGCGTCCTGGGACTGATCGAGCGGGGCTACAGTCTCGTCTCGGACGACGTTACGCGGATCACATCATTCGAGGGGCGCGAGTTGATGGCGACCTCGCCGGAGCTAACCCGTTATCACATGGAAGTGCGTGGAATCGGTATTATTAATGTCGCCTCGATATTCGGAATCGGCGCGATTCGGGAGGAGAAGCGGCTCGACCTGGTCGCGACGTTGAAGGATTGGGCCGAGATGGAAAACGTCGATCGCACCGGCCTGGATCGTGAATATTACGAAATCCTAAAGATGAAGGTGCCGCACGTCACGATTCCTGTGCGGCCGGGCCGGGAGAGTGCCCGATTGATCGAAGTGGCCGCGATGGATCAAAAACTTAAGGCCCTCGGTCGCAATGCCGCGTTGGAATTCAACACAAAGCTGCTCAATTTAATGGAAACGAAGAGACCGGATGGGGTTGCTTAATCGAAAAACCGGAACAGGAGCGCGAACTCAAAGGGCCGAGAAAGAAATCGCGATTGTGAATCGCCTCGGTCTCCATGCTCGCCCGGCTGCGCTATTCGTCAAAGTAGCCAGTCGTTACCGCAGCGACGTCTGGGTGAAAAAAGAAAGTGAAGAGGTTAACGGAAAGAGCATCATGGGATTAATGATGCTGGCGGCGGGGCAAGGTTCGAAATTGCAAATCCGGTGCGAGGGACCTGACGCCGATCGGGCGCTCGATGAAATCGAGCAACTGATCAACGCGCGCTTTAACGAAGATTGACATTCGGGCTACTCTGCTGCGGATGAGTGGCGAGACGATCCACGAGGAAAAACGGTTTCACGGCGTCGGCGTGTCGCCGGGGATAGCCCGTGGCGTGGTGGAAGTCATGCGCGATGAACTGGAAGAAATCGAACGTGCCAGGATCGATCCGTCTCAAGTCGGCGCCGAAATTGCCCGATTCGAAGCCGCACTCGTGCAGACCCGGATGCAAATCCTGGAGATGCAGCAGCGCATAGCCGAAGCCATTGGCACCAGGGACGCTGGAATCTTCGATGCCCACCTCCTCGTCGTCGAGGATCGAACGCTGATCGACGAAGTGCTGCGCAAACTGGAGACAGATTTGATCAAGGTCGAAGCCGTTTTCGAAGAGGTGGCACGGCGATATGCGGATACCTTGAGCAAAATCGACGATCCCTATTTAAGGGAACGCGCACTCGACATTCAGGATGTCATGCGCCGGGTAGTTCGGAATTTGCAGGGGAAGGCGCCGAAAACGATGCCCTTGCCGGGAGAGGCACACATCCTGGTCGCGCACAATCTCACACCCTCCGACACTGCCGCCATGGACCGCAATCGGGTCCTCGGAATTGCCACCGACTTGGGCAGTCGCACCTCGCACACGGCGATCATGGCCCGCTCACTCGGCATTCCGGCGGTGGTAGGACTGCACGATGTCACCGAAAAACTCGAGAGCGGTGGCCTCGCTCTGCTCGATGGATTTACTGGCAAACTCATTGTCAATCCCTCCGCCGAAACGCTCACGTATTACGGCGAAGTTGAAGTCCGCCAATTTAAGGTTTCCAAAGAGCTCGCCGAATTGCGCGAGCAATCGGCAACTACCCTCGACGGGCATCACATTGTCTTATCGGCAAATATCGAACTGCCGGATGAAATTGTGAACGTTGCGACAAATGGCGCTCAGGGGATCGGTCTTTACCGGACCGAGTTTTTGTATCTCGACCGCGATTCGCTCCCCGGAGAGGAGGAACAGTACCAAACCTACCGCCGCGTTGCCGAAACCGTCCGGCCGAATCCCCTCATCATTCGCACATTTGACCTCGGGGGAGATAAAATCGCAGGCGGCATTGATGTAAGTGACGAATTGAATCCGTTCCTCGGCTGGCGCGCCATCCGTTTTTGCCTGGAACACGAGGAGATTTTCAAGCCACAGCTGCGTGCCATTCTTCGCGCCAGTGCTGTGGGAAACGTCAAATTGATGTTCCCGATGATTTCAGGACTCGCCGAAATGCGTCGCGCCCTCGGCGTCCTGGAGGAGTGCAAAGAGGAATTGCGCGCTGCCGGGACGCCATTCAATCCGGATCTGCAAGTCGGCGCGATGATTGAAATCCCGAGTGCGGCGATTTGCTCGGAAGCGCTCGCTCCAACGGTCAACTTTTTCAGCATCGGGACGAATGACCTGATTCAATATGCCATTGCGGTGGACCGGGTGAATGAGCGCATCGCTCACCTCTACGAGACGACCCATCCAGCGGTATTGCGATTGATCAACATGGTCGGGGAAGCCGCGCGCAACCATAAAATCTGGTTTGGCGTTTGCGGGGAAATGGCGAGCGACATCGAGGTTTTGCCGCTGCTACTGGGTCTCGGTGTCGACGAACTGAGTGTCAGTGCCACTTTGGTGCCCCGGGTAAAATTGGCGATTCGCAGCCTTGACCGGAGTGAATGCCAGCAACTGGTGCAAGAAGCGATGCAACTGGAAACGCCAAGCGAGATCCTGGAGCTTTGCTCGACCATGGCGCGCCAACGCTATGGCGCGCTGCTTGGCTAGGTTCTATTCTTCGGTCGTCTCCGATTCCGGATCGATCTCCGGCTTCAGGCCTTCCTCTTCCATCTTGCGCAGGACATCACTCATATCCTCGACCTCGTCCCAAACTTCCTGGCTCACGTAGATGGGCGCCTTTTGCTGTGTCGCCATCGCAATACAATCGCTTGGCCGGGCATCAAGCTCGATGATTTTCCGTTGTTGCAGTTCATTTTCAGCCGCAATAATCATGCGGGCGTAGTAAGTTGCATTTTTCAGATCGTTAATGATGACCCGCTCTACGTGCGCACCGACTGCCGCCATTAAATGCGCCATGAGATCATGCGTGAGCGGTCGTTCTTTCGACATCTCGCGCATAAACATCGTAATCGCGCTCCCGACTGTTTGGTCCACGTAAACTATAAAAACCTTCTCGGTATTCCCAACAAACACCGCGCAGCCGCCGCTCGTCGGCAGAACGGCGCGAACATGCACCTCAATCACCGTCTTGTTCACTGAGATGACGGTATCGATGCAAGAGAGAAAAACAAGCTGGTGCAGGATGCCAACCTGGCACTCGACAGGATTTTTCGAACTCTCGCTTGCATGTTTCGAACCTTGCATATCATCCGTTTGCCAGCCGCTTATTAAATGACAAAACCTGACTGGGACCTCGAGGCGGCGAATGCAACCTACAACGTGCAAGGTTGGGGCAGCGGCTATTTTTCGATCAACGCGAACGGCAATGTCGTAGCCAAACCGTTGCAGGAAGAAGGCGGCGCCATCGACATTCTCGAGGTGGTAAACGAAGCCCGGTCCCGCGGCCTCGGTTTTCCGCTGGTCATCCGTTTTCAAGATTTGCTTCGGCATCGGGTCGAATGCGTCAACCACGCATTTGAAAGCGCCATCTCGGAATTCAATTACGGCAGTCATTACCGCGGCGTTTTCCCAATCAAGGTCAATCAGCTACGCGAGGTGATCGAAGAAATCGTCGATGCCGGTCAAAAGTTTCATTTCGGCCTCGAAGCGGGCAGCAAGCCGGAGTTGGTCGCTGCCCTGGCCATGCACAAGGACCCGGAGAGCTTGATTATATGCAACGGCTACAAAGATCCGGCTTTTATTCGCATCGCGTTGCTCGGCCGCCGTCTGGGCAAGCCGGTCATCCTGGTGGTGGAGAAATTAGAAGAACTGGAACAGACGATTCGCACTTCCAAGGAAGTCGGTGTCGAGCCGCTCATCGGTATCCGCGTCCGTCTCAACAGCAAAGGGGCCGGTAAATGGACCACCAGCGGCGGCGAGAACGCTAAGTTTGGACTGGACACCATTAGCCTTGTCGCTGCGAGTGAAATGCTAAAAGCGGAAGGCCTGGCACATTGCCTTAAACTGGTTCATTTCCACCTTGGTTCCCAGGTCCCCGACATCTCCACAATCAAGCGGGCGGTTCGGGAAGCCGCGCGATATTATTCCAAGATCGCCAAGATGGGACATGATCTGGGATATCTCGATGTCGGCGGCGGCCTGGGGGTTGATTATGACGGCTCGCGCTCGAGCTTCGATAGCTCGACGAACTACTCTCTCCAGGAATACGTCAACGACGTTGTTTGGAACATCATGGACGTATGCGACTCGGAAGCCGTCCCGCATCCCGCCATCGTCAGTGAGGGCGGCCGCGCCATCGTTGCCCATCACTCTGTTCTGGTGATGGAAGCGTTCAGCTCAATTGAAAAGACCGGTGGCAAAACGAAAATTGATGCGAGCGACAGGGATCACAAACTTGTTCGCGATATTCTCGAAGTGAAGCAGCGATTAAAGCGCGGGAATCGGCGCGAGAGCTTGCATGATATTCAACAGATCAAGGAGGAAGCGCAGCAGACGTTCGATCTTGGTCTGCTCGATCTCGAGTCGAAGGCGAAGATAGATCACGTTTATTGGCAGCTTGCGACGCAGATTGTGGGCATGCATCGCGGATTGCGCTTCGTCCCCGATGAAGTGCGAGAACTCGAAACCTCGCTCGGTGACCAATACATTTGTAATTTCTCGGTCTTCCAATCGCTTCTCGATCACTGGGCTCTCGGGCAACTTTTCCCGATTATGCCGATTCACCGTCTCACGGAGGCGCCGGAGCGCAACGGCACGATTGTGGATATCACCTGCGATTCTGACGGAAAAGTTTCCAAATTCATCGATCTGCAAGACGTTCGCGACACTCTTCCGCTTCATCGCATCATCCCCGGTGAAATGTATTATCTCGGCGTCTTTATGGTGGGCGCCTACCAGGACATCATGGGTGACCTGCACAATTTGTTCGGCCGTGTTACCGAAGTGCATGTTTTCCTTGATCCGGATGAAGAGTCTGGTTGGTACATCGAGGAGGTAATCGAAGGTAGTACGATTGGCGAAGTCCTCGCCATGACTCAATGGGACAAGGTGGAGTTGATGCGTTTGCTTAAGGCGCAAGTCGATGCTGCCATTAAGAGCGATCGGTTAAAGCCGAGCGATGCCATGAAATTGCTCGCCGACTACGAACGAGGTTTGCAGGAGTATACCTACCTCAGCTTGAACGGAGTTAAACCCGCCCCCGCGACGTGGCTGCCTTTGGCCTCGTAACTATCGCCGATCGTAGGCAGTGCTTACGAAGTTCCATTAAGGCAACAACGAACCATCTTCTCTTAAGCTGATTACTTTGCCCCTTCCATGTAGAGCGATGGCTCCAAAGGATAGGAACCCAAGGCGGATTCGTCGAAGTTGTAGCGATCCCAGTCGGCAATGCTCGAGGTGCGGTGATCGGTGGTGACGACATTCCGAAATCCAGCCTTTGCAAAAAGACGGCGGAGTGAGATACGGTCGAAAAGCCAGAGGTTTCGCTCATGGCTAAGTTCCAGATGGGACTTGGGCGGCACACGAAGACGAAGCCGGCGATAAATCGCTCCAGCAACCCTACGCAGAAAATTTCTTTTAGCCGCATCGCGCCTCCGTCGCCCCGCTGGCGCGGGAGCATCGACCGAGGGTGGGAAGAGGAACTGCAGCAAATCGCCATTCATGTACTTGACATATTCAGGAACGAACTCTCCCCGTTGAATGAGCTCCAGCATTTCGCCTCCCGAAACCTGGCGTGCGCATTGATCGATCAAGTTGCAAACTGCCCATCGATAGCGGGCGTAATTTTCGAACGACGGCGAGGCTACTTCGTCGCGCAGGCAACGAAGGTACTCGGTGGCGTGAAATTCTAAATCTGGAGTTGAAACTCGGCAGATACCACCAGGTCTAAGCAAGCGATACATGTCACATAGAAAGCTCTCGCTCACGCGAGGACTCAGGTGCTCGACCGCATGAAAGGAGTAAATCGCGTCGAATGATGCATCCGCGAATGGTAATGGTCGATCGAGCTGACAATTAATCAGGTTCGGCCGTTCGGGGAGTGACGCCGAGGTCAGCCGCACGTGATTCCACTCGTCAGCCAGCTGGCGGCGTTCCGGCGTATAGAACAAGAATTCAGTACGCCAGATTAGCAAAAAACGCCGACCAGATGGGGCAGTAACAAGGTTCACCGCTCGCGAAATCAATCGCCAAGTCCGCTCGATTTAGTTCTCATTGCCTGGTGAAAGGGAAAGGGCTGGTACGAATTCTTCACTCACTTCCGGAGCGATTCGCGCAATTCAGCCAACAAATGTCATTTAATCGAAGTCCGGGCAAGCTTCGAAAACTTGATTGGGAAATGTGCCCACCTTGTCCGCTAAAAAGAGCAGAAGCGACAGGAGCAAAGATTGGGCACGAACTTTTTGTGATCGGTGGCTATGAAACCCTCGACCGGGTTCTGAGTGTGATCGACGTCTTCGATCTGGCGGAAAGAAAGTGGAGTGATCGAATCACGATGCCAGCTGAAGTACCGCAAACTCACGCAGCCGTAGCGTGCGACGCAGAGCGATTCATCTACTTCGCAGCGGGTCAACTCGGTCCCCAATGTCACCCGGCTGTTGCGGATTGCTTTGTATTGGACGTCCGAGCGCGGTCTTGGTCTACGCTGCCGCCTTTACCCAGCCCCCGTTACGCCCCTGTTATGCGACTGTGGCAGGGCCGGCTCCACGTTCTTTCCGGGGCCAAACCAGACCGCTCCACTTCCGCCTGCGATCACTGGAGCATCGCTATCACCGGTGCAAGAGCGATGGAAAACGGCTGGCGCGAAGAAGTGCCTGTTCCGAAAGGTGGCCCCCACCGAGCGAGCGCGTTGTGTAACGACACCCTCTTCTTGTTGGGCGGACAAGATGGAGATCTAAAACCGACGCCGAATGATCGCCTTTACACCTGTGACCAAGCCACTCCCTTGGAAAGATTGTATGGTGATTCATTCGCCAAGAAATCTGGAATCGACCAGTGGAGACCGATCGCGCCGATGCCTATGCCGACTACTCATTCCGAAGGTATCACGATTGACCATCGCGCTGTTATTGTAGGAGGAAATGAAGGACGCCGTCGTTTGTCGGATTTAATCCAAGTCTACGATTCGGGAAGCGATCGATGGAGCATCGTGGGCCGGCTGCCTTATTGCATGAAAACAACGGCAGCTTTTCACGACGGCTGGCTTCACTTAATTACTGGTCAACGAAGTAAGAGCCGGAGCGACCTGGCGCCGGGGGAGGTGCTAGACACGGTCTGGCGAGCCAGATTCGATCCCGCAGCTGCTTGAAAGTTAAATGTCTCCAGAGGAAGCGGGCGTCGCTTCGTTAACGACTCGCGCCTACCACCCCCCGACAAAGGGTGACGAATTGCCGGGCGAATTCTTGGATGCGACTGTGATACTCTGCCTCAGCGGCAGCTTCCAAGTCTGGCTGCGGACCTGGCTTCAATTGTGACCAAGTCCGAGATAATACATCAACGAGCGCCGCCGCCGACATTGGATCAAATAGGTGTACGCTCGATGTCTGCTGCTCACGATGCATCGGAATGTCGGATGCAAAGATCTGCTTCCCAAGCGATCGGCATTCTTCGAGAACTGCGCTCCATCCCTCGAAAAACGACGGCTGAACGATCGCCGCCGCCGCGCGCATGAGCTGCACCTGCTCGTGCCGCGGTAGCAGACCAAGGATACGTATCGCCTTTTCAAGCCGGTGCGTGACGACAAATTCGTGAAGTTCAGCGGCGTAGCCTGGAAACCGCGGATCATGTGGAAAGCCGGTGCAAATTAGAACGACGTCATCGAGACCACGCTCGGGCAGCAGCTGGATAGCTCGGAAAGCGGTGGCGTGATTCTTGTGCTTCCAAAATTGACCGGGCAGAAGCAGAAACTTTTTCGGTAAATCGTATTTCAGGATCACCCGCTCTGGATCTCCTTTTCGCCACTGGCGTCCCAAATACATGGTAAAGGGCAAAATGGCCAACTTGCGCCGGCTGTCTGGGTAGATCCGAACGGCGTCCGCGTAGCTGCATTGATTACTCACAATGACGCCAGCGGCACCCGCCATGATGCGCTCGAAAAGCTCATCCCGCCTCGCCCTTTCCGCGGCCGAAAAAAAATCCGGCCGGTAAACGTGCTGAAAATCGGGAATCCAGCAGATTTGCGGGACATTAGAGCCCTCCTTAAATTCGGGTCCGGCGAATAGCACGTCGGTGCCATTCTTAACTAGCAATCGGGACAAATCAGACATCGGCGAGGCGGGCCAGCGATGCTTGCGGATAATGGTCTGGGCCATCCTCCGAAGCTTGCGATAAAGCCCCGGTGATGGCTCGGAAGTAAAGTTGGTCGCATGGACTCCGGCTGAAAAGCGCCGCACATCTCGGTAATCAGAGGCGGTGTGATATGCAGGGTCGATGTAGATCCTCAAG
>DASXIC010000070.1:0-18402 GCA_036498205.1 Chthoniobacterales bacterium | reverse complement strand
GTTCCTAATCATCCCCATTTGCAACAAGATCATGAAATGCGGCTGATTACGTGGTCTTAAATCAGGGACGATTGTCACCGTGGAATCGGATTTCCGCTCCCCTTGGAGACTAACTCTGCGTCGTTATTGCAGCCGGAAGGCTTCCACCAGCGCGACTCCGGTTGTCCCGTTCTTACCGCTCACTACCGCGGTGTAATTACCCGGCGCCAGTGACGCTACAATGACCGCTTCGCGATCGTCGGTCGGAGCCAGCAGAGTGGCCTTGATCGCGGTGGGAGTGGAGTCGTGCCAGTTGTCGTTTTGGGTTATCAGCATTCCCTGCGCGTCGAAGAGCTGTATGACCGGATCTTGCAACGGATTGGAAACACCGGCGGATGCGAGACTCGGTCCAATCGCACGGAGGACAAGGACAGGCGGTTCGCCCTGGCCAATAATAACGCCACCGATCAGAACCGCGTCTCCAGTGCCGACAAACCCACGCGTACTGACGTTATAAAGCGTCGAATTCGAGCCTGGCTCCAAATCATACACTTCTGCCAGGGCGAGACCGGTGCCACCGTTATTACCGCTGACAATCGCAGTATAAGAACCTGGCGGCAGCGTAATAAGAATGGCGGACTCGAGGTCGTTCTGCGGCGCCAGACCTGTTGCCTGGATTGCCGCCTGCTGGCTTGATTTCCAATTGTCGTTAGTCGCGACGACGTTGTGATTGCTGTCGAATATGGTCACTGTCGGATCGGCCAGCGCCCCGGATATTCCAAAATTGCTCAAGGACGGACCGATCCCACGGACCAGGACCTTCTTTCCCTCAGTTCCGATAACGATAAAGCCGCCGATCAAAACATCTTCCCCCGTGCCCGCTGTTCCTCGGGTCGAGATGTTCGCTGCCTTGCCGAGCGGGGGGATCCCGCCACTAAGAAGCCGATTCGCTTCGCTCGCGAGTTGATGATGGCCGGCTGTTGTCGGATGGATGTCGTCCCAGAAGAGGTACTGGTCGGGATTCACCGACGAGTTGCCTTGTGCCGGATCGATCACATTGACGAAGCCGTATTTAGAGGGCTCGGCCAGGACACGAATGAGGTCCAACCAAACATCAAATGTGTAAACTTGAATTGTAGTTCCACCCGTGGAAAGAGCGCTCACCGTTGAAGCGATAACCGAGTTAAGTTGATCGCGATAACTGGCAGAGTCGGCGTCGAGTGAGGCAACTCGATTTGGATCGCCAAACGAGTTCGGCACTGCGCCTAAGGGCGGTACATTCGGCACCAGGAAATTTCTCGCGCCAGCACTGGCCAGGCGCTGAATCAAGACCCCAACGCGATTCGCAGTATTGGTGACGTTGGCCGCACTCTGATCGTCGAAGAGATCGTTCCCTCCACCCCAGAGGATGTACAGTGCATTCGGATCAGCGGTGTGGCTGGCGAGGTAGTCGGCCACCTGCTTACCCATGTTATCGATCGTGATGGTGAAGTTGCCACCACCAAACGGAAACGGATTGTTAACAATGGTTCGCTCTTGCGTCCCATCCTTAGTCGTTGCACCTCCGAAAGCGTAATCTGTGGCATTGAGGCCGCCATCAAGGCTGTTAGTAGCCACGTGCAAATGCAAAAATGACTTCGCCAGCTGTTCATGCCAGACGCCGGTATACAAAATCGCTGCCGGATTGGTATTGGTATCGTCAGTAAAACGGTAATCGCTGTAGTTAAACGGGGGATTGCTACTGGGGTAACTGAAACCAACCGTATCGCGCGCGCGATGTGCGATGTTTCCGTCGTCGGAGAGACTGTCTCCGAAGACAACGATTTGAGTGAAGGTCGGTGTCTGCGCCGGCGCCATGCCAGCGGCAACAACAAACAAACCCAGCAAGGCCGCGGCGAATGCAGTCGACGATCGGTGAAAATAGAAACGATTTCGCATCATAGTGTGTCCCTTTGAACCCGCTGACCGTTTTGCGAAGGTCACTTCGCCTCCCTTAGCAATGATCCCTACGCATTAAACGGAATTCGGCTCGCTGCTGGATGCCGTCCGCCTGACTTCCGGGACTGATTTCAAAAAGCGCTAAAACTGCTTGAGAGCGGTGGCAAACTCCTTGAAATCAGCACTTCCGCGCACTGCCGCGTTTAATTTGCCGAGGCGATCGTCGAGAATCGGCTCGGGTAGGGCGATCCGCTCCGATTTACTGCTGTTGGCGAAAACAACTTCATCCCATTGAATGGATTCGATCTGGTCGTTGAATCGTGCGACCGAGCGACCGCGGAAAAAAGCCCGCGTTGTATCCGGCGGGGAAAAAATGGCATTCCGGATGTCCGCTTCGCTGACGACGCGTTGCATCGAGCCCTGCCGTACCAGTTCGTAATACAATCCGGCCTCGAGATCGAGATTATGGTACTCCAAATCGATCGCCTGCAGCCATGGATCGCTCCAAGCGATTTTCTCCTCTTCCTGTAAGGCGGTTAGCAAGTGCTTTTTCGCGACCCAGTCGATGCGATCGCGGCAAAGCGCGATGTCGCGTTCGAGGTCGTTAAGCACCTTTTCCCATTCGCGCACGATCCAGGCACGCTCTGCATCTTCCCCGCCAGTTTTGGCCGCGGCGTGAAGATAAAGCCTCTGCACGTCGATCGCTGAGATTTTGCGACCGTCCCGCAGCTCGATTATCCAATCATAGTTTTGATCGCGACTGATCGCCTTTGTCGCATCAATCGGCTGGGCAATTTCGAGCTGTGGCGCTTCGCCGCGTTCGATCAAGTCCAGCACCACTGCGGTCGTTCCGATCTTCATCGCCGTAGCCCACTCGCTCATGTTCGAATCCCCCACGATGACGTGGAACCGCCGATACTTACTCGCATCAGCGTGCGGCTCGTCGCGAGTATTGACGAGTGGCCGGCGATTCATTGTGTCGATGCTGACCAGCACGGTGAAAAAATCCGAGCGCTGTGAGATTTGAAAAATTCCCGGCTGGCTCATCGAGCTCTCTGCTTCCACACCCATTTTGCCGGCGCCAGCAAAAATCTGGCGCGTGATTAGAAATGGCAGGGCGCCCGCCACAATGCGGTCCCAGGGCACGTCCCGCCGCATCAAATAGTTATCGTGACATCCGTAGCTGTGACCGATGAAATCGGTGTTGTTCTTGTAGAGCAGTACCTCGTGCCCTTCCGGCAAATGGCTATTCCGCCGCCGAGCGGATTCGGCCAGGATTCGCTCACCCGCTTTATCCTGCGCGACCATCTCCTGCAAAGTAATGCATTCCGGGGTCGAATACTCTGGATGAGCGTGATCATTGTAAAAGCGCGCCCCGTTCGAAAGAACCAGATCGCTCTTAATTTCGACAAAACTGAGTGCCCGATTCTTATCCACTTCATAATAGGCCGATTCGTCCGTGTCCTGGCGCAGCGTTCTCGCGCGAAAGCCGCGCGCATCACGATGCGGATCTTCATGGTCGTAGTCCCACTTCATATGGGCGCCGTGCTCGGTGTAGCTGCGGACCAGCGCAATCGATTCTGCAACCACGTCCACCGCTTCGACTCCTCGCACCGTAATCCCGTATTCCGTTTCCAACCCAAAGATGCGTTTCATTCCCTGCCTAAAATATATCCGGCCAGCCAAGTTGCGACCGGGAGAGAAATTCTACCCGGAGTGCTACTTGAGGACCGTTTGAATTGAGGATGGATCGTCGAGCAAAATCCATTCGACGATAGAAAGCGGCAGACTGCCGTTTCTGATCAGATCATCGTGGAACTGGCCGAGCCGAAAATTCACACCTTGCTTGTCATGATACTTGCCCAGCAAATTCATGATCTGCCACTTGCCGGTAATATACCAAATTTTCTGGGTCGGGCTCGTTGCCGCACCCGCAGCCTCGCCTTCGGCCGCTTCCCGATCGAGCCCACCGGCTTCCATGAAATAATTGACCGCCTGCTCGAAGGTCCACCGACCGGTGTGAAGATTCACATCCACCCCGATGCGCGCGGCGCGGTAACGTGAGAGTCGCAAGATCTGTCCCTGCGCCGCTGAGCCTTCCGGGTAGAGTCCGGCGCGCATTAGCATTTCCTCGCCGTAGAGGGCCCAGCCTTCGACGAAGATACCGTTCTGATTTTGGCGACGAATTTCGTCGGTTAGATGATTCGCGATTGAGAGCTGCAGAAAATGCCCTGGAATGCCTTCATGCCCCAGAATTGGTCGTGGATCTTCAATGGCCGCGCGGATGTAAAAGTTCTTCGACTGCGGACTGTATGTCGGAATAAAATAAAAACCGGCCGGATCCTTGTCATAGACACCAGGCGGGTTCATGAATCCGCCCGGACTGGTCGGCTTAAACGCCTCGGGCAATTGCCTGATTTGAAACGGGCCGAGATAATCCGGCAGGGTGATGAGCTGATGCGATTTTAGAAAATCGATCATTTCCTGCTTCCGGCTTTCGTATGCTTTTAAAAACGACTCCTGATCCGGAGGAATGTTCTTGCTCCGCGCCGGATTAGGATCGGCCATTGTGGGATCGGGCAAAAGCGCTTCCAGTGCACGATAACGTGCCAATTCTGCGCGCCCCAGCATTTCCACCTGTACCGCATCAAGGGGCAAAAGCAGAACGTGTTTGAGATAATAATCGTAGTTTGCCTGCCCCATTGGCGCAAAGTCGACCATCTGTGGCAGGCGTCCCTCGAGCCGGTCCGCGAATCCGTGAATAGCCGTCAGGGCAGCGTCGCGTGAGCTTGTAAAATCGTTTCGCTCCGCCTCGGTCAGGTCGCTGACCAGCGGATTCATGCTCTCCTTAAAAAGTGGATCGATTGAACGCGCCGATTGAATCGCAAGCTGCGCGTACAATTTTACCGGTTTCTGGAGATTCTTTTCCGCCTGTGCCAGCATGGCGGGCATCGCTTTCATCCGGGCGGTGGCGGAGAGAGCGCGATTCCGCGGGATGTCGTATTCTTTCTTCAGAAGCGAAAAGATTCCACTGCTGCATTCGTCGACGTAAACGAGCGGATTGTTCGCTTCGAACTTCAATATCCGACCCTCGAACTCGACGCCCTCCAGTTGTGAACGGAACAAAATCCAATCGATCCGGTCATCCTTCGACCAACTGTCGGTCTTCATACTCCGCACCTGTTCGAGGAGCTGGCGCACATGCGCGGCACGCTCGGCAATCTTGGCAGGTGAATAATCCGTCAACTGATTGTCCCAGGTATGCAGCCCAACATCGCTGCTGCGCACCGGAAAATTCACATTCCGCCAGGCGTAATATTCGTCGGCAATTTTGCGCATCGTTGCGGGATCTCCGCTTTTTTCTTTAACCATCGTCGGAGTTTGCCGCGTAATGAGCGCCTTGTTCGAAACATCCAGCTTTCGCTCGACCGGGGTTTGCGCGCGACTGACGATCGATCCGAGGACGAACGACAAAACAAAAATCGGGACGATGAATTTCACAGCGGGCGATGCTAGCGATACAGCCAGGCCGAAAAAGTTAAATCACCCCGCCGACCACCGGAGGACGGTTGGCACCAACCGGACGTACCGGAGCGATCTTCACCACGTTATCGGAATCGTAGTCCACCAGCTTAAGCCAATCCTCAGTAATGTCGCTCGGTGGGAAAATATCGTTTTCCATGTACTCCCCATTGAATGAAGCCTGCAAATCCTGCTCGGCGATCCCCTCGTCGTGTTGATTCGCGATCGCTCGCTTGATCGCCATGCCTTTGGCGCGTTCTACCACCGACGCGATGATTGCGCCGCTCAGGAGGTCCGCGCGATAGAGCACTTCCTTGCGTCCGCTGCGCAATGTGACTTCGAGAAATTTGTTTTCGTCCCTCCGGGCAAATTGCCAGTCAACGAAACGCTCGATGAGCTTGTCGATGGCGGCGCCAATATTCTCACTTTCTTTTGCTAATGCTCCGTCGTAAGGCAAATCGTTCGTCAGATAGATACGGTAGATTTCGCGCGCTCCTTCCTTGTTGGGACGATTCACTTTGATTTTACGATCGATCCGACCAGGGCGGAGAATCGCCGGATCGATCAGGTCGGCTCGATTGGAAGCGAGAATAATGACGACATCATTGAGCGAGTCGATACCATCCATTTCCGCGCAAAACATCGGAACAAGGGTGGAGAGAATACTCGAATAGCGCGAGGCCCGCCGCGTGCCAAGAATGCTCTCCGCTTCGTCGATGAAAAGGAACGGCATAAAACCTTCTTCACGTTTCTCCCGGGCTGTCGCGAAAATCTCGCGCACAATGCGCTCCGATTCTCCAACCCACATGTTCAAAATTTCCGGTCCTTTCACGTGCATGAAATATTCACGCATATCGCCGCCCGATCTCTCCCGTAACTGTCGCGTCAGATTGTATGCGGTCGCTTTCCCGATAAGCGTCTTGCCACAGCCGGGCGGACCGTAAAGGAGAAATCCCTTCGGTGTGGCATGCTGAAATTTTTCAAACAACTCGGGATGCAGCAAAGGTAATTCAATTGCATCCTTGATTGCCTGAATCGCTTCCTCCTGACCGCCCACCTTTTCCCATGGCAACTGCGGAACGTGATCGAGATAATGCTCGTGTGAGCCGGGGGTGGACATCATCTCCAGCGCCATTCGGTAATTGGAATCGACTCGCACTTCGTCGCCCTGTTTCAGAGTCGTTCTCGCCAAATCTGAGGAGCGTTGTAGAACAATAGATTGCGTGCCGTGCTCGTTGCCCACCCGCAACCGGTCACTTCCGATGACCTCGGTAATCTTCGTCACCGGTCCGGCTACCTCGAAACCGAGATCGCCTACTATGACGAATGCCTCATTTACCAGAACGCGCGTTCCCTTCTTTAGCTTCGCCATCGGAATGCGCGGATCGACATTACAATAGTAATCCGCGCCGCCCACCACGATATGGGCGGTTTCCTTGCTCACGCTGCCGAGGAAAGTCCCGATCCGATTTGCCGGTGAAGTCACCTTTTTTATGACTTCCTCCAGCTTCTCAATTGTCTGGCGCGCTTCGACGAAAGTTTCTTCTCGCAAGGCAATCTCCATCCGCAGGTCGAGCAGCTCGCGACGGGTAGGATCCCCCGGTGGCAGCGAGGCAATCAAAAGGTCGACGCGATCGAGCAAATCGAGATCATTTCGTTCTTTCCCTAAGTCCCGCTCGTCGCTCATCGTTCCATCACCGCCATTAGACTATAGCCTTCACACAATCGTTCGACAATTAGCCGCCCATCCTCGCAGACGGAGCAGGAAAATTGCCACCACTGAATGACGCAACGAGGAAGAGTTTATTCGCGCCGAAAACGGTTGAAGCGTCTTATCTCCGAACCTATCGTCTGGCGCTTTTCTCCAGTGAGAGGAGCCTTAGCTCAATTGGTTAGAGCGCCGCCCTGTCACGGCGGAGGTTGCGGGTTCGAGCCCCGTAGGCTCCGGATTTCCGGAGCATTCTTGGTGCGAGGAAATCGGGCAACTTTTTCCCCTATGGAAGCAGACTTTTTGCGGGCAAAGAGGGAAATTTCTCGGGGGGCGAGAAGATGAATTCAGAGGAATTGAAGGCACAGTCCCTGCTTGAATTTCCGGTATTATTTATAACCACCATCATATGGGCTATCGATGGGCTCTTCTCGCCATTACTGGCATCACTCTGGCAGCTATCAATTCGAGTTTCGCGTCGGATGAAGCTGTTAGCGCACGCTCGGCCCAATCCGCTCTCACTATCCGGGCTCCCGGCGGAGGGAAACCTGTGAAAAACGCGCGCAAGAAAAATCGTAGTGTTCGTGCGGTCACGGCGCCACAAGGATTGACCCTGGCCTGGGGCGCAAGCCCCTCCAGTCCGAATATAGATGGCTATCGCGTGTATTATGGGGCGACGACCGGAAATTACACTCAGCATTTGGACGTTGGAATGTCGACCTCAGCCACTGTGTCCGACGCGCCGACAGGAAGTACATATTATTACGTTGTAGTGGCGTACAAAGGCACCGTTGAGAGTGGCCCGTCTAACGAAGTTACGAGCACGACACCAACTCCAACTCCAACTCCAACTCCAACTCCAACACCGACACCGACACCAACACCAACACCGACGCCGACTCCAACTCCAACTCCCTCGCCGACAGCTACGCCGATTCCGACTCCAACGCCGACACCTGCCGCGACTGCTTCCCCAACGCCCACGCCAACTCCCAGTCCCTCTGCAACTCCGATTGTAATTGGAACGCCTACACCGACCCCGACGACGACACCGAAGGTATCGAATCGACAAGGCAATGCTTACGGGGGCGGAAAATCACATGGCTCGCGCCCAACACCAACTCCGACGTCGGCTACAATATCCGGCCTGGCTACAGCAGCCTCGCCAACCCCAACTCCTGCGTCGACGCAAGATTCCATTCAATCGGGAAATCCCGCCGTAGCAGGCGCGCCGTCTCCGACCTCATTAAGATTTCAACGTCGGCTCCAACGTTTGCGTTTAGCGCAACCGAAAGCTCCTAACCAGCAGGACGGACCAGTTGCCCCGGCCGCGGAGCCAGCCGCTCAATAGGATTCGAAAAAACAAATCGGGTGATCTTCTTCGAAGACTCAGGTCACCCACGCGAAGCGCTGGCGCGCCCGACTGCAGCTGATTAATAGCACGTTTTCCGCGTGCAAAAATTTCTCCCGGCGAGTTGAATCCGCCGAAATGCGTGCCGTTCTTTTCGAATCGCAACATCAAGAAACAATGGCCGCTTTGCGCAAAGAGTAACCATGCGTTCGCGTCAGCCCGAGACGATCACTTTTACCCCCGGCGAACTGCGCACATTGCGCGCTTTGAAACGACCGACCGGCATCCAGCGTTTTCTTGACGATTTGCCCTATCATCTGGCCGACACCGCATGGTCGCCGCGCAAAGTGCTGCAAGAGCGCACAGCACATTGCCTCGAAGGCGCGATCTTCGCGGCCGCGGCGCTGCGGGTGCTGGGTTTTCCACCCCTTCTCTGGGACCTCGAAGCGGAAAACGATACCGACCATGTGCTGGCGATTTTCAAAGTGCGTGGCTGTTGGGGGGCCCTCGCGAAATCGAACTTCGCCGGCTGCCGCTATAGGGCGCCCGTTTATCGCACTCTGCGCGAGCTCGCTATGAGTTATTTCAATATCTATTTTAATTTGCGCGGCGAACGTACTCTGCGCCGCTACTCGCCTCCGGTGGATTTATCGAGATTCGACCGTCTCAACTGGATGACGTCGCAGACGAATGTCTGGTTTATCGCAGAACATCTGTGCGAAATTCCGCATACCTCGTTGCTTACAGCTCGGCAAGTCCGGGAACTCACGCGAATTGATAGCCGGACCCGCGCAGCTGAAATGACTGGACACGTTTCTAAAAAGCAACCTACCCCCCGGCGTTCTCGATCGTGAATCTTAGTGTCTCAGCCAGTTTCTCGCCGACGTAAATTTCGACGCGATATTTGCCGGGCGGCCAACCGTCATTCGGTCGCGACAAGGTGAAAGTCCCAAAAGCGCGAACGTCATCGGCTTTGGTCGAGGTTTCATTGATTTGATAATTGGCGGGAGCGGCGTCGCCCACATCTTCCGCAATCCAGACACAGCGGATTTTATCTCCGGGCGCAAGCGCCTCGCCTTGCCAGCGCAAAAATAGTTTCGGGGTCTCGGGCGGAAACGATGCCTGAGCGTCGCCAGCCGATTCCCGCGCCAAAACCGCGCTCACCATCTTGTTTTCCGCCGGGGTGGCAGAGGGTGCGGGTGAGTCGCCGATTGGGGGCAGTTCTGCCAACATCGAATATTTCCACGGAACGGCCACGGTCCAAGGAAGCATCATTTCGCCGGAGGCGGAATTGATGACGGCGAGGAGAAGTAAGAGCAAAAGCCGCATATCTGGTAAGCGTGAAAAATCGGGAGCCCGCCGTCAAATTGATTAGGCGTATTGACCACTGATCAACCAACCTTAGCCTTTACGATGCTACGGATTTGGGCGCTTTTATTGATTTCGACCTGTTGGACCGCGCGGGCAGAATGGCCGTTTCCAGCTGCCGATGGCACCCTTTGGCGTTATCGCCTTAGCACCGAACCGGATGGGAACTCGACCGTTCTGATTCGCAGGATTGCCTCCCCGAACGGCGATGCGGATCAAAAAACGCTCACCTTAGAAACTATCGTTAATGAGGTAACAAGCTCGGAATTGCTCAAATCTGATGGCAACGCAGTCCTGGCTATTTCGCGTCGGACCGCCGATGGGAACGTCGCAACCTTCGATCCCCTGGCAACTGTTCTTCCTGAGAACCTGGACGCAGGAGTAACATGGAACACCCGCGCCGAAATCGCCTGCGTCGGGGTAAGTTTAACGGCGAGGATTGTGGGAGAAGAGAGCATTAAAACGCCGGCCGGAGAATTTCTCGCCTGGCGGATTCACGGCGAAGAGGCCGGAACAATCTCAACGGTGGCGGATCGCTGGTTCGTCAAGCGAGTCGGATGGGTGAAGGAATCGGTTACGCAACGGTCCCCGACGGGTGAACTGTTGTTACGAAATACTCTTGAATTGGTCGCGTTACCGACGGTAAATCCCGAAATTTCACCTTCACCAAGCCCAAGGTTAAAGGAGCTGGAAGGATCCGTTTCAACCAGCAGTGAAGGCGATCCATTAACTACAATCCCACCCGACGCTCTTCAGATCGTTGCGCGATGGCATGTTCACGGCGCTTTGACTAAGAGCAAGGTTCGCGCGGTTTGGATCGCAGAAGATGCCGGAAATATTGTTCCGGCTGAATATAAAGTCGACGAAGCCACCGCCGTGGTTACCTCGCCAGAAGCGACAGGCACATTTACCTTGGAACGGCCCGAGGACGGTTGGGCCACAGGAAAATATCGAGTTGAATTCTACTTAGGGAATGTCTTGGCCGAAACCGTCAAGCTGGCGATCGAATAGAGGGAAGGCTCACCGGCAACGTCTAACGCTATTTGTGGGAACCACTTAAATCCCAGGAGCGAATTTTGAATCCGAACAACTGCCAAATCACGTCGAATTAGTAAACTATCATGAGAAACCTTCGTTTCGCCGCGCTCGCTATTATCTGCGTTGTTCTTGCAGCCTGTGATGTCGAGATCGGAGGAATACGTGGAAATGGGCACGTCGTGACGGAGCAGCGATCGGTCGGTCCCTTTTCGAATATTGATGCCGGTGGAGCGTTTTACATCGAATGGAGCAGCGGGGCGCCATCTGCCACAGTCACAGCGGACGAGAATTTGCAGCAATACATCGAGGTAAAAACGGAAAACAATGTTCTGCGATTGCGCACCAGCCGTTCGATTCATCTCTCGCACTCACTCAAGGTGACAATCACAAGTCTCACCTTTGAAGCAGCGGAGCTGAGGGGCGCATCCCAACTCGTCGCACATCAGGTAAAAGGTTCGGGGTTTTACCTCGAAACCAGTGGCGCGTCCAAAGTGACTGTTGACGGAACGGTCGACGAGCTGATTGCCACTATGACCGGCGCAAGCCGTCTCTCCGCCGAGGCATTGCAAACGAAAAACGCCCAAGTTTCCCTTACCGGCGCAGGGAGAGCGACGATCGCAGTGAGCGATTCATTGAAAGTTTCGATTACGGGCGCAGGCAAAGTCGAGTACATCGGCAATCCCGCCCATGTTGAACGGGAGATAGCTGGCGCGGGTGCTATCAGACGTCGCGGAGGGGGAGCTTCTGCTGGTCCCGTCGTCGTCGGTCATAGCCACGATTAACCAACAGCGCGAAAACGCGCGGGCGCCCACCTCCCACTGCCCCTTGCTCAAATACCGTCATCCCAAGCCGCGCAGACCGCGAGGGATCTCCCGCATTCGCTCGGGGATGACACACTCGGTATAGCAGATCGAATGGCGCCGGAGCAGCGGCAATTCTGCTACCCGCTGAGGACAGCGGAATTCTGCCAGTGATGCCTTTGCAGGTGCGCTAAATCGCTGGCGAAATGCGTTGCCCGGCCACTACATTCGACCGATGTCACTGACATGGTTTCGGATCGGGGCCGCCCTATGCTTCCTGGCCGTAGTTCTTGGCGCCTTCGGCGCGCATGCTCTAAAGCAGGTATTAGAAGCGCATCATTCACGCGATGTTTGGAGTACAGCAGTGCTCTACCAGTTTCTCCATGGCGTCGCTTTGCTGGTCCTGGCCTCCTTCCCAGCTAATCGTGGCCCATGTTATCTCTTCCTCGCGGGAATCTTGCTTTTTAGCGGCAGCCTTTATGTCCTGTCCCTTTCTGGCGTTACCTGGCTTGGCGCGGTGACGCCACTCGGTGGACTTGCTTTCCTGGCCGGCTGGGCGTGGCTCTTTTTTGCGCCGCGTTGAATCTGGCTGGGCTCGCGCGGGGCGCTTGTTACCCAGCGCGATTTTTAATAAGATCATCCCGCGATGATCCATGGCTTCATCGAAACGCAGCGCGCTATTGCTACCGTTCTTGCCTTTTTCGCTACGTATTTTGTCGCGCTGACCATCGGCCGATTTCTCAAGCGTCGCGCCCGTGTCCCGCTCGGTCTGGCTTTTCAAGTTTTCTGCCTCGTCCTCGGCTTCTATGCCGGGATGCGGACCTACGGAGTCCGCGCCGACCTCGGCAATCACGTCGGCGCTGCGTTGGTATTGCTCAGTACGGCGATCGTCGTTGCCCTGCTCGACCGCTATTTGTGGGACGCTTATTTCGAGCAGCGCAAGCAAACGCCAATTCCCAAATTGCTGCGCGAGATGGCCGCGCTCTTCATTTTCCTGATCGCATTGCTGATCGTTCTTAGTTTCGGTTATCACGCCGAACGTGAATTGAAAGGGTTGCTCGCCGGCTCGGGTATCGCCGCGGTAATTCTCGGATTTGCCGGCCAAAACATTCTCGGCGGGCTAGTTGCTGGAATTTCGCTGCAAATCAGCCGGCCCTACCGCGTCGGCGACTGGCTGCATGTCGGCAACAATTACGGAGAGGTGATGGAGATTAACTGGCGCGCGACCCGATTGCGCACCAACGACAACATTTACGTCGAAGTTCCAAATAACGAAATCATCAAGCAAACCATCATTAATCTACATTACCCGACTGGTCTGCATGCAATGCGAATGCATGTCGGTATTGATTACAGCGTGCCGCCCAATCGCGTAAAGGATGCGCTCTTTCGTGCGGCCAATAGCGCTGAAAATGTGGTCAAAGACCCGCGGCCGAAGATTTTCGTTGTCGATTTCGGCGAATTCGCCGTTACCTACGAGATAAAATATTACCTCAACAATCACGCTCTCTTTAATGAAGCGAGCGATGCCATACGGACCAACATCTGGTATGAGCTCAAGCGGGAGAAGATCCCCATCCCATTTCCAATCCGGACACTGCATCTCGAGCGACGCAGGCAACGACCGGTACAGGAGGGACAAGACGAAGCCCGCGCTATTTTGCGCGGCGAACAATTGTTCCAATGCCTGTCTGACGAGCAGATCGAAGGTCTGCTTACCCACTCCCGCCTAAGCCATTTTGGCCGCGGTGAACGATTGATCGAAGAAGGGGCAATCGGCGATTCGATGTTCGTTCTCCTGCGGGGGACGGCCAATGTCTCTGTCTCGAAGAACGGCTCCGCTATTCGCGTGGGCTCGCTTCATTCGGGCGATTGCTTCGGCGAGATGTCCTTACTTACCGGCGAACGGCGGACTGCCACTGTGCGCGCGGACGGTGATTGTTATGTCCTCGAAATCAGCAAATCGGTGATGGGGGAGATAATTCGGCACTCTCCAGATTGCCTCAACCAACTGAGTGAAATACTGGCGAAACGGAAAGTCGAGACGGAGGGCATCATCAAAGATGCAAGCTCATCACAGGGGGACACCGCACGGCAACGGGAATACAGTGCAACTTTCCTGAGACGGCTGCGCACATTTTTCGAGCTCTGAGGCAGCCAAGCCGATCCCAAACCGCGCAACCTCGATGTTGGCACTAGGCAGGAAGGCACAAACCTTGTTCTGAAATTCTTGGATGGGCGTCCCGACCCGGGCTCCCGCTGATTCGTTTCATAAGTCGCTCACGCTTGCTCTGCCGCGATTCGGGATCGACCCCCGACAATCCCGGTTGCCACTGTCTCAATTCTGTTTAAACTCCGGCGCTTTCACCGGGTCATGACTGTTATTCTCGCTCTCGACATCCTTCACTCCGGAGTGAAGTTATCGCTGCTCTGCGCAGGAGCGGGCCTTATTTTCGCCTTTTTTCTGATCGCAATCATTTTGCGCGCCCCGGCCGGGAATGAACGGATGCGGCAAATCTCAAACGCGGTTCAGGAAGGTGCGAAAGCTTATCTCCACCGCCAGGTTGTGACAATCAGCGCCATAGCTGCGGTGATCTTTCTGCTTCTCTTTTTCTTTAAAGACCATGCCACCGGCGCCGGCTTTTTGATTGGGGCTTTTTGTTCCCTCGCGGCCGGTTACATTGGGATGCGAATCGCGGTACTTGCCAATACGCGGACTACGCAGGCAGCCACTCATGATCGGACAGCAGCATTGAGAGTGGCATTTAATGGTGGCGCGGTTACGGGTTTGCTCGTCGTTGGGCTGGCCTTGTTGGCGGTCGGGATTTTCTACAATGTCGCTGGCAAAACAGTGGGACATGACATGGCGGTGCACAGCCTGGTAGGCCTGGCACTGGGGGCGAGTTTGATCAGCGTTTTCGCCCGACTCGGCGGCGGCATTTACACTAAAGCGGCCGACGTCGGGGCGGATCTTGTCGGAAAGATTGAGAGCGGATTGGAGGAGGATGATCCGCGCAACCCGGCCACGATAGCGGACAACGTTGGCGATAACGTTGGCGACTGCGCGGGAATGGCGGCGGATGTTTTCGAAACATATGCCGTAAGCCTGATCGGCGCGATTTTGGTCGGGGCGCTGACGGTAGCGAATGCGCCGGCTGCGATTGTTTACCCGTTTATTCTGGGCGGTATTTCCGTCCTTGGCGCGATCTGTGGTATTGCTTTTGTAAATCTGGCTGGCGGCAAACCCGCCGGCGTTTTGATGGGCGCCGTGGGGATGAGCGCGCTCGTCTCCGGCATCTTATTTTGGCCGGCTACACACCAACTGTTTCCGAATGGTGTCGCAATCGCCGGTCAACTGCGTTCACCGACCGATCTTTATTTCGCCTCCCTGATCGGACTGCTCATGACGGGCATCGTGGTTGTCATTACGAATTACTACACCTCGACTCGTTATCGTCCGGTGCAAAAGATTGCCCGGGCTTCCGAGACCGGCCATGCCACGAATATCATTGCCGGACTGGCCATTGGCCAACATGCGACGGCTTTGCCGGTCGGCTTTATCGGGATTGCGATTCTTCTCAGTTTTCACTTCGCCGGTCTTTACGGGATTGCGATCGCGGTGATGTCGATGTTGTCAATGGCCGGTATTATCATCTCACTGGACGCGTTTGGGCCGATCACCGACAACGCTGGGGGCATTGCCGTGATGAGCAATCTGCCAACCGAAGTTCGCCGTGTAACCGACGAGCTTGATGCGGTCGGCAACACAATGAAGGCAGTGACGAAGGGTTACGCTATTGCGTCGGCCGGTTTGGCGGCGCTGGTGTTGTTTGGCTCCTATGTTGAGGAGCTGAAGTCGCATTTTGCGCGCAATGGTCACCATTACGATTTTCAATTTTCTCTGACTGAGCCCAAAGTTATCATTGGGTTGTTCATTGGTGGATTGCTGCCGTTCATTTTCACAGCTTTTAGCATGGACGCTGTGGGAAAAGCTGCAGGGGCGGTCGTGCGCGAGGTACGTCGTCAACTGCAAGCCAAGCCGGGAATCCTGCGGGGCGAAGATACACCCGATTACGGCAAAACGGTTGATATCGTAACCAAGGCGGCTTTGCGCGAGATGATCATCCCGGCCTTGTTGCCGGTCCTTTGTGTCATCCTGGTAGCGGTTATTAAGCCGCTGGGCCCCGTCGTTCTCGGCGGAGTGCTTGTCGGCACGATCGTTACCGGATTGTTCGTGGCGATCGCAATGACTTCCAGCGGCGGGGCGTGGGATAATGCCAAGAAATTTATCGAAGAAGGACATTTCGGTGGTAAAGGCTCTTCCGCGCACGCCGCTTCCGTCACCGGCGACACAGTGGGCGACCCTTACAAGGACACTGCTGGACCAGCTATCAATCCGATGATCAAGGTGGTGAACATTGTCGCCATCTTAATCATTCCGATTTTCTTTTAATCGCGGCGCGAACGGCTACGTTAGAACGTATGGCAAACGAGGCGCGCGATTTTCAAATCGTCTCCACGACGCACACGCCCGCTCTGCAAAAGGCGTTAGCAAAGCCGGATCCAAGTGCCACTCCCTTCAAGGTCGTCATTGATCCCAAAGTCCGAATGGACCTCAGGCGGGCACTTATCGACCTCATCGATTATCACGATGAGGCACTGGCAGAGCATTTTGCAGAAGGCAAACTCGCGCTCGATTCCTACAAAGAATACATCGAGCTCTTTGCCCGCAGCCTCAAGGAAACAATGGAAAGCCGCGAGGGGGTTTCCTACTTGCTGCGCGCGGTCGGTTTTGATGTACGGCCTGATGAGATCAACCTCAATCCGGATTTGCGTTGGAAAAAAGGTGCGCCCGGTCCGTTCGGCTCTAGCCTGCTTTAAGGGGTCGACTTAAAGCCAAACTTCTCTTCGAACCAGCATCGTTCTTCGGCTCAACGACAATCGAGGGGACCGACAATCCAAGCCTGTGGAGTTCAATGCGCCGGGGAAGGCTGGCGCAATCTGTAGCAAGGCGCTCCTTTTTGTCATGCTCGCAGCCCCCCAGCATGTAATTTATTGTTATCTGATAAACTCATAATGTTTACGCTTCATTTGCCGAAAAGACTTGGTTCTCATAGTTTTGCGTGGCAAACTCGCGCGAATCTGAAATGAGCGATTCGCTCGCATCCACCACACGAGTGAAGTTCTGGGGTGTCCGCGGATCAATCCCGACGCCCGGACCAACCACTGTTCGCTACGGCGGAAATACCAGCTGTGTGGAAATTCGTGCCGATGACGAGATTATTGTCCTCGATGCCGGATCGGGTATTCGGCTGCTCGGACAATCACTTCAGCGCGAATTCGGATCGCAACCCATTAATCTTGCCCTGTTAATCACGCACACACACTGGGATCATATCCAGGGCCTGCCATTTTTTTTGCCCGCTTACAGCCCGAAAAACCAGATTCGCGTCTTTGGCTACGACGGCACCCGCACCCGGCTGGGAGAAATTCTCGCCGGCCAAATGGAGACACCATTTTTCCCAGTCAGCCTTTCCGAACTGCCGGGAAAGATCGCAATCGAGGAACTCAAGGAAATGGAATTCCAGATCGGAAAAGTCCGTGTTTGCTCAAAGTTCTTGAATCACCCCGGCGTTTGCGCCGGCTATCGCGTTTACACCACCGCAGGGTCTGTCGCTTTTTTGCCCGATAACGAACCGTTCGAGCAACTGGATGTGCAAATGCGTAATCGCGGGGTCGAAAACAGCGGACTCCGCCAGTTCAAATCGCCGAAGGAAGAACGATCTGATCTGGTCGAATTCCTGCGCAACACGGAAGTCTTGATTTTGGATTCTCAATATACAGACGAGGAATATCAGACCCATCTCGGTTGGGGCCACGGCTCGATTAGTAGCGTTGTCTCACTCGCAGCCGAGGCCGACGTGAAACGTCTAGTCCTGTTTCACCATGACCCGAATCATGACGATGGCATGGTTGACCGGATGGTTGAAAAAGCGCGGATGCAAATCGCGCAGATTGGCAAATCAATCACCGTGGAAGCAGCCCAGGAAGGCGGCGAACTTATTCTCGGCTGACCGGAAACGGAACAGCGGAGGCACGACAGGGTGCTTGAAAGAGAGCCTTTCGCGCCTATTTTCCCGGCCGCCTGAGTGCCTCGTGGTGTAATGGTAGCACCAGAGATTCTGGATCTCTTTGTCTAGGTTCGAATCCTAGCGAGGCAGCCAATGCCTGGCTAAAACATTCAGAGTGGCGTTCAATCGCGCCGACATGTCTGACATCGCCGCGCGGAATTCGGTACAATTACAACTTAAAGGAACAGACTCAGAAAATCTAAAGAGTCAGGGCGTCCGCGTAATTCTAACAATGGGATCTCTCTTATTATCCTCGCGCCAGCTCTCTCAGAGCGATTGCACTGCTCTCGTCGGTCATCACGGAAAGAGTGCCGTAAGGTTGAATTTCCCGGCGCTCCAATGCCGCGACCGCATCAGCAACAGTCGCGAAAATCGGTAATAACGCCCCTTGCTTCAAAGTATCGAAAACAGGCCTGAGTCCTTCATTGACTCCACACAAACACAAGACTCCTCCGTGCTGTGCAGCCTCCCGATAATAATCGATAAATGTGACCAAAGCGGCGGAATCGATGTGGTACACATCCGTCAAATCGAGAATAAGTGCTTTGCATCGCGCCTCGATTTTGC
>DASXIC010000069.1:0-11425 GCA_036498205.1 Chthoniobacterales bacterium | reverse complement strand
GCCCGGCGTCAACAACCACCGGTACCGTCGCCTGTTCGATAATAATTTCGATCTGTGCACGCGTTTCGATTCCACGATTGCTGCCGATCGGCGAACCGAGCGGCATTACAGTCGCCGTCCCGACATCTTGCAATCGCTTCGCCAGCACTGGATCGGCGTTTATATAGGGCAAGACGGTAAATCCCTCCTTCACCAGGATCTCAGCAGCCGCCAGGGTTTCCACCGGATCCGGCAGGAGGTAGCGCGGGTCCGGGTGGATCTCGAGCTTTACCCATGTCGGCAGCCCGGCAGCGGCCGCGAGGCGGGCGAGTCGCACCGCATCCTTCGCGTCGCGCGCGCCACTCGTGTTTGGCAAAAGCAGAAAGCGTTTTGGGTCGATGAAATCGAGAATGTTCGCGAACGGATCACCTTTGCCGGATAGATCCGCCCGCCGCAGAGCGACTGTTACGATTTCTGTTCCACTGGCGACGAGCGCGTCGCGCATCGCTTCGTTAGAAGAGAATTTTCCAGTTCCGACGAGCAGCCGCGAGCTAAATTCGCGGTCGGCGATCTTCAATTTCAATGGCTTATCCGACATCGCTTACAAACATATTCGCAATCGCGCCTGCTGCGAACGCAGTTGTACCCGGCCGATATTTAGTTACTTTTTTTGAATGCGCTGCATTGTCTTCCCCAGCCCCAAACGTTTTCAAGACGAGGGACCTCCCGATTGTCCGACGACCTTGGGCAAGGCCCCCGCGCGTCCACGCGCCTGCGGATGACGCAATTCGATCTACAGAGCGAGGATTGTGTCGTTGGCATGGCACGGTTGCCGGATCATTCGATCGATCTGGTCGTGACTTCACCGCCTTATAACCTTGGAGTGCGCTACTCGAAATTCTCCGACCGTCAGGACCGAACCGAGTATCTGAAATGGTGCAGATCATGGGCGGCCGAGATCGCACGTTTGCTTAGGCGCGAAGGTTCGTTCTTCCTGAATGTCGGAGCGGCGCCCTCGAATCCGATGTTTCCACACGAGCTGGTGCTGGAGCTGCGACGCTTATTTATCCTGCAGAACACGATTCACTGGATCAAATCCATCGCGATCGAGGAAAAGAATGGCGAAATTATTTCGCGCGGGCATTTCAAGCCAATCAGTTCGCGCCGTTTCCTCAACGACTGCCACGAATACATTTTTCATTTAACGCTCGAGGGAAAAACCCCTGTTGATCGGCTCGCGCTTGGAGTTCCTTATCAGGACAAAACAAACGTTGCGCGCTGGGCTCATGCGCGCGGACACGATCTGCGCTGTCGAGGGAATACCTGGTTTATTCCGTATCAAACAATTTAGCGGCGCGAAAAGGAGCGACCCCATCCGGCCACCTTTCCGGTCGAGCTCGTCCAAAATTGTATAAGGCTACACGGCATACGCGACGGCTTGGTGATGCTCGATCCGTTCATGGGGATCGGAAATTCGGCAGTCGCGGCAAAGCGCTGCAGCATCGCGAAATTTATCGGTTTCGAGATCGACGAGAGCTATCTCGGCGAAGCAAGGCGACGAATCGCGACCAATCATTAGGCGCGCCGTCATCCCGAGACGCGCAGACGTCGAGGGACCTCGCCTAAGGTCATTGCATATCGCATCTGCAATTCGCGCACGGCAATTTGACTGCGAGATCCTCGCTGCCTTTCGGGATGACACCGCGAGAAAAAGCGGGCGGTGGATTCGCCTAATTCGGCGCCTGTATCGTGCGATCTTCATTTTGAGCCGGCGCCGAGAACCTCTCGAGTGGCCGGACCAGATTTCCCGGCAGAGGGCGAACCCGATCGAAAATCCGGTCGGCGATCAGTTTCGCGGTAAGATAACCGGTCGCGAACATTTCCAGCCGCGCATCCAGATTGTCGATGTAGTGCAAGGTCATCGCTTCCGGCGTTTTCGGACTGACTGGCGAACCGAACTGTGCCTCGCCATGATGGGCGGCAATCAAATGCAACAGGTGCAATCGACAATCATCCGATGGCGGAACGAGATTCTCCCACGCCCGCATCTTTTCCGGCGTCTGCAGTTTTCGCCAGAGCGAATTGACCAGTTCCAGCCCGATTGAAATATGACCCATCAACTCGCCGCGCTCATCAAACGCCATGGCGAAGCCATCCTCCGGCAGGTGATTTTCCCAGAGTTTGCCGGAATCGTGAAAGAGAATGCCGGCGATGACGAGGTCGGCGTTCAGCTGTGGATAAAGCGGGCATAACGAGAGAGCAACGCGAATCATTTGCGCGGTATGTTCAACAAGCCCTCCTCGGCGCGCGTGGTGGTAATTCCGCGCCGCGGCCGTGCGCCGGAAGCGTTCGCCAAAATCCTCCAGGAACAACTGGCACAATTCGCGCAAGCGCGGGTCGGCGATCGTGGCAATTGTCTGACTGATAAATGCGTAATCCAGTGCTTGCTTCTCACGCAATTCCGCCGGGCCCGAAAGGAGCTCGCTTGTCTCCTCCCTGGTCAGTCCGCGCACATTCCACTTGCGCGCTTCCAGGCCGAACTGCTGATGTTGCGCAAATTCGCCGCCAAGCTCAACGAAGTCGCCCCCTTGCAACGCACCGCAGATCCGATAATCCGGGTGATCGCTCCAGACGCGCAGTGTCATTCGGTCGCCGGAATCTGCCAGGTTGATCTCGCAATACGGTTTCCCTTCACGCGTCATCTTTGCGGACGCGCTCTCCACCTGCGCGTGGACGCGGGCCGTGACAAAACCATCCTGCGCGCGCCGGCGAATTTCGCTGAGCGTCAGCAGTTCGATCATCTCTACGGCTTGGCCACGCCGATGACACCGCAGGCGAGTCGACCGCCTGAATTCCCAGTCGGCTGTGTTTTCAGGTCGTCTTCTTTTTCGTGAACAATCATCGAGCGCCCGACGATCGACTCAGGACCGGAAAGTTTCATCACCTTGTCTGTCCACTCCAGGTGCGCCTTTCCCGAAGAATCCGCCACAATATTGCCAAGATCGCCGTCATGCCGGTCCGCCGCATCTGGCGCGCCGTGTTGTTTGTGGGTGGGATTGAAATGACCGCCGGCTGAATTGCCGTCAGGTGACGAGCAATCGCCGAATTCATGAACGTGGAACCCGTGCTTGCCCGGCGTTAATCCTGTGACATCCGCTACCACTTTCACTTCGTTACCTGATGCGGTGAAAGTAACCGTGCCGCTGACATTACTGCTGCCTAATGGATGGAGGACGGCAATTGCTTTTGTTGGATCCTGAGCCCAAGCCGCTGACCATCCTAGGGCGAGGGAAAATATGCTAAGAAGAGCTGTTTTGTTCATGCGTTAAGGTTACACCCACGCTTCCGGCTAAGTAAACATTCAGGTCATCCCGAGCGGCGCAGACGGCGAGGGGTCTCAGGATTCGAAAACAAGTCGACGGTTATTTTGGTAGGGACGGTTCACCGCAACCGTCCGCGGGCGATTCGGTGAATCGCCCCTACCAGAGGAGCATGGGCGACATCCCTCGCCGTCGGCGCGCCTTGGATAGCACGCATCAATCGATCAGCCGTTCCTGAATTCCTGCGTAGGCATCGATGCGCCGGTCACGCAAAAATGGCCAATGCGTGCGATGCTCATCCACACGTTTCCACTTCACTTCCGCGGAAACGATCTCCTCCTTCTCAACGGAGCCTTGCGCGAGAATTTCGCCGCTCGGCGCCACGATAAAACTTTGGCCCCAAAATTCGATTCCGTCACCGCCGGCAGGCGCTTCGTGTCCGATCCGATTGGCAGCGGCCACGAAGCAGCCGTTGGCGATCGCGTGGCTGCGCATCATTGTTTGCCAGGCGGAAAACTGCGCTTCTCCATATTTTCGCTTCTCGCGCGGGTGCCATCCGATTGCGGTAGGATAAAACAGAATTTCGGCGCCGCGTAGCGCCGTCAAACGTGCGGCTTCCGGATACCATTGGTCCCAGCAAACACAGACGCCGATGTGACCGTTCTTCGTATTCCAACTCTGAAATCCAAGGTCGCCTGGCGTGAAATAGAATTTCTCGTAGTAACCCGGATCGTCCGGAATGTGCATTTTGCGATATTTGCCGAGAATTTCGCCCGTCGCGTCGATGATCACTGCGGTGTTGTGATAAACACCCGCGGCCCGTTTTTCAAAAAGCGACGCGATAATTACGATCGATTTTTCCCGCGCAAAGCCGCTCAGCGTGTGCGTTGAGGGACCTGGAATTTCTTCGGCAAAGCGGAAATTATCGTGATTCTCGGCCTGGCAGAAATATTGCGACCGAAACAACTCCGGCAGGCAAACGATCTGAGCGCCATCGTCCGCCGCTCGACCGATCCATTCGACCGCGCTGGCCAGGTTTGCTTCCGGCTCAGTGCCGCAACGCATCTGCACAAGGGCGACTCGAGTTGTTCCTTCTTTCGGCATGATAAATTATGCGCCGCGCGCTCCACCTATTTTACAGAGTCAGCCGGGACGATTTTGATGCTTTCGATCGTGATGCGTTGCATCGGTTTGCTTTTTTCGCCATGCGCGACCGTGACCGGCGCGTCACCGATCTTATCGAGCACACTTTCGCCTCTAATCAATTTGCCGAACGTCGTGTACTTGTGATCGAGCCGGTGGACAGGGGCAAGACAGATAAAAAACTGACAGCTGGCTGTGTCCGGCGCATCCTCACGCGCCATTGAAAGGACGCCGCGATCGTGCAGATGATCGTTGAACTCCGCCTTGATCCGGTAACCTGCAGTGCCTTCTCCGTAGCTGTTCTCTTTGGCCGGATCTTTCGTGTTTGGATCGCCTCCCTGGATCATGAAACCCTTAACGATGCGGTGAAAAGTTGTCCCATTGTAGAATCCGGCGCGGGCAAGCTTCTTGAAATTGGCAATCGTTTCCGGCGCCGCGTCGCTCCAGAACTGCACCACCATTTCGCCCTCGCTGGTTTTGATCACCGCAACTTCGTTCGTTGCGTTCATCGGCTTCTTTTCTTCCGCGCCAAAACTAATAGTGACAACAGCCGCACTCACCAAACCGAGCAGGATCAATTTCATCACGATCTCTGGCACGAAGACCACCCCGTGTCACGAAGTTGTGGTGTGATATTCCTGTAATGTGCGCACCCGCACCTTGTTCTTTTGCAAGGAGCGAATGCCATAAACGCTCGCCTGCGCCGCGCGCAGCGTTGTCATGATCGGGATCTTTTGAGCGATGGCAGCGTTCCGGATCGTGACTTCGTCCTCGCGCGGAATTTTCCCGCTCGGTGTATTGATGATGAAACTGATATCGCCGTTCTTGACCCGGTCGAGTACGTTCGGCCGGCCTTCACGAATCTTGAAGACACGCGTTACCGGGACGCGCGCTTTCTCCAGCGTGGCCGCGGTGCCGCTGGTAGCGATGATTCCGAAACCGAGGGTGACGAATTCGCGTACTACCGAAACGACCGAGGCCTTATCGGAATCCTGGACGCTGACAAACACATTCCCTGACTTTGGCAATGCCGGCGGCGCAGCCATCTGAGATTTGGCGTAGGCAAGGCCAAGGTCGGCGTCGATGCCCATCACTTCGCCGGTTGATTTCATTTCCGGGCCGAGCGCGATGTCCATGCCCTGGTAACGCAGAAATGGAAACACGGCCTCCTTGACTGAGAAATGCTTTGGCACCACTTCCTTTGTGAAACCGAGCTCGCGCAACGATTTCCCCACCATCACCTTTGCGGCGAGCTTGGCCAGAGGAACGCCAATCGCTTTGCTGACAAACGGGACTGTCCGTGAAGCCCGTGGATTGACCTCGAGCACGTAGACCTCTTTTCCCTTAACCGCGAACTGGACGTTCATCAGCCCGCGGACGTTCAATTCGCGCGCCATCGCTTTTGTTGCGGCCGAAATTTCGCCGAGCACCTTTCTTGAAAGCGAGAAGGTCGGGATGACACAGGCGCTGTCGCCGCTGTGAATGCCAGCTTGCTCGATGTGTTCCATGATTGCGCCAATCACCGTGGTTTCGCCGTCGCTGATGCAATCGACATCCACTTCCATGGCATCTTCGAGAAACCGATCGATTAGGATCGGGCGTGGCACAGGCATCTTGCCTCTTGCCGAAATCGGCTGATCCGCATCCAGCGCCCCGGCGCCGTGATCGGCCTCGATCGCAGCCGCGACGTATCTTCGCAAATCCTCCTCATTGTAAACCAGCTCCATTCCGCGGCCCCCGAGGACGAACGATGGTCTAACCAGAACTGGATAACCAACACGTTCCGCAATTGCGGCTGCTTCTTCCACCGTCAGTGCGGAACCGCTCGGTGTCTGCCGCAAACCAAGCTTGTCGAGCATGGCAGCGAACAGTTTCCGGTCTTCCGCCGTCTCGATGCTTCCCGGCTGCGTCCCCAGAATTGGAACACCGGCCGCCTTTAATCCGTTGGCAAGATTGAGCGGTGTCTGTCCGCCGAACTGCACGACCACTCCTTCCGGCTTCTCCTGGTCGTAAATATTGAGGACGTCCTCGAGCGTGAGCGGTTCGAAATAGAGTTTGTCGCTCGTGTCATAGTCGGTCGAAACTGTCTCCGGATTCGAATTCACCATGATCGTTTCGAATCCAAGCTCGCGCAGGGCGAAGGCGGCGTGAACGCAGCAGTAGTCGAACTCGATTCCCTGGCCGATCCGATTCGGACCTCCGCCCAGAATCATAATCTTGCGTTTGCCGCTATCGCGTCGCTCGTTTTCGCTCCCGTAGGTTGAGTAATAGTAGGGTGTATAGGCTTCGAATTCCGCCGCGCACGTATCGACCAGGCGGTAAGTTGGTATGACTTCCTCGGCGATTCGTTTCGCGCGGATTGAGTCTTCCGTCGTGTTCTCCGCCACCGCCAGCTGACGATCGGAAAAGCCGAATTTTTTGGCACGACGCAGGTCTGGCACCCCGTCGAGAGGTTTCTTTTGGGTAGCGCACTCGTCCCGAGTGTTGCTCTCGGCGTCCCGCCGAGAAGGTTCCGGACCGTTTGGGTACCAGATCCACTCATAATTTTCGTCCGCGCTAATTATTTTGGAATCCCACGGGTTCCTCGTCACGTATTCGAATTTTTCCTGCAAATCCGCTTCTGAGCGAACAACGCGATCATGCCATTCCTTTTCCCAAACTTCGCCAGATCGTTTTTCTTGCTCATTTATTTCATGGGCGCTGAACGATTTGATGGAGTGAAGTAGTGAGGAAAGTGGCCAGAAGATGGGTTTACCATCGGCATCGCCCTGTTTGATCGTCGGTTCGAGAAGCATGTGGACATGATCTGGCATGACGCACGCCGCATATAATTCGTAACGCTGACCAGCGAAATGCGTGATCGAGTCGAGCGTGATTTGCCGCGCTCGCGGGGAGAGTTCTTTGCGATTTTTTGTGCCGAAGGTAATGAGATATTTCGCCCACGGCCGTTCGAAATGTGGAAGTCGGCGACGGGAATATCGCGGTCCAGTGGATGTGGTTTTGGCGGTCTCGGACGAGACGTCCGACACGGCGCGCGGGACGCGTGCGCTACCCAGGCGGTGCCACTCATTCACGATCTCCTGCACATTCCGCAAGAACCAGCGATCGATTTTTGTCAGCTCGTAAATTTCGTCGACCGACATGCCGTGTTGGAATGCTTGCGCGATGTAAAAAATCCGTTCCGCATTCGGTACCGCGAGTTTCAGCCGCAGAGTCTCGCCATCGGCATGCTTGTCGTTGCCATCGCCAATCAACCCGAATCGCCTGATCTCGAGTGAGCGCAGCGCCTTTTGCAACGCTTCCTTAAAGGTGCGTCCAATCGCCATCGCTTCCCCGACGCTTTTCATTTGCGTCGTCAGCGTCGCGTCCGCTTGTGGGAACTTCTCGAAGGTGAAGCGCGGCACCTTAACCACGCAATAGTCGATGGTCGGCTCGAACGAGGCCGGCGTTTCCCGCGTGATGTCGTTCCTGATTTCATCAAGTGTGTAACTAACGGCGAGCTTGGCCGCGATCTTGGCAATCGGGAATCCGGTCGCCTTCGACGCCAGGGCGCTCGATCGCGACACTCGCGGATTCATTTCGATCACAACCATGCGCCCGTTTTCAGGATTGACCGCGAATTGAATGTTTGAGCCGCCGGTCTCAACACCAATCTCGCGAATCACGGCAAAAGCCGCGTCGCGCATCATCTGATATTCCCTGTCCGTCAGAGTTTGTACGGGCGCGACGGTGATCGAATCACCCGTGTGGACACCCATCGGATCGAAGTTTTCGATCGAACAAACAACCACGCAATTGTCGGCGCGGTCGCGCATTACTTCCATCTCGAACTCCTTCCAGCCAACGAGCGATTCCTCGATCAATACTTCGCTCACCGGCGACATGGCGAGTCCGCGCTCAGCAATCTCCTCCAGCTCTTCCCGATTGTAGGCGATGCCGCCACCGCTTCCTCCAAGGGTGAAGGCCGGGCGAATAATAAGCGGGAAGGTTCCGATATCGTCTGCAATTTTGTCCGCATCGGCCCAGGAGTGGGCCACGCCGGACCGCGGCACATCCAAGCCAATCCGGAGCATCGCCTCCTTAAAGAGCTGCCGGTCTTCTCCTTTGGCGATCGCCTGCGCATTCGCACCAATCAATTTCACTCCATGCCGCGCCAGGGCACCGTTGCGATATAATTCCATTGCGGCATTTAGTGCCGTCTGACCGCCCATCGTCGGTAAAAGGGCATCCGGCTTCTCGCGCTCGATGATCGCCTCGATCACCTCCGCCGTGATCGGCTCGATGTACGTGCGATCGGCAAATTCCGGGTCGGTCATAATCGTCGCCGGATTCGAGTTCACCAGCACGATTTCGTAACCCTCCTCCCGCAGGGCTTTGCATGCTTGCACGCCGGAATAATCAAATTCGCAGCCTTGCCCGATCACGATTGGGCCGGACCCAATGAGCAAAATTTTTTTGAGGTCGTTATTCCGCGGCATTTGCGCGCGGGGACGATAAATCAAATCTACAGAAGGTCACGCCGGAAGAGACGCGTAAACGCGAATCGAAAGTCGGCCGTCTTGGCCAACCTAGCAGGCTGTCCTCCATTTCAGCTGGAAGCCTGAGCTCCGTTTACGCCACTTCCGCCATTCGCTGGCGATCCAGGTAAACTTTGCAAATCCCTTTGATCCGCGTCAGCACATAATACGTGGTCTGGCTCCGCACCCGGACCAGTTCCGCTCCCACGATCCGCGTCACGAAATCGCTCGGCACATCAAGAATCTCCTGCGGCGTTGCGCCTTCGAGTCCTTTGCAAAGAATCGCCGTCATGGCGCGGGTAAGCGTCTGGACTTCAGGCCCAAGTGACATCCGAATGTGGGCCTTGCCTTTTTCATCCACATGCAGATAAACGCCAACCGTGTCGGCACATTCCTCGTCTTTGCGGATATCCTGCAGATCGAACTGCTCACCTGTCCTCGGCTCCTGCTTCCTGGCCGCGTCCGCGTAGGAAACCAGCGTCTCGCGCCGCTCATCTTCCGGCAGGTTTTCGAACAGGTTAATGATGTTATTCAGCTTGGGCGGATAATTGCTCATCTCCGCTCGGAAAGTACGCGCCTCGAGGGCGTTTGTCATGTCGTCTGGGGCAATCTCTCATTACATCCCCATCGGGTGACGCGTTTCGAACCCGCGGGCATCGCGCCCATCTGCATACCAACGAGGACCAACATCGCCGCCGCTGCGCAGATCGGTAGTGTCCAGCCGCAGACCGGCGATCACGGCGAAGGTGTGTCCATGCCGCGCATAAACCGTGATCCAGCGGCCACGCCCACGTTCCCCATAGCGCATGAAATCGCTCGATGGAATTGGTGCGTCGAGCAAACCGGCGTAGTGCAAAGCGTAGGAGACCGAGCCGGAACAATCGTATCCGTAATCAGAGAAGGAGCGATGGCCGCCACCCCAAACATAGGGTTTGCGGCGCAACGAATTCACCGCCCAGATCGCATTCTTCACATTGGCCGGCGCGCGCGATGGCGCGTAGGCGATTCCGTTGCGCAAAACCGCGCAATTACCGGCCACGATAGGACCGCTATGACTGGTTTCGATTACCGTATCAATTCTTTGCTCGTCATTGTCGTAGTCCACCGCCGGTTTCGGAAGCTCGACTGATTGAGCTCGCGGTGCGTAATAGGCGAGCCGCATCGGCTCGGCTGCCACCGCCTTTAGGACCCGACTGGAACTGCGAAGCGCCGGTGCTGACGGAGCTACCGGATCGTCCATGCTGAATGGCTGCAGCGTCACGCCGGTTGGCGTTTTTTCCGCGCGGTCAGCCACGAGCCGGCGCAGGTTTTTCAGCGGCGTTTGTGCGTTTGCGCCGGAGACGATGGTCAGGACCACCGCCGACGTCGTCATTACGACCGCGACTGCTCCTACAGGGCGCACGCCTCATTACGAAGCTTTTACCGCGCCAAAGGCGAGATTTTTGTAATCCGCGCTTGGCCCTGTTGCACGCGATTGTTTCCTGTGGTCAAACAAGCAACGGGAATCTGAACCAGGGCGCCGCGGTGCCGACGAAGTTTTTTGCCGCATTTCCCTGGTGATTTCGCGATGAGACCTGCCTCGGGTGGGAACGCGGCATAATCCCAAACCAATTTCAGTGTTTCCGCATTTCTAACCCCTGCCGCGCAGAGCAGGCGCGATTAGCCTGTGTGTTCGCTTTCTTCTCCAACCGGCTCGGTTGTCTCGGATCGATCGTTGTTTCAATCATCGGGACGATTGTGCTGTTACTCTTGCTTCGCGCTTGCAACGGCTAGGATGCACCTGGCGAACTGACTTTATCGCGGAGCCTGTCCGCCGCTGACTATCCACTTTCCGTACCAAGCGAGGTAGCGCTTGTAGCGGTCGATGATATAGCTCGGTTTTTTCAAACCATGGAATTGACCGGGATAAATCACCAGCTCGGTCGGCACACCAAGACTGCGCAACGCTTCGTACATTTGTTCGCTGTTAAGCAGCGGCACATTAAAATCGCTCTCGCCACAAAGAAAAAGAGTTGGTGTCTTGATTCGATCCGCGTGCAGGAAAGGATACGAAATCCGCATGTATGTCTCCGCGTTCTTCCACGGGACACCCAGCTCGAATTCGTAATCGCGAACGTATTGATCGGTGCCATAGCCGGCGAGAATGTTGGAGGCTGATGCGCCGCTGGTAGCGGCTTTGAAACGCGTAGTAGTGGCGATGAGATAATTTGTGGAAATACCGCCATAGCTCCAGCCACCGACGCCTAACCGGTCGGGATCGGCCAGGCCGCACGCCACCGCCTCGTCGACTGCTGCCAGGTCGTAAGCGCGCGATTTTCCGAACCGTCCCACTTCGCCAACCAAAGATTACCGACCAGTTTGTCCTTCTCCATGTCGGCGGTCTTAACCACATAAACGAGAGCGTTTCCGTCCGGCGAAATATTCGGTTCGTCCACGTCGCGTAGTGCCGCGAAATCTTCGGGTTTG
>DASXIC010000068.1:0-5072 GCA_036498205.1 Chthoniobacterales bacterium | reverse complement strand
CATATCAGAGGCGGTGGTACGGGAGAAGGACCTTCCATCGCCGACATCATGGACCGAGCCGGCGAATCTGAGATCGTGGGAATTGGCGCGTTTGATCCGACGAAGCTGGGATCAGACTATTCGATACGCACTTTCGGCGCGGTCTTCGTCGAGGTCGCGGTCGATCCTGACCTCGGATTGTTGCGTCTGCGCCGGGTGGTTGGCAGCTATAGCGTTGGTCGCATTGTCAATCCGCGCACAGCCAGCTCGCAGATGATTGGCGGGATCGTCTGGGGTTGGGGCATGGCGGCGATGGAACAAAGCGCTTTTGAAACATCGCTCGGCCGGTTCATTTCCAAGAACCTTGCCGGTGTCGCTATCCCGGTGAATGCCGACATTCCCGCAGACATGACAGTGCACTTCGTCGACGAAATTGACGAAAAGGCAGGCCCGATCGGTGGCAAAGGCATCGGCGAACTGGGCGCAACCGGTGTTGCCGCCGCCGTTGCGAACGCGGTTTTTCACGCGACCGGCAAGCGCATTCGCGACCTTCCAATAACACCGGAGAAGCTCCTCGGTTGAGGGCTCAAGCTTCGTCGCGAGAGCAGGCATGTTGAACGCCATCATGAGCCATCCCTTGGCGATAAGCCTGCTGCCTCGGTCGTCATATCACGGGGAAGGTGTCGAAAACGGAAGGTCTGTGAGCGTCACGAGCGTCAAAAGATTCCGGCAAATCAAAATTATTTTTGGGATCGTGGTGGTTTGTGCCAACAGTGGATGCGCGCACCTAGCGGTGGTAAAGCAAACCCGAGCGCGACTTCCGATTGCAACCGCGAGCGATGAACAACAGGCAAAGGAATTGTTGTCCGCAGCAGAGCAAGAAAAGCAGCCATCACTTGCGTTAGGAAACGACCTCACAGCTGCCAAGCTATCACTGAGTATCCTGGAACGGCGGCCTAACGATCCAGCGGCGCAAAGTATCTATAACTTCTCGGTGGCGCGGGTCGTTGAAAACCTTGAGCGCGCAAACCTTGAACCGTGGCGACGCCCGGTTTCGCTAATTGTGGATCAAACAAACTACATTCTCATGGCTCCAACGCCCGTAGATGCGGAGCATGATCCTAGCACGTACGATCTGCTTCCGATCGATAGTCTGAGAATTGGCGGGAAATTTTTTGAAACACGCCCGTCCATTAACGGGATCGGAGCGCCGTTGGTAGCAATCGCCCGTTCGGAAAATCCGCAGTTCCGGCAACAGGACAAATTGTCTCGAGTTTACGCACCAGCCACAGCGGTAATCCGATTCTCCGGCCAAAGAGCGGAACTCCAATTTGTCGACCCAATGAAATCGGACAGGATTGCGTTGGGCAAGCGCACTTTCCCGTTAGCTGTCGATCTTAGCGCACCAATCGCAATGTTGATCGCGCGCGAACGTCCGGAACGCCTCGGACTTTCCCGCGTGCTGAATCCGCAAAAATACGCGGACACGGTTCGGTTGTGTCAGTTGCAGCAGTACGATCCAGTTCGAATGCCGGTGATTTTTGTTCACGGCTTGCAAGAAACAGGCGCGAGTTGGACACCGATGATCGACTCGCTGCGGAACGACGCCGTGATACGCGCGCGTTATCAGTTTTGGTTCTTCAGTTATCCGAGCGGTTATCCTTACCCCTACTCGGCTATGCTGTTTCGCCGCGATCTCGACGGAATCAAACGCGCGTTTCCAAATCACAAACGAATCGTTCTCATTGGTCACAGCATGGGCGGAATGATTTGCCGATTAATGTTGACTGACGCCGGCGAGAAAATCTGGCGCGACTACTTCGGGACGCCTCCAGCCAAGACTCCGATGGCGAACGAGACGCGCAAACAAAATAGAAGAAACGCTTATCTTTAATCATCGATCGGATGTCGAAAGAGCGATTTTCATCTCGACACCGCATCGCGGCAGCAAATTCGCCTCGGGTTGGATTGGTCGCATCGGCGCTGCTCTTGTCCGAACGCCGCACCAATTCATGTCGATCTACACTTCAACCAAGTCACTGGTGCTCGCCGATCCGGCTACGCGAACGCTAAAACGCATGCCTAACAGTGTGGATACGCTCGAGCCTAACGATCGATTTGTGCAAGCGGTCGACAAATTACCGATCACGCCCGGCATTCCCTATCACTCAATCATGGGAGATCGCGGACGAGGCGACACGCCGAATAGCTCTGATGGTATCGTTCCGTATTGGAGCTCGCATCTCGCCGGCGCGCAGTCAGAATTAATCGTGAATTCGGATCACGGCGCGCAATATAATCGGCAAGCAATCCGAGAAGTTGAACGGATTCTGAAAAAGAATCTGACCAGCTCGCGGCAGAACTGATGAAGCTTGTTAAGTTCAACGCGTTTAGTTGATTATCACGTTCGATGAAAAACATTCGTCTTAGCATCGGAATTTTATCGATCTGTCTGGCGGCGGCAGGATGCAACAAGAAGGCCGCGCCCCAGCAAGGGCCGCTACCGGTGAATGTCATCACTGTCGTTGAGAAAGAGGTAAACGAATGGGATGAGTTCACCGGACGCCTCGAAGCCGTCGAGTCGGTTGAGATTCGGCCACGCGTGTCCGGTTATATTACTGAGATCCGGTTTCAAGCTGGCGCAATCATCAAGAAAGATGATCTGCTTTACGTAATCGACCCGCGTCCTTATCAGGCGGATTTCGATCGCGCCGCGGCCGAGGTCCAGCGTATGCAGGCGCAGGAGAAACTTGCGCAAATTGAATTGGATCGGGCGAAAGAGTTGCGCGCCAAAAATACCATCTCCGCGAGCGAGTTCGACCAGAAGGCTGCCACTTATCAGGGTGCTTCTGCGGCGACGGCCTCGGCCGTGGCTGCGAAAAATGCCGCGGCGCTAAATCTCGAGTTCACGCAAGTTAAATCACCGATCGATGGCCGTGTCAGCGACGCCCGCATCACGCTCGGCAACCTCGTCCAGCCGGGCGCAGGGCCGGAGAATGTGCTTACCACGGTGGTCTCGGTCGATCCGATTTATGCAAAGGTCGATGCGGACGAGAACGCGGTTCTAAAATACGTAAAGCTCAGCGAGACGGGGAAACGAGTGAGCGCACGTACGGCCAAGATCCCAGCCTGGGTCGAGCTTGGTAACGAGACCGACTTCCCTCATGAGGGGTACGTCGATTTTGTTGACAATCGTCTTGATCCCAGCACCGGAACAGTCCGCGCGCGCGTCGTTCTAAAAAACTGGAACCCTAACCTTATCACGCCGGGTTTCTTTGTTCGCAGCCGCGTTGCCGGAGCCACGCCGTATCGGGCGGCACTCATTGCCGACAACGTGATCAATTCACAGCAGGGGGTGAAATACGCCTTCGTGGTGAAACCCGATAACACAATCGAACGCCGCACCCTTGAGACGGCGAGCACTTTCGAAGGCAAACGAATCGTAAAGAACGGCCTCAAAGATGGGGAGAAAGTTGTCTCTACCCGCCTGCAGCTGCTGCAACCGGGAATGAAAGTTACACCGGTGCCGGAGGAAGCATCGGTCGGACCGGAGGCAAAGCCGAGCGCCACTCCATCCCCAAACGCAAAATGACGGCGAACTGGGCGGAGGCGCAAACGCTATGAATTTTCCGCACTTCTTTATCGATCGGCCAATCTTTGCCGGCGTCATCAGCATTGTCATCACGCTCGTCGGCGTTATCGCCCTTTCGACGCTTCCAATTGCGCAATATCCCGACATTGCGCCACCAACGATCCAGGTCACGGCTACGTATCCCGGCGCCAACGCCCAGGTCGTATCGGAAACGGTGGCGACGCCGATCGAGCAGCAGGTCAATGGCGTTGAGAACATGCTCTACATGTCTTCGCAGAGCACAAGCGACGGCAACATGACGCTGAGCATCACGTTTAAGCTCGGCACCAATCTCGATACCGCCCAGGTGTTGGTCCAAAATCGCGTCGCCATCGCGATCCCCATTCTCCCGCCCGATGTGCAGCGCATCGGTGTAACGACGAAAAAACAGTCGCCCGACATCACTATGGTCGTGCATCTCGTTTCGCCGGACGGGTCACTCGACCAGCTTTTCACCAGCAATTACGCATTGCTTCAGGTTCGCGACGAACTCGCGCGCCTCGATGGTGTGGGCGACATCAATGTCTTCGGCGCGCGCGAATATTCTATGCGGATTTGGCTCGATCCTAACAAGACCGCGGCGCGCGGTCTGACAGCACAGGACGTCGTGCAAGCGCTGCAGGAACAGAACGTGCAGGTCGCAGCCGGGATTATCGGCGCGCCGCCGGTGCCGAAGGGCGCAACCGCATTTCAATACACGGTTAGCACGCAAGGCCGGCTCGCGGACGAAAAAGAGTTCGGCGCCATCATAGTGAAGACTGGCGCGAACGGACAAGTCACGCGCGTGCGCGACATCGCGCGGGTGGAACTCGCGGCGCGCGATTACACGGTCAACAGTGGGCTCGGCGGAAAACCGGCGACTGCGATTGCCATTTTCCAGCTCCCGGGCTCGAACGCACTCGCCACGTCCGACGCGGTTCGGAAGAAAATGGCTGAGCTAAAGCAGCGCTTCCCCGCCGGGCTCGACTACACCATTGTCTACGACCCGACAGTTTCTGTCCGTGAATCGATCCAGGAAGTGCAAAAGACACTTTTCGAAGCCATCGCGCTCGTCGTTCTCGTCGTGCTGGTCTTTCTCCAAACCTGGCGCGCCGCGATCATCCCACTCATCGCGATTCCGGTTTCGTTGATCGGCACATTCGCAGCCATGAAAGCCTTCGGGTTCTCGATCAACAACGTTTCGCTCTTTGGCCTTGTTCTTGCGATCGGCATCGTGGTCGATGACGCCATCGTCGTGGTAGAAGCCATCGAGCATCACATTGAAGATGGTCTGAGTCCGCGAGATGCCGCACGAAAGGCCATGACGGAGGTGGGCGGCGCATTGGTTGCGATTGCGCTCGTCCTTTGCTCGGTCTTCATCCCGACGGCGTTTATCAGCGGCATCACCGGTCAATTTTTTCGGCAATTCGCGCTTACCATTGCGGTCTCGACCGCGATCTCTGCGCTCAACTCGCTTACGCTT
>DASXIC010000067.1:0-16093 GCA_036498205.1 Chthoniobacterales bacterium | reverse complement strand
CTTCGTGAAGCAACGACTCGAATTTCTCTTTCGCGCGCGACGTGATTGGCAATCCGTGCGCAAAAAGAAGCCGTTCAAATTCGAAATCGAGGAATCGTTTGAGTGAGCGAATCATCACTTTGTGATTTGTGCAGTATTTGGGCGGCAGAAAGTCGAAGCCATAGGGATCGAAATTGATGAGGGTGTCGCCCACGATCAAGGTGCCTCCATCGCGTTGGTCGTAAATGGCGAATTCGCCTGGCGCTGCGCCATCAATGGCCACGATCTGGAGCCCGTTGATCTCACCTTCGGCCAATTTGCTGGCCGTGAAGTCTTCGTCGGCCAGTTCAACAGGAGCAAAAATCGGCGCAGCGTAATCGTTGCGAAAAAGGTCGGAAGCGCGTCGATGGTTTGCGTTGCTAATCACAATTGATGCGACCGGGCCGAGCGCCTCAAAGTCGTTGCGGGCCGAACTCTCAAGTTTGACGGGATCAACAACGACCAGGCCATCAGCGGTCGCCACCGCGGTGGAAAACAGTTCAACTTTGGCAGCGCGATCATAGGCATGCCAGAGGGCGAAATGCGGTGGAAGAAACAAGAGCTCGTCTGCGGATGGATGCATTGGGTGGAGAGCGTTTTACGAGGGAAGCAATGGCATCGTAGCTGCTATTATTTCCATAAATTCCTGCTATGATTACCTTCTCCTATCAGGCGCGGGACACGACCGGCCGTATCGTCTCCGGGGTTCAGGAAGCGCTCAACGAAGAGAACGCTGTTACCAGTTTGATGAGCCGCGGCTTGATGGTGCTCTCGCTCCAGCGCAAAGCCGCCTCCGGCCGCACCCGCAAGAAAACGTGGACAGTAAAGGAGACCGATCTGGTCCTTGCCACGCGGCAACTCGCGACCATGATCGAAGCGGGTATTTCTCTGGTCCAGGCTTTGACCGCTCTTTACGAGCAGGCCGACCCAAAGCGGCAGCGGTCGCTGCGGAATGTCATTAGTGATGTGACCACGCGCGTGCAGGGCGGTGAAACTTTCAACGAGTCGATCGCCAAACATCCTCGCGTCTTCGACCGGCTCTTCGTCAGCATGGTCAAAGCCGGCGAGACCGGCGGCTTGCTGGCTGAGATTCTCGATCGGCTGGCTGGATTTCTCGAAGCAAGCGCACGCCTGCGCAAGAAAGTGAAATCGGCGATGACCTATCCCGTAATCGTCATCATCATCGCCTTTGCCATCACCACGTTTTTGATCGTGCGCGTAGTTCCCGTATTCGGTGAGATCTTCGCGGATTTCGGCGCGAAACTTCCGGCGCCTACGCAATTCCTGATCAATTTGAGCGACTTCGTTCGCGGCCAGTGGTATTGGCTGCTGGGAGGTATTGCCGGCGCAATTTTCGGTGTCCGGACATTCCTTCGATCCAAGCGCGGCAAACAGATCTGGGACAAATGGAAATTGAAGCTGCCGGTGTTTGGCCCGCTCATTCACAAAATTTGCATGTCGCGTTTTGCGCGCACCTTCGCGCAGCTAATTCGCAGCGGCGTACCGATTCTTGAAGTCCTCGACATTGTCGGCGGCTCCTCGGGCAATCATGTTGTCGAAACCAGCATCAAAGGCGTCGCCCTCGACGTGGAGAAGGGGGACAATCTTTCCACCTCTCTATCTCGCAAACCAATATTCCCCCCGATGCTATTACGCATGGTCGCAGCCGGCGAAGCGACTGGCAAAATCGACACCATGCTGGTCAAGATGGCCGATTTCTGGGACGAAGAAATCGAAGCCCTGCTCGACGCTCTGACCTCGTTGATCGAGCCAATGTTAATCGTTTTTCTCGGAGTGATCGTGGGCGGCATCGTGATCGCGATGTTCCTGCCGATCTTCAAGTTGAACGAGGTTGTGTCAACGAGCAAAAGCTAAGGAGAAGCTGCTCATAGACAGGGGAGGGGCGAGTCGCAAGACTCGCCTCTTTTTTTTCGCTCCCAAACGCCGGCTTGGTTTAAGTCTCGCTGAAAATTAAGCGCTCAAATCACGGCCATTCGGCCGATGCTTTGATGTCGCCGGCTGCGATTTGTTCTACCCGTGCATACATCTCATGATAGATGCGCTCCACCGCCGCAGCCGGGTCTTCCAGCATCATGCTTTCCTTGATCTTGCTCGCGTAAATTGGGAACGAAAAAGGCGAAACAGCCGGCAGTTCCCGGAGTGTCCAGTCATAATGCTGGACCCGATCGAGAAAAGCGTTCGCTTCATCCGCATCGAGAAAAATATGCATCGCCTGTCGATACGCTTCTTCGAGCAACGGATGGTCCGGCTCGTGTTGCTCGAGGACTCGAAAGATTACTTCCGAACTCCAGTTCAGTTGCTTTTTCCTTCGCGCGTGTCCGGGATAATTTCGCGGGACCATCAAGCCAGTCTGGGCCACCCCTCGGAATTGCCATTTGACCAATTCCGATCGGCGTAGCGCCGCGCGCAAGTCCTCCTCCGCACCCTCTCGCTCAAAACAGAGGCGCCAATCTTCCAGCGTCAGTTCCTGGAACGGCCGAAGCGTGAGCAGAAATCCGTAATCGTCGATTGTGACCAGCGCATTTCCGCCGCTGCGATTTTTTACCCGCCAGGCAATAATTCGAGAAAGCGCGTCATTTGCGCTGCGGCCGATGAGTGCGTGAAAAAAATAATGAGAAAAGTTCTCCTCGCGATACAACTCGATCAGCATACGATCGCCATCCGGAATATCTGAGATTCCGAGTTGCGCCCGAAATTGCTCGATGATCGCCTGCCCGTTGGCGAGCGATACCTGGTAATTTTCGACCAGCCAATCGAGCGACCTGGTATCGTCCGAGTCAGCCCGCAGTCTGGCCGCGAGTTGGGCGCGCAATTCCCGAACGGCGCGGGCGAGCCCCGAAGTGAGCGGCATTTTAGCAGCATTCCAACGCGGGACTGTCGGCAAATGTCCGTCCGCGCGTTCCACATAGGCTTCCTGGACCCCGGTTTCAATCAGTCGCACGACACGCCCGCCGAGCACGAAGAGGTCGCCCAACTGCAATCCTTTGATGAACGCTTCCTCGACCGAGCCGAGGCGACGCCGATTCAGGATTACGTCCACGAACCCTTCGGAAACAATTGTCCCGATATTAACGAGAAATTCGCGGGCGACGCGCGGGTGTGCGAGCGAAACGACTCGGTCGCCGTCGATCGAGATTTTTCCGAACACACCGGCGTATTGCTTGGCGAGCGCATCTCCGCCGCCTTCGAGATATTGGAGAATGCGTTCGAATTCATTGCGCGTCAGATCGTGAAACGGCAGCGCCCGTCTCATTAACCGGTAAATGGTTTCCGCCGGCGTCGGCTTAAGCGCCGCAATCCCGACGACGTGTTGAGCGACGACATCGTAAGGCTTTTCCAAAACCTTGATTGGATCAAGCAGGCGCTCTCGTACCAGTTTTGCGGTAGCCGTCGCTTCTACGAGATCATTGACGTTGGTGGCGACCAGTATTCCGTGGCTGTTTTTGTTGAGCGAATGACCGGAGCGGCCAATCCGCTGGATTGCTCGCGAAACGCCTTTCGGCGTTGCCACCATGACGACGAGATCAACCGCGCCGATATCGATGCCCAGCTCGAGACTGGTGGAGCAAACAACCGCGCGCAGTTCGCCATTTTTTAGACGATCTTCGACTTCGAGTCGCACGCTTCGATCGAGCGAGGCATGATGTGTCTCAATCTGATCGGCTAATTCCGGCAAAAGCTCCTTCAGCCGTAATCCGATCTGCTCCGCTGCCGAACGAACATTGGTGAATACAATCACGGACTGACGCGATCGAATCAGCTGGGACAATTCGCTATAAAGCCTTACGCCGGTGTAGCCCGAGGGCGGATATGGATTGCGTCGGATTGGGGAAAAGACTTCCACGATTTGTTCCTTCTCGACCCGTGCCCGAGCGATGCGGCAATCGCGTCCCTGGCCGACGAGAAATCGGGCGAGTAAATCCAGCGGTGCCGCAGTTGCCGACAGCCCGATCCGACAGAGGCGAGAATTAGGGCGGAGTGCTTCCAGGCGTTCCAGGGAAATACTGAGATCGGCGCCGCGCTTGTTTCCGGCGAAGGAATGCAATTCGTCAACGATGACAAATTCAGCCGTCACTAGATGCCGAGCATAGTTGTCTTGAGCGAGGAGGACGGCGAGGCTTTCTGGTGTGGTGACGAGGAATTGTGCAGGATGCTCGCGAAACTTCATTCGCTCGTTCGCCGGTGTATCACCGGTTCGAAGATGGATTCGCAACTGTTTCTCGAGACCCATTCCAGCGATTGGCGCCCGCAGGTTTTTCTCGATGTCGTAGGCGAGGGCGCGCAGAGGCGACACGTAAATGCAGGTAACGGCGGCCGCTAGCTCGCCCGCTTCAATCTTCCGGAGAAGGGAATCGAAAACACCCAGAAAACCCGCGAGCGTTTTTCCGCTCCCGGTCGGGGAGGTAAGCAGAATTGATTCCTGTTCGAGAACGGCCGGAACACAGAGTAATTGCGCGTGCGTGAAATCAGGATAGGTGGCGTGAAACCAGGTCCGCAGCCGTGGATGCAATTTCGCGGCAAGCGACGCGGGGGTATCTGGCGTCGATTTCTTAGTAACCGTGGAGACTGTCATGTTAAGCGCCGCCGAAATATTTCTCGGGTGTCCGAGTACCCTAGGCGAGGTCCCTCGCTTTCGCTCGGGATGACGGTACTTTGCGCTGGGCATTAACCGTCAGGATTCACGGGAAAATGTTTGTTCTTGAGATGCTCCGGCACGCGTTCGGTCTGCTCCGATTCGATCTCTTCGGTCGCCGAACCAAGCGCTTCGTAGGCTTCTCGGTTCTTTTTCGCACGAGCCATGTAAGCGGTCGCGTGCGCGAGAGGAATGCGCGCCTCCGGCATGCCGACGAATTCGACGGCCTGCTGGGCGGCGATGGCGAGTGGCAACGCTTCGGGATCGGCCAGGCCGATATCTTCACTCGCGAAAATAACAATTCGTCGCGCGATAAAACGAAAATCCTCTCCAGCGTGAAGCATTTTCGCGAGCCAATAGATCGCACCTTTTTCGTCCGATGCGCGCATGCTTTTGATGAAGGCGCTGATGGTATCGTAATGGGCATCGCCCGCCCGGTCGTAGACAACGGCTTTTTGCTGGATGCTTTCCTCGGCAACTTTGAGGGTGAAGTGGATCGTGCCGTCTGCTGAGGCGGGCGTGGTAAGCACGCCAAGCTCGAGTGCGTTCAGACACTTGCGCGCGTCGCCATCGCTGAGCTTTGCGAGATGATGGCGCGCGTCCACATCCATCCTCACTTTGTAATTGCCAAGCCCGCGATCTGAATCGGTCAGTGCCCGGCCGATCAAAAGCTCGAGTTGTTCGACCGACAGCGGCTCAAGTCGGAAAACCAACGATCGCGAAACCAGTGCGCTGTTGACATAAAAATACGGATTGTAAGTGGTCGCGCCGATCAGCCGCAGATTTCCGCTCTCCACGTCCGGTAGTAAAATGTCCTGCTGGGTCTTGTTGAAGTGGTGAATTTCATCGACAAAGACGATCGTTTTTTGACCTGAGGTGCGGATTCGTCCGGCTGCCGCGGCAACGACTTTGCGCATTTCCGCCACATTGCTTTCGACGCCGCTGAGGCGTTGGAATTTGGCATTGGTCAACCGGGCAATGATCTGTGCAAGCGTGGTTTTGCCAGTGCCGGGCGGTCCGGAAAGAATTACCGATGGCAGCCGGTCTGCTTCAATCGCGCGGCGCAACAGCTTTCCTGGCGCGAGAATATGTTCCTGCCCAACGAATTCATCGAGGGAGCACGGGCGCATTCGGGCGGCAAGCGGAGCGGCGCGATTCGCCTTATCGATATTTTCGGCCTCGGTTTCGCTGAACAAATCTTGCACTAAAAAAATTTACGATGTTGCGGGTCATGCGCATGCGATTTCCGCGGGGTAAATTGGCATGGGTTGCGCTGTGTCTAATCTCGCCAACAATGCACAGATGCGTTTGCGACTCTTAATCCTGATTTCAGCCATCGTGGCGACTGGGAACGCGCGTGCCGCTGTGACGTTGCCGATGAGCACCGTGTTTAAAGGGCCAGACCGCTTCGAGCAATTGGTCGTTCGAGCGAAGGCTGAAAATTGGAAATCGCTGCCAATTGGGGAACGAACGGCGGCAGTTGGACAGGCCATGGTAGGCACGCCCTACCGTTCCTATACGCTCGAGATCGACAACCACGTCGAGTCGCCGTCGGTGAATTTCAAGGGCTTGGATTGCTGGACCTTTTTTGAGATTGCGCTCAGCTTCGCCCGCATGCTTGACGAGCCGGAAGCGGAATGGACGCCAGCGACTCTTCTTCATTACGTCGAGCTCGACCGTTATCGCGGCGGCGAGTGCACCGGAGAGTATCTTTCCCGGCTCCATTATTTGGAAGACTGGCTTTACGACAACAACCGGCGCGGTCTGGTCCAGGATCTCACCCGCAGCTTGGGAGGGGTCAGCGTGCCCCATTCGGCTCGCGAAATGACTAACGGCTGGCGGCATTATCGTTATCTGTCGGCGAATCGCGCGCTGTTGCGTCCGCTCGCACAAATGGAAGCGCGGGTCAGTTCGCGACCGCTCTACGAGATTCCGAAGAACCGCGTCGCTGCGATTGAGCCGCGGCTTCGCAGTGGCGATATCATCGGAATTGTCTCACGCGATGGCCATTCCTCGATGCGCGCGACTTCACATGTAGGACTAGCACTGCGCTCCGGCGATGGCACGCTGCACTTCATGCATGCATCGGCTCCGCACAATTACGGCAAAGTGGTGGTCGATTCGCGCCTCTCCTCCTACCTCTATCGTTTCGGCAGCGATACGGGCATTCTCGTCGCTCGGCCCCTCCGTTAGTCTTCACCGCGTTGGTGAAATTCTTCGAGCAGCTTCTCGAGCCGCAGCACAGCGGCTTCCGCGTCGACGCCGCGGGCTTCGAGCGTCACCGTCGCGCCGAAATCGAGATTTGCTCGCAGGACATCAATCAAACTCTCGGCCGAATAACGTTGTCCCTCTTTCACCAGCCAGACGTCGGAGCGAAAACTTTTCGCGTGGCGGACGAACTCGGCTGCCGGTCGCGCATGCAGACCGAGTTTGTTTCGCACAACGACGTGGCGCGAAGCCGCGATATCTTTGTCGCCCGGCCGTGTTCGGCGCAGCATTACGGACTCGTCCCCCAGCGGCGGTGGAGAAAACTTTCGATGGGAGAAAAGAAGATTTTGTCGGCCAGCAGGCCGATCACGACAATGACCAACATGATGGCAATGACCTGGTCCATGGCGCTGAGTTCGCGACCATAATGCAACAATTGGCCGAGACCGAACCCAGTCAGAATGGTCACGAAAATCTCGGCTGCCATCAATGATCTCCAGGCGAAGGCCCAACCTTGTTTCATTCCGCTGACGATGAACGGGAGGGACGCCGGCAGAATTACTTTAAACCACATATGCAGCCGCTTCGATCCCATGGTCAAAGCGGCGCGGCGGTAAATTGGGGGAACGTTGCGCACGCCAGTGTCGGTAGCGATTACGACCGACCAAAGAGTGCCCATGACAACGACGAACAACATCGCCGCTTCGCTCTGCCCGAACCATAGTAGAGCGAGAGGAACCCAGCAGACACTCGGCAACGTTTGCAAACCGAGCGCCATTGTCCCGATCGTGTCGTGAAAAATTTTCCAGCGCGCCGTAAGCAAGCCGAGTGGAAGACCTCCAATAATCCCTATGAGATAGCCCGACAGGAGGCGGCGCATGGTGATGATGGTAGCGTGAAAAAGCGTCCCATCCTCGGCCGCGCCCTTCAAATATTGTGCGACCTGTTCCGGCGCGGGCAATAGGACGGGCGACCAAATCCTGGCACGGAAGGCCCATTCCCAAAGCGCAATCAGAAGAGCGAAAAACAGTATCGCGAGCGCCAGACGTTTCATGTTGCCACAGCGACGGCTTCGGTTTGCCCAAACCTTTTGAGCGCTTGCGTAATACGACTGGCGTGGGCAGCCAGGTCTATGCTGTTGATATCCCGCGGGCGCGGCAGGTCGATCGAAAACTCCTGCTGAATGCGTCCCGGGTGCGGGGAAAAAAGCAGGACCCTGTCTCCAAGACAAACTGCTTCGCGCACGTTATGCGTGACGAATACGATCGTTTTTCTGCGCGATTTCCAAATTGTTTGAAGATCGCCGTAGAGTTGCTCCCGGGTCAGGGCATCGAGTGCGGCGAATGGTTCGTCCATCAGCAGGACCCGCGGATTCGGCGCGAGCGCCCGGGCCAGTGCGACCCGTTGTTTCATGCCGCCAGAGAGCTCGTGAATATTTGCGCGTTCGAAACGCGTCAGCCCAACAAGCTCCAAATAATATTTCGCGACGTCGAGCCGGTCTTTGTGGGTGAGGTTGGGTTTTAGATTTAAACCAAAAAGCACATTGCCGAGCACATCGAGCCAGGGAAACAGCGCCGACTCCTGAAACATGACCAGCCGCTCGCGGCCAGGGGAGGTTACCGGCTTACCGTCGGCCAGGACGGTGCCGGTGTCGGGCTTTTCGAGGCCAGCGATAATGTTGAGCAGCGTCGACTTGCCGCATCCGCTCGCGCCAACCAGGCAGACAAATTCAGCCTCGGCAACACTCAGACTGATGCGATCCAGCGCGAGGACTGTGCCGGACGCCGTGCGGAAACTCTTCGAGACGTTCTCGATCGCGAGTTTGCTCGGCGGAATAACAGCGAGCTCTTCCGTGACCGAGCCGGTCTTGTGACGAAAAATCACGGATTTTCGATCAACCTCGACGTGTCGGTTGTTCCTTTAATGAAACCGGCGTCCTTTCCGTCCTGCACAGCTTTTGCGATCAATTCCCGGGGAACATCAGTCGTAAATTTGATCCGTTTCCACGCTTGCGCGACCGCGTCCGGGGCGAAGTCCGCTTTTGTCTCTTCTTTCAATTCGCTGATCAAAATTTTCTGTGCTTCCGCGGGATTTTGTTGGATCCAATCTGTCAATTCTGCGTTGGCGGCGGCGATTTTTTTGGCGAGGTCGTGTCGGGTGCGAAGAAATTTTGCGCTGGAGACGACCCAGGTCGTTATGACGTCCTTGTCTTCCAGAAAAATGCGGGCTTTCGCTTCGCGTTCGAGACGTGTCACCCAAGGCTCAACCGTCCAGACCGCATCGACGTCTCCCTTTTGGAGTAAGGCGAGCTGATCCGGATTCGCCGTCGGCAACACGAGCACGTCGCCTCCGGTTTGCGTGACCTTGAAGCCCTGTGCCTTCAACCATGCGCGACAGGAAATGTCCTGTGTATTACCGAGCTGCGGCGTCGCAATCTTTTTGCCCCGGAACTCGGCTGGAGTTTTAATGGGCGAATCCGCCTTGACCACCAAGGCCGCGCCGGCATTGGCAGCGCCGGAGATGACACGAACTTCTTCACCGTTCGATTTGAAATGCGCATTTAAGGCCGGACCCTGGCCGACGTAGGTGAGATCGAGCGATCCGGCAAACATTGCTTCCATCGCCGACGGACCGGCATTGTAGGTGAACCATTGAATCTCGACGTTGGGCCCAAGCCGTTGTTCGAACCAACCTTTACCCTGACGGGAAAGCGCGTGAGCGATGACGCCTTGCGCATGGGTAATGTTTGGAAAATGCCCAAAACGAACGGTGACTTTATCGTCGGCCAATCCAAACTTAGTCAGGCAAAGACCTACGGTAATGGCAGCAAAGAGTTTTGTTTTCATGGGGTCTCGATAAACGGAATGCTCTGCAGGTACTCGGCTTAAATGCGGGCGGGCGCGGCTATTTCGCCGCTCCATCCTCGACTGGATAGCCGAATCTGCGGTCGAGTGTCGCGTAAATTCGTGCGGCGTATTTCTGGCCATCCCGGGAAAGGTAATCACGAAAGCCCCCGACCTTTCCGCGGCGCACTTTAAACGATTCCGGATCCTTGAGATCGCGCGGCGCGAGGATCTTTGTCCCGAACGAACCAGTTGCTTCCAGTTGCTGCATGTTTTCGAAGTCAGAAAAGTTGAGAGCATGATCAAAAGCGGCAGAATCGATTTCGACGACACCGATTGCCTTGAGCAACTGGGGGAAATTTCGCGCCGGATCGGCGCGAAGATCTTCATAACGCACGAGAGTGAAATCAGGTTGTCCGCCGAATTCGGCCAGCCAGGCGTTCATTACTTCGACCATTGAGCCTATTCCGAACCGCGGATGATGCAGGAGGGCGTCGGCACTCATTTTCCTGATTGTCTCAGGCGTAGCCGGATTCCTCCGAGTCAGTTGCACAAAATAAGAGACGAATGCGTCGCGCGGGTCGCGCGCGAGCAGTACAATTGGGACTTGCCGTATTTGATCAGACGGGACGAGGTACTTCCCACGCAAACGGTCCCAAGCGGTTCCCTTAGTTAGGTGCTCGAAACGATCGTGCGAGTAAATAATCCGGGGGATTTTCGACCCGCGATGATCGGTAATATCAAGCGAAAATGGCTGGTCGGTCCTTTGGCTAAAATAGGCGCTCAAAAATGTGCGCAGCCATGTCCGTCCACTTTTGGGGATGGAAAGGATGACGGCGTCGCCGTTGGAGAGATCTGCGGCGCGACTACTGAAATTCCATCTGCTACGCAGCATGCCTGCGAGTTTCCGATGGGCGCGGGGTTCCGTCCAGCCTGAGCCGAATACATTGCCAGAAGAGGACGACTGGGTTATAATTCCAGCCTCCGATTTACCGGGGGCGTACTGGCTTCGACTTGAAGTTTGAAGCGCAGACGGCATGTCGAGGATGGTTCGTTGGCCTCGTAAAAAACCGAGCCAAAACAATAAACGCAGATCACGAAGATCTCGCTCTCGCGGCTTAATTGACCGTGACGTTTCCGGTGTGACGCCTGCTGGCGCCGGAGACGTGGACAGCAGGCTAATCGGCGGCGGAGCGACCGCGCTTAGCCGGTGAATCGATTTCGCGGACGCTCGGGGGCCGGCAGTGTGCCGGTGCAAGGTTCGGCTCCTTAAAACCTATCACCGGATAAACATGTAGATGTTTGCGTGGACCGCTTCGAGGACAGGGGTTCAACTCCCCTCGCCTCCACCATTCTGATTATCAGGGACTTACATCTGAGATATTGCTTAAATAGGAACGCATATAGGAACATGTCCACCGATTTCCGCCGTCGTTCACGCCTATGAGGCGATGGTGAAAATTGGCTTTATCGGCGACGCTGAAAACTCGCGCGCGATAGTTGTGACAAATGATAACGACGCAGCAGCTTCTCAATCTCCGCCCGCAGATCCTCCTTAGTCTTTCCCAGCTTCTGTTGGAGCCGGCCGAGCAATTCGTCGTCTTTGCTTCCGCAAACCTGCAAAAGGGTCGCATCGATCACGCTGAAGATCGCCGTCGTCGCGCCGATCTCCAAAGCCATCGTGAGAACAACAACCAAAGTCAAACCGGGCGATCTCCGCAGTATTCGCAAAGCGAAACGAATGTCTTGGATCAGGGCGTCGACGTAACTTCCGGCGAGCATATCGCGGCACTCTTGTTTACGCTTCATCGCTATGAGGTAGCTGAGTTCAGGCTACTGGGCCTGTCTCTCAGATAATTGATTAACGATCTTCTGTGCGCTGCGACGAATCTCGGCGCGTCTCGGTTCTGTATCGGACCAGGAGGATAGAGGCGTCTTGCGGGCGTCGATCATGGCCAACGCCTTCTCGGCATATTGCCGGGCAAGGTCCTTCTGCTCATTCGCCAAATAGGCCTGTGCAAGATTGTAGTGGGCGTCGGCGGAGTCGGGATATGTGACTAGATTGAGTTGGAAAATCTCAATCGCATTCTTCAAGTTTCCGGCGCGCTGATAATTCGAGCCGATGATGTCGAGCGCGACCTCTGGCCATAACTGTGCCTGCGGATCTTGTTTCCGAGCTTGTAGAAGTTGCTGCTTTACGTGCGCCGCTCCCTCGGGACTCTGAAGTTCGTTCAGGAGCGATGCCGCTGCCAGAGTGTCGGCCGGTGCGTGTCCTGGTGTTTTTACCAGCGTAGTAACAAACCAGTGAAGAATGATGCCGGGCAGTTCAGGATGCGGCTGAAACAAGTCTGTTCCGTGGCCGCCGTTCGCGGGAACTTTACCTACATCCAGCGGCTCGTACCAGAGCCAGGGCGCAACCTCCGCAGCCGAGTAGTGCACGAGTTTCCGGGCCGGACTAGACGCTGTGACATACACCAACTTCATCGCGTCCTGGATGGGCGTGTATTCGTCTTCGTCAGAAAAGACTAAGAGCTCGGGAAGTTGCCATGCCTCATGCAAAAACCGAAGACCATCTGGAAGAACCTCACCGGACATCAGAAGAAGCGACTTTATCTTGTCAGGATGCCGGCGCGCGGCCTCGACCGATTGGATAACACCTTCCACGCCAGCTCCACCCATGCCAATTACAGCGCGATCCACTCCTGGCTCCGATGTAAGGAACTGCAGAGCCGCATCAATGTCTTCCGGGAAGCGCTTGTGTTCAGCGCGGCCCATCTTCGCCCAAGGCGTGCCACCGCTCTCGCCCAGCCCACGCATGTCGAGCGTGAGTGTATGGATTCCTACTGCTGCGAGCTGGCTTGCTACCCGTTCCCAAGACCTACGATCGCGGTTGACCTGATGTAGCAGCAAAGCGCCCGGACCTGGCTTCGTCGCGGCAAAGTACGTGCCTTTCAAAACCGTGCCGTCGGCAGATTTAATATTGATTTCAGGTGGAGCATTGCCGGAAGCGGTCCGAACCAGGAATAGGGCGACTAACAAAAAGAACGGTCGCTTGATAGATTTCATGACAGTGTGGACGTCCGACTAGAATGTTCTAGCCACGCGGAACCCGCCGCTGTGGTCGTGGCCTGACGCTTTGGGTCTGTTGCGGATGGCGGCGCGAACGAGCGCCGGAAATAAGCTATAGGCGCCGCCGCGGACAACGCGCCGCGCACAATCCCCGCTTTGCCAAGCACTGCCGTCGGACGGTGCGCCTTTGTAGTTGTCGTTCCAGCAGTCTTCCGTCCATTGCCAGGCATTGCCAAGCATGTCGTAGAGGCCGAATTGGTTCGGTCGAAGGCTTCCAACAGGCGACGTGAATGCAAACCCGTCGCGACATTCTCGATTCACGACCTTCTCTGCCGGATGCCGGTCACTGAAATCCAGATCCCCGTGGTTGATGTAGCGGCAGAGCTCCGCGGGATCGTCGCTGCCGTAACGCGCCGTCGTGGTCCCCGCGCGCGCAGCGTATTCCCACTCAGCCTCCGTAGGCAATCGGTAGGCATGTCCCGTCTTTGCGCTTAGCCAAGCCACATAGGCATGCGCATCATCCCAACTTACACACACGACAGGGTCTCTTCCGGTCTGCGGAAACCCTGGAGAATGCCAATTCGCGCCTTTAACATCACTTTCCCGACCGGACGGATCGGCCGGATCAGGCCCATAACAGCTATCGGGGTCGGGCCGCTTTGTCTCCGCTACAAACTGAGCGTACTCATCTCGCGTCACATGAAATTTAGCTATGGCAAGTCGGTATTGAATCGTGACCGAGTGCTGCGGCACCGCGTGTCCGCGAAAATAATTCGGTACATTCTCACGCTCCTCTTCCCCGGGCGGAGCTCCCATGACGAAACGGCCGGGCGGAACAACCACCATCTCGGGGCAATCCGGGCAATCGCGGAACACGTTTCCAGAGTTTCCAGTAGCAGTTTCCTGCGCTGCCTCGTCTGCCACTGCAGCAACCAAGGCGAAGATACCGGAGACGCACACTAACAAAGCTGCAACTAACGATCGCGTTGGATTCAGATTCATTTGCCAGTCGCTGATGAGATGCAGCAGAATCAGGATTGTTCCCGATCGATGAAGAATTTTTTCCAACGTAGTGACCGAGGCAGTTGCAACATCCGTTGTTGCTTGTCGCGACTAGCGGGAACAAATGCGCTGCTGAGAGCTCACATTTTGGGATAACGGCGAGATGTCCGCCGACCTCGACTTTGAAACTCTTGTGAAACTTTATTATCGCGATCTCTATCGCTTTGGCTTGAGTTTGACCGGAAGCGAAGCCGATGCGGCGGATCTGACCCAGGAGACGTTCTACATTTGGGCGAACAAAGGTCACCAGCTCCAGAAGGCGACCAGCGTGAAAAGCTGGCTCTTCACGACCTTGCACCGCGAATTTCTCAAAACGTGTCGCCGCGAAAATCGTTTTTCAAACGAACCAATTGATGAAGGTGCGGAAGATTTGCCGAACGTGCCACCGGATTGCGCCGACCGAATCGATTCGCAAACGTTGCTTCGTATGCTAAGCGAGATAGCTAACGAGTTTCGCGCCCCGCTCATCCTCTATTACATGGAAGATTTATCCTACAAAGAAATCGCCGACGTCCTGGCGCTTCCGCTCGGCACGGTGCAGTCGCGTATCGCGCGCGCGAAGGTTCAGCTGTTGCGCCGGTTAAGTGAAACCCACTTGCCGCTCGAGCAGACCAAATGAATACGCGCGAAGCCAAAGACATCCTGCTTCTATATCGCGGACCGATCGATGACTCGGATCCGCGATTTCGCGCCGCGTTAGCCTACGCCGAAAGCGATCCGGAACTTAGCCAATGGTTGCGAGAGCAAACCAGGTCTTACGATGCGATCCAAGCGAAGCTTCGTGCGATCGAACCGCCGATTGGGTTAGGCGAGAAAATTGTGCGCAGCCGACCGATCCCGTTTCCACGCGATTGGTCGCGCATTCTCCAGCTCGCTGCGGCTATTCTCATCTCGGCCAGTCTCACAGCCTTACTAATCAAATGGCCAGAGCGCCGCAGCCGTCCTGTCGCGGGCGCGCAGGAGATTCTCGTGACTGGCGAAGTGCTCGATATGACTTGCTACATCGCTTCGAATTTGAGCGGTCCCGACCACGCGGAGTGCGCGAGAGTGTGTATTAGAAACGGTGCGCCTGCTGGAATCAAGGCCCAGAACGGAAAGGTTTATTTGTTAACCGGTGAACCCGGCCAATCGATCAACGCCAAGCTAGCTGAGTACGCGGCGAAAACGGTAACAGTTAAAGGAAGAGAAACTGTGCGAGAGGGCTTCGCGCAACTTCAAGTCGAAGAGATTCGGAGCTTATGATGTAACACACTCGCGCGCGCAACAAAGCAACCAAGAATGAATATTGCTGCGAGAGGCGTTCGCACAAACTAACGAGTTTGAGCTCAGCCGCGCCTAGCGAGACCGCGATTGGCTATCTCTGGAAGTGTTTTGATCATAAAAGGCCGGGAACAAGTCTCTTGGCGTTGGCCGTGGTGGCGCTAGGCTGTATTCATCGGTTCGGGCGGCGTAAAGACAATGGAAGCCTATGCGGGGCCGGGTGCTCCGATGCCCACGATGTAGCAGGTTGATTCCAGATCCGGCGGCCAGCACGCGTTGCGACGTGCCGCTGCAAACAAGTAGTCTCTTAGAATTAGCCCCGTACTACGTAGTGCCCGTGGATCCAGACTCTCTGACCATGTCTCCACGACCAGTGTCCAGGGCGCCAGACGTAATAGGAGTGGCCTACGTAATAGCCGGGACCACGCGTATAATACGGCCGATCCCCAATCTCAATCGAAACTGAACCTGGGTAGCCATAACCCGGATAGCCGTAGCCGGGATAAGGAGCGTAGCCTGGGTAGCGCCCGTAATAGCCGGGTCCGTACCTTGGATATCCGCCGTAGTAATCATCCTCGCATCCCGCCGTACCAATCCCGAAAATAAGGACGAGAAGCAGGAGAATGGCCCAATTTTGCCTAGCTATTTTTCCGCCCTTTGCGGAAACGGTCTTCGCGCGAGTAAGAATTTTCATTTTCCTCTCATCATATTCGGATGAGAGATAGCTTTTACGCGCCCTGTCCTGGAAGTTATTCAACGCGGCGGGATTGATGGTCGGTGCGACCAGTTAGTGCGGTTCTCTCTCATCGGAGATGAAAGCGGTTTAGGTTGACTGAGGGGGAGGCGAACAGCTGCGTGGGGCATTTATGAGGCGGTAATTGACGTGGCGCGCGCAGTGGCGGACTAACACAGCCAATTCGGTTATGAAAAACAAGGTACCGCAGGTCACATTCATTTTCTGGATCATCAAGATTGCTGC
>DASXIC010000066.1:0-11789 GCA_036498205.1 Chthoniobacterales bacterium | reverse complement strand
CTACACCCTGGCCAGTGTTATTGCCAATGAATTCACCGAAGCCACGACGGACATGTATTTGCAAGCGCTGTTCGAAATTGGCCTGGTGCTATTCGGAATCACAATCCTGGCCAATCTTCTGGCGCAACTCCTCCTCCGAAGTTTGGGCGGGGCCAAAACCACCCGGGCTGTTCAATAAACATGCGTTTCGAATCTCATAACCGGCATTCGTGGCGCGTGATCAAAAGCAGCGCGGCATCAGCCATTGCTTTTCTCGCCGCCGTGCTCGTAATCGCTCCTTTAGGGTTTGTCTTTTTCCATTTACTCCAAAAGGGCGCCAGTTCCGTAAACTGGTCGTTCTTTACGGAGCTGCCGAAACCCGTCGGCGTCGTCGGTGGCGGAATGGCGAACGCGATTGTCGGTTCCGGTGAATTGCTTGCCCTGGCGGCATTGATTGGCGTTCCGATCGGTGTCCTCGGAGGCGTTTATCTGGCCGAATACGGATCGGCCCGAGGCAACGCTATGCTACGTTTTGTGGCCGACGTGCTCAACGGGGTACCTTCGATTATTTGGGGCGTCGTCGTTTATGGACTGGTAGTGCTTCGGTTTAAGAGTTTCTCCGCCTATGCCGGCGGCCTCGCTCTTGGCTTGCTCATGATCCCGCTGATTGTTCGCACGACCGAAGAGGTGCTTTTGCTCGTACCCAATGGCTATCGCGAGGCTTCGTTGGCCCTGGGGATCAGCCGTTGGAAGACGATTGTTCACATCGTAATGAAAACGGCATCGAAGGGGATCATTACCGGCATCCTTCTGGCGCTGGCGCGAGTGGCAGGGGAAACCGCGCCGTTGCTCTTTACTGCCTTTGGCAATCGTTTTTGGAATCATAGCTTGCGGGAGCCGATTGCTGCGCTGCCGCTGCAAATCTTTACTTACGCAATTTCCCCATATGATGACTGGCATCGCCAGGCTTGGGCCGGCGCGCTGGTGCTGGTATTGATGATTTTTGTTATCAATGTGCTGGTTCGTTTCCTTACGCGCGGTCGCACGGCGAGCATGTTATGATCGAAACTCCTGTTATCAGGCCGTTTTCCATGCCTTCCTCCGAATCGATTCTCGCTAAACCGGAAGCAGAGATTGCGGGAAAGCAAGCCCCCGCCTTTGAAGTAAGGAATCTCTCCCTTTGGTACGGCGACAAGCAGGCAATTAAAGATGTGACCATCGATCTGCCGTCCAAGACGGTGACGGCAATCATCGGTCCCAGCGGTTGCGGCAAGTCGACTTTTCTGCGCTGTCTCAATCGAATGCACGAGCTCGTCCCTCGAACCCGCATGACTGGGGAGGTCCTTTTTCGCGGCGAAAATCTTTACGGCGCCGGGGTCGACCCCGCGGTTGTTCGCCGGCGTGTCGGGATGATTTTCCAAAAATCAAATCCATTCCCGACAATGTCGATTGCGGACAATGTCATCGTGGGCCTGAAACTGAATGGGGTCCGCAATCGGCGGGTACTGAATGAGCGACTGGAAAAATCGCTGCGAATGGCTGCGCTCTGGGATGAAGTCAAAAACGACCTGGATAAACCGGGGGTAAGTCTTTCCGGCGGGCAACAACAGCGTTTGTGCATTGCGAGAGCGATCGCGGTGGAACCGGAAGTGGTGCTGATGGACGAACCGGCCTCGGCGCTTGATCCGATTGCGACGATGAAAATCGAGGAGCTGATTCGCCAATTGAGTACCGATTACACGATCGTGATTGTGACTCACAACATGCAGCAGGCCAGCCGCGTCTCCGATGTGACCGCTTTCTTTTACATGGGCCAGCTGATCGAGTTCGACGAAACGCGAAGGCTGTTCACGAACCCGAAGGAAAAGCAGACCGAGGATTATATCACCGGGCGGTTTGGATAAGATGAATCCTTCGAGGCATATTCTGCAGGATTTCGATGCCGCGCTGGAGTCGCTCCGGGGGGATGTGCTTATGATGGCCAGTTTGACCGATCGGAATCTGCAAAATGCAATGGGCTGCCTGCTCGACGGCAACAGCCAGCTGTGTGCAGTCGCCGTGGCCGATGAGGAGGAGATCGATGTCCTCGAGAAAAAGATCGATAACGACGGAGTAGAGGTCCTGTTGCGTTTTCAACCGGTCGCGTCCGATCTGCGGCATGTCATCTCGACGATGAAGGTGAGCGCAAATTTGGAGCGGGTCGCCGATCAGGCCGTAAGAATAGCGCAGCGTTCCCGAAAACTAACAATGCCGGCAGTGTTGGAGGAGACACACATCCTGGGCCCGATGTTTGTAGAAGCGACAAATCTTTTTCGCGACAGCGTCCGCGCCTTTGCCGACGAGAATGTCACCCTGGCCCGCTCGATCAAATCTCGCGACCGTGAGATCGATCAGATGAACCATGACATTGCGGATAATTTGACCGACAAGATGGCGCTGTTTCCGTCCCACATTACCGATTACGTGAACCTCATTTTTATTGCGCGCCATCTGGAGCGCGTCGGGGATCATGCCAAGAATATCGGGGAAGAGGCTGTCTACGTGGCGGAGGCAGAAGATATCCGACACCGTAGCAACCAATTGGAAGTTTCGCACTAGAGGTCTGACTCTCTGGTTCGCGGCCCAGCAGCCGGATTGTCACGCAACTGTCACAGTAAACTGATTGCTGCCGGGCCGGGCTATCGGCGAACTTTGATGTCTGCGCGCTCCGACGATGATTGAAACCTCCGCTCCTCCGAGGTTCTCCTTTGACCTGCCCTCATCCTCCTCCGTCCCCAAACGGGTTCGAACGGCGTGGATTTCCGATGTCCACCTCGGCACGCGCGCGAGCAGTGTACCGATGCTACTCGATTTTCTGCGCGAGTACGATTTCGAAACGCTCTATGTGGTGGGCGATTTAATCGATATCTGGCAGATGCGCCGTGGAATTTATTGGCCGCAGCAGCACAACGACGTCATCCAAAAAATTCTGCGCAAATCGCGCAAAGGTACGCGCGTCATCTACATCCCGGGGAATCACGACGAGATGATCAGCTCATTTTATGGGGCGTATGGAAACATCACAATTCAGAAGCGCGCTATTCATCGCACTGCGGACGGTCGACGCATTCTCGTCATTCATGGACACGAACTCGATACCGTTGTGCAAAACGTGAGGTGGCTCGCGTTCGTAGGGGATGTTGGTTACCAGTTCCTCCTCTCGCTTAACCCGCTGATCAATTTCATCCGTCGCCGATTCGGCCGCGGCTATTGGTCGCTCAGCGCCTACGTCAAACAGCGGGTCAAGGATGCGGTCAGTTTCATTGGGAAATTTGAAGCCGCGGTGGTGAAATATGCCGAGCGCTATCATGTCGATGCGGTGTTGTGTGGTCATATTCACAGCGCCTCCATCCACGAGTTTGGAAGCGTGGTCTATTACAACTGCGGGGATTGGGTCGAGACCTGCTCCGCCCTGGTCGAACATTTGGATGGACGCATCGAAATCGTCCAGAAAACAGCGGTGCCTCAAATCCTCTCGGCCGAACGGAGACCAGTCATTGCATGAAAAAGAAAAGGAAACGCCTCGATAAAAAGAAGGAGACATCGCCTGTCCGCCAGCTGGAATTGGAATTGCACGCGCTACGACGCGAATTACGCACGACTGTGCGCGTTTACACGCAAAGGCTGGAGCGCGACTTACTGGCGAGCGCCGCCGCCCTCAATAAGTATGCACCGGCGGAAGAGCTGACCCGCGAACAGCTCCATCGGGTGCGCGATTATACCGTCATGGTGCGCCAGCGCCGCCTTCGCCCGGATAAAGGCCGTCGCAAAGATTTGCGCAAAATCGACAGTTTGATTTCGGATTTGCAGCCCTTGGTCGATGACCGTGAGAAGTAATTTTCCTCCCGTCATTCTGTTCGCCCTTTCGCTCGTCGCTGGTCGCGAGAGTAAGGCGTCCTCAACCGCAGAAATCATTGTAAGCATTCCCGATCAGGCGCTGACGGTAGTCGATCGAGGAAAAGAGATCGCTCAATATCGAATCTCCACTTCCAAGTTTGGCAATGGAGACGCCGCCGGCAGTTATCGTACTCCCCTCGGCACGCTTTTTGTCTCCGGCAAATTTGGGGACCGTCTTCCGGTAGGCACGGTTATCAAGAATCGCATCCCCTCAGGCGAGATTGTAAACATCGACGCGCCCGGCCACGACGCGATTGTCTCGCGCATAATCTGGTTGCGAGGGATGGAAGCGCAAAACCGCCTGGCACATGATCGCTGTATTTACATTCACGGCACACCGGAGGAACGACGGATCGGCCGACCCGCGAGTTTTGGCTGCATTTGCATGCGCTCACGCGACATCATCGCGTTGTATGAGCTGGTGCATATCGGAATGCATGTCACGATCACGGCCAATCGCCTGAGCGATTTTCTACCGACCGATAATTGCTGGGCCATGAGCGGCTCCGGTTAGGCCGCGAGAAATTCAGTCTAGTGCCGCTTTCGCCATCTTCGGTGGAAAAAGCCAGAGAAGCTTTCCCGATGTGCAACCGCGGTTCGATTCTACCAAGGCGATGCCGGCCTTGGAGATTTTTACCTTGCCGCCGGTGAGTTCCTCGACAATGGCGGAAAACTCCGGCTCATGCCCAACCAACATGATGCATTCCGCCTCCGATTTGCCGATCATCTGGCGCAACCGATCGATGTTAAATCCATGAGCCAGTTTCGGCTCGATCTGCATCGGAACGCCGAGCCGTTGGGCCACAATTTCGGCGGTTTGGGCGGCGCGCGGGAGGGGGCTGGTTAAAATCACATCCACAGAAAACTTCAGGCGGTCGAGGAACTTTGCCACCCGCTTCATCTCTCGCCGGCCGCGATCCGTCAACGGCCGCTCGTCGTCAGGTTTGTCCCAATCAGGCCAGTCCGCTTCGCCGTGACGCAAAAAACAAATGTTCATTACAGCACCGTCCATTTCGGCCGTCCGGTTCGTGTATTTGAAAGCCACAGCCGGCAACCACCAAGATAAACGTTTCGATTGTGGCCTAGTTCGGCACCCGCGGGCACGCGTTCGAGCAGTTTTGCGCTTCCACCGCCCAGCACTACATAATCCGCGACAAAAGCCTGCTGCATTCGCGTTACGATCCGCTCGACGTCGTGCTGCCAATCTTTTCGGCCTATTCGTTTCAATCCATTCTTGCCGACCTGATCCTCAATTGAGCCTTCTGCCAGGTAAGGCAATTCCCCCAGCTCGAGCGGCAGGACCGTCCCATTCCAAACCAGGCCCGACCCGAACCCGGTGCCCAGTCCAATGAAAAGCATTCGTCCACCGTGATAACTGCCAAGCGCCTGCATTGCTGCGTCGTTGACTATCCGGACCGGCCGCTTGAAAACTTTTTCGAAATTGAAACGGGTCCAGCCTTTACCGAGGTTTTTCGGGTCCGACAAGATCCGTCCATTCTTAATTGGCGCCGGAAAACCAACTGAAACTGCGTCGTATTTCCAATCCGAGAGTTTTTCGGGCAGGGCAGCGAGCAGCTGTCGCGGCGTAAAACCCGGGCCGGAATCGATTTTGCGACGTTCGCTCCGGGAGAGCATCACCTTGACGTTGGTTCCACCGATATCGACAACGAGAACTTTCTTCATGATCGATCCTGCTCGCTTCGATCAGCTTTAAGCGGGGTGAGTTTCAATCCGGCCCTGGCCTGCGATTCGGCGGCTGCTTTGCGGGCCTGGCGCGACCGTTCGCGAAAATGCAATTGCGCCTGCGACCGGGGCTTGCCTTCCACTGGATGCAATCGGACATAGCTGCCATCCGGCTGCAGCTCGCGCGCTTTGACCAGATCATTGAGGTAACTGGGAATAACCTCATTCACGATTTCATCGCGCAACGGGGGCGCATCGACCGGAAATGCAATCTCGATGCGACGATAAAAATTTCTCGGCATCCAATCGGCGCTGGAAAGATAAACCAAAGCATCTCCCCCGTTTTCGAAATAGTAAATCCGGCTGTGCTCGAGAAAGCGACCGACAATACTGATAACGCGAATGCTTTCGCTCAATCCCGCGACTTTTGGACGAAGACAGCAAATGCCGCGCACGATCAAGTCGATCTTCACCCCGGCACAGGAGGCTTCGTAAAGCTTCTCGATAATTTGCGGGTCCACCAGCGAATTGAGCTTCGCCACGATACGTGCCGGCTTGCCCGAACGAGCGTTGTCGCGTTCCCGCTCGATTAGCCCGGTCAGGCGGCTGCTCAGGTCGAACGGCGCGACCATCAACTTTTTCAGGCCTGGATACCCGGCTAGCCCTGTGAGGGTATTGAACACGATGGCAACTTCCTCCGTTAGTTCCGGAGCAGCCGTGAACAGACTGAAGTCGGTGTAGGTGCGCGCCGTGCGCGGATGATAATTGCCCGTTCCAAGGTGGACATATTGCCGCAGCCGATCGGAATCGCGCCGGACAACCAGCATCGCTTTGCAATGGGTCTTCAATCCCACCACGCCGTAGACGACATGCGCCCCCGCCTCCTCCAATTGCCGGGCCCATCTGATGTTGGCCGCTTCATCGAACCGGGCACGCAATTCCACCAAGGCAGTTACCTGCTTTCCGGCATTGGCAGCCTCGATCAATGCCTTGATAATGGGAGAATCGCCGCTCGTCCGGTAGAGGGTAATCTTAATGGCAAGGACTTGGGGATCTGTCGCCGCCAATTCGATGAAATGAACGACCGGATCGAAACTCTCGTAAGGATGATGGAGGAGCACGTCCTGCTTGCGAATTACTTCGAAGAAATCGGCATGGGCGGGCAAGGCCGGATCCATCGCCGGCAGAAATGGCCTGTCCTTCAGCTTTGCGAAGGCATCGTTGGTCACCAGCGGCATGAGATGCGTCATCGAGAGAGGTCCGTTGACCCGATAAAGGTCCGGTTCCTGCAGATCGAAAAATGCGAGTAGCAGATCGCGAAAATCGCGCGGGCAATCCTCCTCCACTTCCAAGCGGACTGCCTTGCCGCGACTGGAGCGACGTAATTCCTGCTCGATTGTGCGCAGCAAATTTTCCGCTTCTTCCTCGTCGATATACAAGTCGCTGTTCCGCGTAACCCGGAATGCATGCACGCCATCGAGCACCAGGCCAGGGAACAGCTCCGCAATGTGATGCTTGATCAGCGACGCCAGATAAATGTACTCCCACGGCTCATCATCTCCCTTGCCGCGCGGCATCAGGATCATTCGCGGAACAACTCGTGGAACCTGAACAATGGCGAGCAGCGGTTCGCCGCCGCGTTTGGCCCGCGCCCGCACCAGCAAATTGTGGCTCTTATTGAGCAACTGCGGGAAAGGATGACTGGCGTCAACGGCCAGCGGGGTGAGCATTGGAAAGACTTCTTCCTGGAAATAGCGTTTGGCCCAGGCGGCGCGTTTAGCGCTGAGCTGCGCGACGTCATGAAGTTTAATCCCGTTCTTGGCCAGGGTTGGCATTAACTCCTTGTTCCAGAAGTCGTACTGGGTGGCGACAAGCTCGTGCGCGATGCGTTGAATCGCGTTAAAGGCTTCCGATGGCGTCATCCCATCGGGGCCGATGTCGCTCGTTTCGCTCTGGATTTGTTGCTTGATCCCGGCCACTCGAATCTCAAAAAACTCGTCGAGATTAGCGCTAAAGATCGTCATGAACTTGACCCGCTCGATCAGCGGCTGGGTTGGATCCTGCGCTTCTTCCAAAACCCGGCGATTGAACTCCAGCCAGCTCAGCTCGCGATTAATGAAATTGGCGGCATCCGAAAGATTCAGCGCGCATTCAGCCGCTCGTCCCTCCAGCCCGAGCCCCACTGGCTCATCCGGCGTCTCGATTTTGGCTGCGCTTGACTGCATTGTAAATTTTTCCTGCGCGGGCTTCGTTTACCTAATCAACCGCCAGCAAATTGGCAAACGGCCGCACTCAGGCCGAAGCGGCGATTTGCTGGTGCCGAATGTCCTCCGCCGCGGCCGCGTAAACGGCATCTTCAGCGATATTGGTCGCGTGATCGCCAACGCGTTCGAGGTGACGCGCGATAAACATCAGGTTGAGGTAGCCGCGGAGTTGTTCCGGATCACGGGCCATTCGGTCAATTAATCGCCGGCTCACCTGGGCATTCATCTTGTCGAGAGTTGCATCGCGAGGGATAAGCGCCCGGCCCGCCTGTGCATCTTCCCGAACGTAAGCGTCGACGCTGTCGCGAAACATCGCCATTGCGTGCTCCTGCATCGGCTCGATCAAAGACACTTCTGGCAACACCGGATGCTGGTTCAGTTTCCGGGCTTTGCGGGCGATATTCGTGGCCTGATCTGCCATTCGCTCGAGATTGCCGGCGAGTTTCATCGCCGATACGACGCGACGAAGATCCGATGCAACCGGCTGAAAACGCAGCAATAATTCGATCCCGTCTTTATCGATCTGTTTTTCCAGTTGATCGATCTCTTCGTCGTCTGCGATGGCGACCGCACAAAGCTGGTCGTCGCGGTCCATTAAACCTTTGAGAGCCCGACCCAGACTGCGTTCGGTCTGGCTCGCCATCGTCATCACATTATTGCGCAGACTCTCCAGAGCCTGTTCGAATGTGCCAAGGGTATGTTTTTGTCCGGAGGCCATCTCTATTAACCAAATCGTCCAGTAATGTAGTCTTCCGTCTGCCGTTCGGAAGGATTAGTGAAAATTTTCGATGTGGGGCCGACTTCGATCAGCCGCCCCAAATAGAAAAACGCGGTGTAATTCGAGCAGCGGCCAGCTTGCTGCATGTTGTGGGTCACGATCACGATCGTGTAGTTCTCCCGAAGCTGATAGATTAGTTCCTCCACTTTCGCGGTCGCGATCGGGTCGAGCGCGCTGCACGGCTCATCCATTAGCACCACCTCCGGTTCGACAGCCAGCGCCCGCGCAATGCAAAGCCGTTGTTGCTGGCCACCGGAAAGACCGTAAGCGCTTGAGTCGAGCCGGTCTTTTACCTCTTCCCAGAGAGCCGAGGCCCGCAAACTTTTCTCAACCGCTTCGTTGATGCGCGACTTTTTGTTTACTCCCAGGACGCGGAGACCGTAAGCGACGTTTTCGTAAATCGATTTTGGGAATGGATTCGATTTCTGGAAAACCATCCCGACCCGGCGTCGTAGCTCGACCACATCGATGTCCGGCGCGTGAATGTCTCGCCCGTCGAGAACAATTTCCCCCTGGCTAATACGGGCCCCGTCGATCAAATCGTTCATCCGATTGAAACAACGAAGCAGGGTGGTTTTGCCGCACCCGGACGGGCCGATAAAGGCACTGACTGCTCTGGGCGGAATTTTTAGATTGATATCGAAGAGCACTTGGCGAGAGCCGTAACAAAAGTCGACGTCGTCGACTGTAATCATGGCCGCCTCGGCGGCTTCTGGTTCGCTTGTTCTCTGCGGAACAGAGAGAGGGGTCGGGGGAACAATCTCCTTTTCCATTACTACCATGACAGACGTTTCCTGGTTCGTTCCCGCAGCACGATCGACGTAAGCGCAATGCAAAACACGACCAGTAGGAGAATGCAGGCTGCGCCGTATTGCACCCGTTCGGTGTACTCGTTCTGCGGAATTTTTGAGCTGACCACGTAAATGTGATAGGGCAAAGCCATCACACCCTGAAAAAAGAAATCGGTCCAGTGCGGCACTTGCCAGGGCATCTCGTCGCGCAAAGCGTAGGCAGCAGTGAACATGATCGGCGCCGTTTCCCCGGCGACACGGCCGATACCGAGAATCGATGAAGTCAAAATACCCGGTAGGGCATAAGGCAGGACGTTCTTGCGAATGGTCTGCCATTTGGTCGCGCCCAGCGCGAGCGATCCTTCCCGCAATCCATTCGGCACAGCCCGGAGCGATTCCTCGCTCGCAGTAATAATAGCCGGCAGAATCATTAACCCAAGTGTGAGCCAGCCGGAAAGAAGCGACACGTTCCAATGCAGGAAAATAACGAACAATCCAAAACCGAAGAGACCGAAGACTATCGAAGGCACTCCGGCCAGATTCAGGATGGCGACCCGAATGAGCCGGATGAATTGCGTATTTTGGCTGTACTCACTCAGGTAGATCGCGCTACAGATCCCCACTGCCAGCGCAAAAGCCATTGAGCCGATAACGAGCAGGCCCGTGCCCACAATGCATGGCCAGACACCCCCAGCTGAATAAGCCACACTGCTCGCTTCCACCTCGGTAGCGGGATGCTGCGCTTTCCAGACTCGAAAATCCTGATCGCTCAGCGTGTATTTTTTTCCTTCGTAATCGAAAATGAAAAGGGTCTGTGGCCGTTGAGTGAAGAAAGGCACGTTGATAAATGGCGGATGAGACGTGAAAAGGGTGCGGCTGCCCTTGATCCCAATATCAAGAAAGATGTAAGTCGCCGCCGCCAGGATCGCGTAGGTCGCAATCCGAAAAAGCCAGAAGGCGATTTTTTGCGTGACTCGCTTACGCGTCGCGTGCGTTTCGCTCATACCCTAGCCGATCGACATCCGATAACGGCGGACGAGTTTCTGTGCGCCATAATTGATGGCCAAAGTGATCGCGAACAGGACCAACCCGACCATGAAGAGCGCGCGATAATGAATACTGCCGCGAACAACCTCGCCCATTTCCTGCGCAATAATGCCAGTCATGGTATGGACGGGCTGGAAAAATGCGCCGAGACCCTGCGTGAAATCCGGAATCGCAATGCGGTTTCCGGCGCAGAGCAAGACCACCATCGTTTCCCCGATGACGCGTCCCAGTCCAAGCAAAATTGCAGAAACGATGCCGGAGAGCGAGGCAGGCACGATCACGCGCAGGATGGTTTGCAGACGATTCGCGCCCAGCGCGTAGGAAGCCTCCACGAAACTGCGTGGAACATTGCGTAACGCGTCCTCCGAAAGGGTGAAAATTGTCGGCACAGCCATGAGCGCGAGCAAACAACCGGCGGTGAAGACATTCAGCCGCTCCGCGATAGGGTATAAACCAACCCAACGAAAGAAATGCGATTGCGACAACTGGCGAATTGTTTCGCCGACAACTGCGATGCCAAAAAATCCGAGGACTACCGAGGGAATGGCGGCGATGAACTCCACATACGGTTTGATTAGCTTTCGCTCTGCCGGTTGGGCCACTTCGCTCACATAAATCGCCGAGGCCACGCCAAACGGGACTGCAAGCGCCAAGGCAACGACAGAAACCATCAGCGAGCCGACGAAAAGAGGAATGATCCCGTACCAGTCCTGCCAAAAACTGGCAGTGATCCAGTCCCGGCCAAACAGAAATGTCGTTACCGCCCTGTACGCCGGGACCGGAATGTCGCGGTTCCAATTGCGCAGGTTCCTTGTCGTGTCCGGAAGACTGTTCAAATAAGCGTTCGTTTTCTTCGCCCACTTCGCAAATGCGACGCGGTCCTTTGAGTTTTCGAATGCTGGTGGCCTGTTCAATAAGCCGCCTAAGGTTTCGCTTAATGCGGTAGCTGCGGTCTCGAACGCTCCGGCGCTCGCGCGGATCTCCTGAATTGCGCGCCTTTCGTCAAGTGGCGCCGTTTTGGGGTGCGATTCCGCATCGCCTTCATGGTCGGCGTCTCCGGCTTGGACAGCTAGTGCGTCACGCAAGGCAACGGCCTTGTCGCCGGTTTCCGAGACTAGCCCGTTCACACCTTCGGCAGAATCGTCAAATGCGGTGGAAAATCGATCGAAGTGCTCCAATACGGCAGCTGGTTCGGCCGCTTGGGCCAGGCCGCGAATGCGATTTAGCTCGCGGGAGAGCGTGGCGTGCTGGTCCGCCACGGCTCGCATAATATCTACGAACTCGAGGCCAGCGCGACGGTAGAGTCGTATG
>DASXIC010000065.1:0-11673 GCA_036498205.1 Chthoniobacterales bacterium | reverse complement strand
TGCTCCAATACGGCAGCTGGTTCGGCCGCTTGGGCCAGGCCGCGAATGCGATTTAGCTCGCGGGAGAGCGTGGCGTGCTGGTCCGCCACGGCTCGCATAATATCTACGAACTCGAGGCCAGCGCGACGGTAGAGTCGTATGTTTCGTAGATTTTGACCGAAAAATCCGACGCCTTCACGAAATAGAAAAATGGTGATGAGCGCGAGAACGACGATGGCGAGGAAGGCGTTACTGCCGAAAAAGGCTTTGATTACATTGTCCGTGCGCCAGCGACGGATAGGCCGCGTGGATACCATTGCGGGCAAGGCGGCGACTTCGGCCATGTTCCCACGATGCCGAACCCCCTACGAGTCCTGCAAACAACGAAATGTTACGATTGCGTGACGGCGGGGCCAGCGATCGGCAGGACGACACTGATGGCTGTCCCTTCGTCGATTGCGCTGTTCGCTTCGACGCGGCCCCCGTGCAACTGAGCGATATGTTTTACAATTGAGAGTCCGAGACCCGTTCCTCCAAGTTCGCGGCTTCGGGCCCGGTCGACACGATAAAACCGCTCAAAGATTCGCGGTAGTTCAGAGGCGGGGATACCGATTCCCCGATCGATGACGGAGAGCGCGACCTCTGAATCGCGCGCGACGACACTGATGGCAATAGGGCCACCACGGTGAGAATATTTCACGGCGTTATCGAGCAAATTGTGCACGATTTCTTCGAGGCGCATCCGATCGGCGCGGAGCAACGGGAGCGTGCCAGGCACTGTCAGGTCGAGATGAAGTTCTTTTTGCGCGCAGCGCTTTGCCCAATCACGAGTTACGTGATTTAGAAACTCGGCCACATCGATCCATTCAAGCTGTAATGTGGCCTCTTTTGCTTCTAAGCGAGCCAGGCTGAGTAAATCATCGACCAATAGATTGAGGCGATCGGAATGCCGTTTCATCACCCCGTAGATGTGGCGCGTTTCGGTGGGCTCCAGGTCATTCGCCTCAAGCAACGTCTCGAGGTTACCGCGAAAAATCGAAAGCGGCGTGCGCAGTTCGTGCGACACGTTGGCGACGAAATCCCGGCGCACTTGATCCACCTGTTTCAGGCGCGAGATATCGTGAAAGAGGGCGACAACCCCGCTCGCCTCCTGGCCTTCATTGACGATTGGAACAGCGATTAGCTGCAGGTGTCTTTTCTGGTCAGGCGAGCTAATCTCGGCGGCGCGCGGTTTTGCGGCTTCGAGCGCACTTTGAATTGGATCGACCACATCGACATCGCGAACGATGTCGAGCAATGGTGTTCCGGGCGCCACTTTGCGATCGCCGTAGAGTTGTTCGAAGGCCGGATTGCAGAACGTGATGTGACGGGCTGAGTCGACCACCAATAGGCCGTCGGTCAGCGCGGCAAAAACTGCCCGCATCTGTGCAGCATCCTGGGATACCTGTCGATCAAGCTGTTGCTGTCGCATCAACAACTGCTCCAGAGCGACACCGACGCGGCGGGCCCGTCCATTTCCTGTTAGAAGAAATGTGCGCGGCTGTCCGCCGCGAGCAATGATGGAAAGCAGCTGTTCGAGATCACGCCAGGGAGAGACCCACAATCGGAGCACGACAAGCGCGCCAGCCAGGGCGAGCAGCGTCCCAGCGATCCACCACAGATGCACAGCTATACGTCCCGCAGCCGGTAACCAAAGCCGCGCACGGTTTCAATGGCGTCTCCGGCCTTGCCCAGCTTCTCGCGCAGGCGGCGAACGTGGGTGTCGACCGTGCGAGTATCGATGAGGCTCTCATAACCCCATACGTCGCTGAGTAAGCGATCCCGTTCCTGAACACGCCCACGCCGCTGTACCAAGGTCCGCAGCAATTTGAATTCGAGACTGGTGAGATAGACTACTTTTCCATGAACGGAAACCAGGTGCCGGACCCCGTCGATCGTGATCGGTCCGGCCACGAAGGATTGATTTTCTCCCGGCGCTTCACCACGACGCAAAATCGCCTGGGCCCGCAGGACAACCTCCCGGGGAGAGAAGGGTTTTGAAACATAATCGTCAGCGCCGAGTTCCAATCCCAGAATACGATCGATTTCTTCCGCTTTCGCCGTAAGCATCAGAATGGGAATATGTCGTGTAAGAGAGTCAGACTTGAGAATCTTGCAGACCTCGAGTCCGGGGAGCTTGGGAAGCATGAGATCCAGGACGACCAACGCCGGCGATTCCTCCCGCGCCCGGCGCAGGCCATTAGCTCCATCGCTGGCCGCAATGACATTGAAGCCACTGGCCCGCTTAAAGGCGCGGGTGAGCATTTCGACGACATCTTCCTCGTCTTCGACGAGGAGAACCTTCTTATTAGGAGCGGTACTCACGAACAGCTCCCGGAGTAGAACTTACTGCAACCGAGTCGGCAAGCCTTCCGGCTTTGCTCCGGCCTTCTCGTTCAAGGCGACCGTGAACTCCTGCAGGCTGGAGACGATTTGCGGGGCTTTTGTCAGCACCGCTGAGGCGAGTTTTTCAGCATAATCAGGTCGTCGCTGCGACATCTCTGCCAGCGCCATCATCACGGCCAGGGCATTATTTACCGAATGTTTGATCTCGCTGTATTTTGACTGGAGCTGCGTCAGCTCGTCCCGGGAAATGCTGGTGTCATCTGTCATGAGGCATCAATTTCAGTAGAGAAAAGCAAGCCCTGTGCTTGACTAACAGGTTCGACATCCGTCGTCCGAATGCCTGCGCAAGTTATCAAGATCATCGGTGCACGCCAGCACAATCTAAAGAATCTCGATGTCGAGATTCCGCGAGAAAAACTGGTCGTAATTACCGGCCTCAGCGGCTCTGGCAAGTCGTCACTCGCCTTCGATACATTGTATGCCGAAGGCCAGCGTCGCTATGTCGAGAGTCTGTCCGCATACGCCCGGCAATTCCTCGACCAGATGGAAAAGCCCGAAGTCGATTTCATTGAGGGCTTATCGCCGGCGATCGCAATCGAACAACGCAGTGCTGGCGCCAATCCACGCTCGACCATCGCTACCACGACCGAAATTTACGACTATCTGCGTGTCTTGTTTTCATCGGTTGGTCAGCCCCACGATCCAGCTACGGGTCAGCCTCTTTATCGCCAGACGCCCCAGCAGATCGTCGATAAGATTCTCGCTTACCCGGCCGAAACCAAAATTGTTGTGCTCGCCCCGCTAATTGAGAATGAGCGAGGCGAATTCCGCGACGTTATCGAAAAATTGCGAAGGGAAGGTTTTGTTCGTGCGCGGATTGACGATGAGATCGTTGAGCTTGGACGACCAGAACCGATCCGGTTGAAAAAGGGGGAGAAACATACAATCGAGGCCGTCGTCGATCGTTTGGTCATTCGCGATGGTATCCGGGTACGGCTGGCCGATTCGGTCGATACAGCCCTTCGATGGGGCGGCAATAAGCTGACCGTTCTGCGAAACCAACACACTGAGACTTGGACATCGGACCGATTTTCCACCGATTACGCGACCCCGGACAGTCAGTTTTCTCTGAGTGAGCTGACCCCAAAGCATTTTTCGTTCAACAGTCATATGGGCGCTTGCCCGGCCTGCCACGGACTGGGGACGCAGCTGGTTATCGACCCAGAGTTAATGATTTCGGAGCCTGAAAAATCGATAGCCCAGGGTGCAATCGTTCCCTGGCGCCGCGGTCCCAAGCGGATGCAGGCTTATTATAAAAAGCTGCAGGGAGCTTTGGTTAAACATTTCCGAGTTGACGAAGATGCGCCTTTTGCGGAGTTGCCGGACAAGTTTAAAGACGCCCTTTATTTCGGTACCGGCGAGACAGCTATCGACCTGAATTTCAGCGCAAATGGACGTGGCGATAAACTGGCCAGGCCATTCGAAGGACTCGTGCCGCAAATGCAGAGGCTCTATGCCGAAACAGAGAGCGAATTCACCCGCAATCGCATTCGCTCTTTCATGACACGGGTTCCCTGCAAAGTTTGCGGCGGTGCCCGGCTGCGGCCTGAAATTTTAGCTGTCACCATCCGCGACCAAACAAATCGCGAGTTCAATATTCATCAGTTTACCCAACTGACGATCGAAGCCGCAGCGCAGTTTATTTTGAAAATTGCACTGACTCCTTCGCAAAAGCAGATTGCCTCCGAAGTCGTCCGCGAGATCGAATCGCGACTGCAATTTTTGAGCGAAGTAGGTCTTGGTTATCTCACGCTTGATCGGGAAAGTGGCACGCTCAGTGGCGGCGAAGCGCAACGGATTCGGCTGGCCAGTCAAATCGGTTCCGGATTGGCCGGCGTCCTCTACGTTCTTGATGAACCGAGCATCGGATTGCACCAGCGTGACAACGCACGTCTTCTGGGAACTCTGCGGAGACTGCGCGATCTCGGCAATTCAGTAATTGTGGTCGAACACGATGAGGAAACAATTCGGGCGGCAGATCACATAATCGATCTTGGTCCGGGGGCCGGTCCCCGCGGAGGGGAAATTGTGGCGCAAGGAACACTCGACCAAATCGTGAATGCGAAAAATTCGCCGACTGCTGATTATCTCTCCGGCCGGGCCAGAATTGCCGTCCCGCGGCAGCGAGTGCAGCCGAACACGCGTAACGGAACTGGCTGGCTGACGATGGTGGGCGCGACGGAAAACAACCTCAAAGATGTGACCGCGTCGTTCCCATTGGGCTGTCTCACCTGCGTCACCGGGGTTTCCGGAAGCGGGAAATCAACGCTGGTCGACGACATTTTGCGCCGCGCCTTATTCCGCCACTTCTACAACTCGAAGGAGAAACCGGGTGCGTTTCGTGGCGTACGAGGTGTCGAGCAAATCGATAAGGCGATTGTGATCGATCAAAGCGCGATCGGCCGCACACCGAGGTCGAATCCCATTACCTATACCGGGGCTTTCACCCCGATTCGCGAGCTTTTCGCTCAATTGCCGGCAGCCCGCGTTCGCGGCTACGATGCCGGGCGGTTTAGTTTTAATGTCAAAGGGGGACGGTGCGAAAATTGCGAAGGTGGCGGACTTATCAAAGTGGAAATGCATTTCTTGCCCGACGTTTACGTCGAGTGCGAAGTCTGTCATGGCCGGCGTTACAATCGCGAGACCCTCGAAATCACCTACAAAGGCAAAAACATTGCCGATATTCTCGACATGAGCGTGGACGAAGCGGCGCGCTTTTTCCGCAACGTTCCGAGCGTTTCGGATAAATTGAACGCGCTACTCGATGTAGGACTGGGCTACCTCCGCCTGGGCCAGGCTGGGACAACGCTTTCAGGCGGCGAAGCCCAACGGGTGAAGCTCGCGACTGAACTGGCCAAAAGGGCGACGGGTCGCACCTTTTATATTCTCGATGAACCGACGACGGGTTTGCATTTTGCCGACATTGAGAAATTGCTGCAGGTGCTGATGAAATTGCGCGACGCGGGCAATACCCTGGTGGTGATCGAGCACAACCTGGAGATGATTAAGTGTGCCGATTGGGTGATCGACCTCGGTCCGGAGGGTGGTGAAGAGGGTGGACGGGTTATTGGGGCAGGCTCTCCCGAAAAAATCGCAGACTTAGCAAACAGCTATACGGGCAGGTTTTTGCGCCCATTGTTGCGGTGAAAGAAACAGCCATTTTGCGTCCCTCACTGGCGCTCGCTTGCGCGGCCCATTTAGTGATCGTTTCGCAAATCTTCGCTTCGGCTGAAATCGATGATGCCGCACGTGCCATCGATGACGGAATTCCGGAGGTGGCAGTTACGCGATTAGAAAAACTTGCCGGCGCCCTCCGGGGCGAGGAAGCGCTCGAAGCGAAACAGAGACTTGCGGAAGCGCTTATCGCGGCCAAGCGCCCGGCCCGCGCCCTGCCTTTGCTGGAGGATCCAATCTTGCTGGATTCTACCAACGCAAAATTTCTACGGGCGCAGGCGCTGGCGGAGTTGAAGCGCTTTGATGAGGCGCTGCCTTTGTACCAGGAAGTCGAGAATCGTGCCGGAGTGCAGCAAAGGGCCGCAGCATTTGGTGTGGCGGAAATGATGCGCGGTCTTGGCCGCACGGATGACGCGATCCGGCAATATCGCATTCTGGAAAGCGACCCTCGCTTTGGGGTCGCGGCCCGCTTGCGCGCGGCCGAGCTCTTGATAATGAAACAAGAGAGCGCCATGGCCAAACGCACGCTTGACCTGACCCAGGCCAAGACGATGGCGGATAAACGGCAAAAACGCCTGTTGCGTGCCCGCCTGGATTTGTTGAACCAGCGACCGGACAAAGGTGCCGAACTTCTCGACTCGATCGCGAAAGCGCCAGAAGGCGAATCGCATGAAACCGTCCTCGCCGTCCTCTTCACGCTTGCCGATGCACACTTGCGGATGAACACACCGGAACTGGGCGACGATTACCTGGAGGATTTTATTGAGAAACATCCCGGTGACCCGGAGCTTCCGCGAGTCTTCGCCAAACTGGATCAGCTTTATCGCACCGAGCGCCGACCACCGAGAAATGAATTGGAAAAATGGTCTCACGATTCAACTCAACCGCGCCGCGGTTTGGCGCAATGGTATCTGGCCCAAATCGAATGGCGTGCCGGTCATCGAGATGAAGCGATGCGGCGCTTCGAAGACGTTAGAAAGGCGATGCATCCGATGCTTCTTCCGGCGGCGCTGCAATATGCGCAACTGCTTCTGGATAGCGGCAAAGCCGAGGAAGCTCTGGCGGTCTTGGGCGAAGCCGACCGGCTTCAGCCCGACGTCAAAATGCGCGAGCAAATCAGATTCGAAACCGCCCGCGCGATGTACTTACGTGCCGATTTTTCCCAGGCCAGTGCCCGCTTCCAGCAAGTGGCGAACACCACACCGGAATTTGCCCGTCCCGCATTATTCAACGCCGCGCTCGGCTGGCTGCGTGCGAACGACGACAAGAGACTGGCACTCGCCTCGAAGGAGCTCACCTCCGGGGGAGACAACAATGACGAAGCGGAAATTTTGCTGGAAACCGCTTTGGCTTCTGCACAGCGCAATGAAAAGAACGCAACGACATTACTTCAGGATTTTGTTCGCCGTTTTCCCAGCAATCCTCGCATCGCCGACGCCTATCTTGCCCTGGCTGAAATAGCGTACCACTCGTCGCCGCCCAGCTTGGATCAGGCGCGCAAGAATTTGGCCGCAGCACAAGCCGCTCACCCGAGCGAACCGGTTACTGAACGTGCCGATTACCTTGCAATCTGGCTGGCTGACGCGGCCGAACCAGACAGCGATAGGGTGATAGCAGCCGCCGCCGAGTTTTTGCGCGTACATCAAAAGTCTCCCCTCATGGGAGAAGTGCGATTGAAACTGGCGGAGACACATTTTCGACGACAGGACTTTGCCAATGCGCAAACGCAATTCGAATTACTTGCTCAAGAGAACGCTAGTTCACCCTTGACCGAGAAGGCCCTGTTTCTGGCGGCACAATCCGCCATGGCAACGATGGCCACTCGCTCCAGCGATCGCGCGCTGGAATTGCTCGCCCAGGTGGTAAAAATGAACGGCGATTTGCGCTGGGCAGCGCGGAACGAGCAGGCCGCGATCGAGCGGCGTTTGGGAAAACCACAAGAGGCGCAATTGCTCTACGACGAGGTGCTGAAAGGCGACGCCCGCGGAGCGGAGAAACGCGAAGCTCTTTGCGGAAAGGCGGACGCCTTTTTTGAGCAGGCAACTTCAGATGCGACGAATCTGCAGCATGCGATGACTGCCTACGATCAGCTCGCTAACGAAGCGGCGAATCAGCCGCACTGGCGCAACCAGGCTTTATTTAAGAAAGGCGTCTGTCTCGAGAAGGAATCGGACAACGACGGTGCCCTATCAACTTTCTACAAGATTCTTGAGTTCAATCCCGAACCCGGAAAGCAACCGGAATTCTTTTGGTTTTATAAGGCGGGTTTTAATGCGGCTCGCCTTTTGGAGGAACAACAGAAATGGGAATCTGCGGTGGCGGTTTACGAAAAATTAGTTGCGGCAAAAGGCCCGCGCAGTGACGAGGCCAAAGGCCGATTGGACCAGCTTCGATTGGAGCATTTCCTTTGGCAGTAAGTCGCGTGCGATTGATCTTGAATACCCTGCAAGTATCCAGCATAATTCCAGCATGAAAACACCGTTCAGGCTCTCTCGCCTGGCCGGTTGGACCGGGCGATGCGCCGTGGCGTTCATTACGCTGGCGTTTTGCGCATCCGCATTCGCTGACCCGAGCAAAAATGTAGTCACACAGCCAAAAGCACCGGTGGTGCGCAACGCTGTTGCTGCCAAGAAGCAGATCTACATCATCATCTCGGGTTCCGCGATTCCGCAACCAATCGACCGTGTTGCCGGGCGAGTGGCAACGACCGCGATACCGATGTTCGTCCTCGGCAATCGCGGTGACTAACGCCGGGTTTAGTTTGGCGTCGTGAACGCGCTTTGTCCGAAGCGCGAAGGCGAACTTATTTATTATTTTCGCCAGCCCATCAACGCACGGAGACGTCGGCCTGTTCTTTCCATTGGATGCTGCCGGCCGCGCTTTATGAGTTTCTGATAACGTTTTCCGCCGCGACGCATCTCCTCAATAAACTGCCTTGCAAATTCTCCCGTACGGATCTTTTGCAGCGCCGCTGCCATATTTTTTCGCACATGTTCATCGATGATCCGGGGTCCAACGGTTAAGTCTCCCCATTTTGCAGTGTCGGAGATTAAGTCGCGCATGCCGGGAATTCCCGCTTCATGGATGAGATCCACGATGAACTTCAACTCATGCAGACATTCGAAGTACGCCAGTTCCGGCGCGTATCCGGCTCGCACCAGGGTCTCGAAGCCACTGCGAATCAATGCCGTCGTTCCACCGCAAAGCACTGCCTGTTCGCCAAAAAGATCAGTCTCGGTTTCCTCTGCAAATGTCGTCTCGATCACTCCGGCACGACCACATCCAATCGCTTTCGCCCACGCCAGAGCAACCGCTCGCGCATGGCCGGTGTAATCTTGCTCAACTGCTACCAATGCCGGCACCCCGCGGCCGGCTAGGTACTCGCGGCGCATCATCGGCCCAAGCGCCTTTGGGGCCACCATCACAACATCGACATCGGCAGGAGGGACGACGGTTTTGTAGAAGACGGCAAATCCGTGAGCGAAAAGCAAAGTCTGGCCGGCGCGCAAACATCGCGCGATTTGCTGCGAAAAAATCCGCGGCATTTGAGTGTCGGGCAATGCGAGAAAAACAATGTCGCTGCGCCGAACGGCTTCCTGGGTTAGAAAAACAGGCAAACCATGGCTTCGCGCCAGCGCCCGCGATTTGCTCTTTTGCGGGAGCCCGATCACGACTTCGAACCCGCTATCACGAAGATTCAATGCATGCGCGTGCCCCTGTGCGCCGAATCCGATTATGCCGCAGATTTTTTCCCGTAGGGGGGCCAGTTTTATCTGTCTGTCTCGATAGATCCGAGCGCGCATGGCAGCTCCAAGCTGACCGATGCGGCGACATGCGCCAAATCGAATCTGCTACTTACCCGCGGTTTGAAGACGCCATCGCACGAGCTTGCAATTGAGATACTTTCGCCCGTGCCACGCTGGCATCCGCCGTGCGGCCTGTCCCGTCGAGAATTTCCGACAGGAGGAGGTATTGCCGAGGTTCATCCGGCTGGCGAGCCACTGCGCGGCGCTGTGCATCGATAGCCTCCTCGACCCTGTTCTGACGAAGACAGATTCGTGCCGTCAAGTTCAGCGCTTGAGTATCGTGGACATCGAGCAGGGCGGCGCGATGCAAAGCCTCCAGTGCGTGCTCTACATCGTTGTTCTCTGCGTATAGCTTGCCTTCCGCCAGCGCGGCCGCATGGTGCCACCAGTTCACTCGCGCAAATCCCTCTACCAGGTGGAGCGCGGCCTGCGGGCCTTCTGTGCGCCGAACCAGCTCTGATTCCAAACTGATCAGATCCCACACTTGGGGATAGTCGCTGCGCGCCCGTTCCAGGATCGCGATCGCCCCCGCACTGTCTTGCGCCGCAACCCGCAATCGCGCGAAGTTACAGGCTGCACCCCAGGTGCGGGGATATTCCTTACGAGCTCTGCTGGCTTCCTTGGCCGAGGCCGAGAAGAGGGCTTCCGCTTCTGCAGTCTTGCCTTCATAGGAGAGAACGGCGGCCAGCGTGTTACGCGCATTAGGGTAATCCGGCATGGTAGCAACAAGGGCACGAAGCCTTTTCTCGGCCTCCGCCAATCGGCCGTTACGGGCATAGATTTGAGCGAGGTTGACGACCACGCGGGGAGAAACGCCTCCGGCAGCGAGAGTACGCTGATAGAAGATCTCCTCATCTTTCCAGTCGCTGCTGCGGATAGTGCATCGGATACCGAGTGCGACTGCAGCAACCGCGGCAATCACGGCAAAACTGCGAGCGAAGGTGCGGGGCAAATCCAGGCCACAACCAGCGAAGAAAATCAGGAATCCAACGCTGGGAAGATAAAGCCAGTGCTCCGCTATGGTGGCGTTTAGCCCTACAATATTCGACACCGGCAGATAAGCCGCGAAAAACCAGACCGCGCCAAGGATCCGTATTCGCCGACCTGCACCTTTCTTGATACAGCCCAGCGCAAAGAAAACGAAGACGCTGCAACCGAGAATGGAAAGATAATTATATCCGGCAGAATCGCGCCAGCTCTCACGCGGCCGGTAGTCGTTTAGCTCGAAAATTGTGCGCTCCATATGCAGGTTGGCCGGGAAGAACATTAGCCGCGTGTAGTCGCCCAGAGCCCGTAGCATTAGTGTAGCTCGGACGGGTGCGCTCCAACCGTCGTTACTACCCTTTTCGACTCGCGGACCGGGAAGCTGATGAAGTCCGGCATAAGCGCCCAGGACCAGAAGACAGCAAATCACGGTCACGATTTTCGTTTTGCGCCCAACGCCTCTGGCGAATGCGAGTGTATGGATGAGAAAAAGGAAAACCCAAATGCAGGCAATCTCGCGGGAACAAAGTGAAAGCAGACCAGAAATAAACGCGAGCGAGTACAACGTCACTCTTGCCCAGCGAGCCTGGACGGTCCGTCCGCGCAAGACCAGCAACCACCCGCCCGCCGAGAAGAGGAATGCCAGGCTGTCGGCCCGACCTGAGATGTAATCGACGGCGGCGGAATGAACCGGGTGCACGATCCAGAGTGCCGCGATTAGGAAGGCTAAGAGCGAACCGGTGAACTTAGAGCGGGCATGTGGATCGTCCCAAATTCCGGCGCCATTACGGAATAGCACGGTGAGGAGGTGGTAGAGGAGCAGTCCGCTGGCGACGTGCAGCAGAATGTTCGTCAAATGAAACCCCGAGGCATCCGTGTTCCAAAAATAATAATCGACCATGAAGGAGAGGTCCTGGACTGGCCGATAATGCGGAGAAAAGGAATCGAGAAAGAGATAATGCCGGAATGCTTCAAGCGCGAGCACCGGGCTTTTGATAAAAGGATTATCGCGCGCCAGGTACGCGTCATCCCACACCAGCTGGCCCGTCAGCGCTGGCAAATGGGTGAGAAAGCCGATAATCGCCAGGAAGGCGAACCGCGGCCATTGTTTCCGACAAAATATCTTCGCTTGATCACGCCAAGCCGCCAGAAGAGAAGCATTCATGCGACAGTCAAAAAAACAGGGTCAATTAAACAGAAAAGCGTCCTCCCGATTCGAACGAGAGGACGCTCCTGTTTTCAGATACCTATAGGACTACGGACCGTTGGTACCGTAAGGGGACCA
>DASXIC010000064.1:0-9633 GCA_036498205.1 Chthoniobacterales bacterium | reverse complement strand
ATAGAGGGCCTCCGTACATCTATTGAGGTGGAACCGGGAGCGGCAGCAGAATTGCTTTAAGGTAGAGGGGAATCTGAAAAATTGAATAGACTTCCTCATGGTGCCGACGAAATGGGCGGCGCCTTACCCAAAACGCTTCCGAAATTTAAAGCCTGTGACCCCGACAGAAAAAACAACTCCCGGCACAAAGCGTCAGCCCAACGTGCCGTGGGAGAATTTTATTCGATTTGTCCGGCAATTGAGCCACGACCTTCGTAACCAATTGAACGCGGCCGAACTGCAAAGCGCGCTCATTGGGGAGATCACAACCGACGCGAGCTTGAAATCCGAAGTGGGCCGTCTCCGCGAATTGGTTTCGAAACTCGGAAGCACATTGCAAAGTTTATCTTCATCCGTGGCGGAGCCGCGGCCGACGCGCCTATCCTATTCTGCGCCAGATTTCGTGGACGATCTTCGCAAGAAGATCGCGCACGACTATCCCAGGGAATCGGAGCGTTTGAGATGGGAGCCGATTACGACCGAAGCGATCCTGGAAATCGACCCTGCCCTGGTGGAATGCGCCGCCATCGAGTTGTTCGACAACGCGTTCCGGCACAGCGCTGACGCAGATGAAATCAGGGTAAGCCCGGCGGTAGAAGGCGAGCAATTCAGCCTTCTTGTGCGCGAGCCGAAGAAACAGAAGCTGGATGATCCATCGCAATGGTCAACGCCGCTCCGCTCCATTACGAATGGCCATTACAACCTGGGTCTCTACCGTGCGCGCCGGATTGTCGAGGCACACGGTGGAAATTTGACCGCCGAATTCGATCCGGCATCGGCCACCTTAACGAGCAGAATTATTCTTCCATGCTCAGTGAAGAAACGTTGAAATATCAATTTCGCTTTCCGTGAAAACCACCGCTGAAGGACGTCGCATTCTGATTATTGACGACGAGCGTCCAATTTTAATGACGCTCGAGGCGTTACTCACCCGGCGAGGCTACCAGACCGAAACAGCGGCGACCTCCGCTCTCGGCTTGCGGGCGATGAAAACGAATCCCGCAGCTTTGGTCCTGCTCGATTTGCAACTGCCCGATGCGGACGGTTTGGTCACACTCGATCGATTGAAGAAGGACTTTCCGGAGACGCAGGTAATTATTTTGACCGCGCACGACTCATTAAACAACGCGATTGAATCGATTAAACGCGGCGCCTTTCATTTTATCAGCAAACCTTATGCGCCTGAGGAATTGCTAAGCCTGGCGGAAAAGGCGCTGGAGAAACGATCGCTCCTCCGCGAAACGCAGGAGTTGCGAGAGAAAACGGAGCAACTCGAAAAGCGGCTGGAATTGGCTGAGACGCGCCTCGCCCCGGTGTTTCAAAGTAAAGCCATGCAACAGATGGACGACTTGATCACGGCGATGGCTCCATCGGACGCAAACGTTTTGATCACCGGAGAAAGCGGTGTGGGCAAAGAGGTGGTCGCGAATGTGATTCACTCGCGCAGCCGGCGTGCGGTGAAACCGCTGGTAAAGCTAAATTGCGCTGCGTTTCCGCAGACAATGATCGAATCCGAGTTGTTTGGATATGTCAAAGGGGCTTTCACGGGCGCGATGAACGATTTTCCGGGAATGATCGCCCATGCAAACGGAGGGACATTGTTCCTCGATGAGATTTCCGAGATGCCGGCCGAGTTGCAGACGCGATTCCTGCGTGTTTTGCAAGAGCGAGAATACCGGCCCCTTGGGAGCACCCAAACACTGAAAGCGGATTTTCGCGTGATTACCGCGACCAACCGACCAGTGGCCCAGGCCCTCGCCGAAAACCGGCTTCGTTCCGATCTGTACTATCGAATTAACACATTCCAGATCGAGGTGCCGCCGTTGCGCCAACGAAAAGAAGATATCCCGCCGCTCGTCGCGACTTTCGTCCAACGATTTGCCTCTCAGCTGGGCAAACCCGAACCAACAATTGCACCGGAAGTCTACCAAAAACTGCTCGATTATTCGTGGCCAGGAAATGTGCGTGAACTGCAGAACGCGATCGAGTACGCCGTGGTCCTGTCACGGCAGGGATTGATCAGGGCAAAGGATTTGCCAGCCGAAATTCAACTCCCTCCCGCCCTGCAGGCGAATCACTCGCGGGCAGGAAATCGCCGCAACGGAGTGCCCAGCCTGGAAGACGTGGAACGAGAAACGATCTTGCAAGCGCTTTCCCAGACCCACGGCAATAAGAAGAAAGCAGCCCAATTACTCGGCATTCAAAGGCCGACGCTTTATAATAAAATGAAGCGTTACGCGATCGAGATTTAGGCAAGCGCTGGCGGCAAACTTTCGCCGCGCTTACATTTCCGCGATGCCTCAGCATCTCGAAAAAGTCCTGGCACACGCGGAGCGCCAATTGGCGTCCACGGACGCGCGACGGCCGACCGACGTCCTGCCGGTTTATCGCAAATTTTTGAAAATCGAGGAACATCGTCTCCGCCTGCGGCAGCAGGCCGGCGACGGCGGTCGTGAGGTCTGTGCGCGAAGAGTCGACCTGGTCGACGTCCTTCTCCGGCGTGTCTTCGCGGCTACGACTCGAGTTGCCGATCATGGCAATGGCGCTCATCCAATCGCAGTCATCGCGCTGGGTGGCTACGGACGCGGCGAACTAAATCCCTGCAGTGATGTCGATGTCATGTTTCTCCACCGGGAAAAAGGGCGTGGTGTTTCCACTGCGACCAGTCAAATCATCGAGCAGGTCCTTTATTTTCTTTGGGATATCGGATTCAAAGTGGGCCATTCGACCCGCAGCGTAAAAGAAGCGATCGCCGCGGCGAATGCCGATATGGTAACGAAGACCGCGATGCTGGAGTCCCGCCTGGTGACCGGCGACCGGCAGCTGGCGCACATCTTTCGGGAGCAATTTCGCGGCAAATGCGTGGCGGGACACGAGCGCGAATACATTGAGATGCGGATGCGGGACCAGCAAGCCCGCCACGCCAAATTTGGAAACAGTGTTTATCTTCAGGAACCAAATTTAAAGAACGGTTGCGGTGGGCTGCGCGACTATCAGAACCTGCTTTGGATGATGTTTTTCAAGGAGGGCAGCCTGACCACCACTCACCTGGTCGGGAAAGACTGGCTGAGCAATGCCGATCGGCGCCGAATTGAGGCGGCCTACGATTTTCTCCTTCGTGTTCGGACCGAGCTGCACTACTTGAACGAGCGCGCGACCGATACGTTGCATCTTAACATGCAGGAAACGATCGCGCAGCGACTGCGATACCCGGAAGAGCGGGGATTACTCCGAAGCGAGGCGTTGATGAAACACATCTACGCGCACACGCGCAACATCTTCCGGGTAACGGAGCGAATTACCGGGCAGTTCGTCAGAGGATATTCTTCCGACAAGACCCGCTCGCTCTTTTCCTTTCTTCCCCGGGCCCGTCGCGCGCCGGAACGCGTCGGTTCGTTCGTGATTGAAGATGGACAAATCGATGTCAGCCGGCGGGACGTCTTCCGGAAAAATCCTTTGGAAATGATGCGGGTCATCGAGGTCGCACAGGTCCGACACCTGGAGCCGACGCCAAAACTGGCCGATCTCTTTAGCCGCGAACTCGGGCTGGTCGGGCATCCATTTCGCTACGCGCGGGAACCGCGCGAGATCTTCCGCTCGATCATGTCACGCAAAGGCGAAGTGGGGCGCGCGCTGCGGCTGATGCATCGCCTCGATTTTCTGGGACAATATATTCCGGAATTTGGCCAGCTGACCTGCCTTGTTCAGCACGAATTCTTTCATCGCTATACCGCCGACGAGCACACGCTGGTGTGCATCGATAAGCTGGACGCCCTCGCCAGCACAACAAATCCGAAGTTGATCGAATACCGCAAACTGTTCGAACAATTGCCCGATCCCTTCGTTCTTTATCTTGCCCTTTTATTGCACGACACCGGCAAGGCGGTCGGCGCCCGCCCACATTCGGAGGCGAGCGCGATCTTTGCCCAACGTGTCGGACGACGTTTCCAACTTACGCCGCCGGAGCGGAAGATGCTGATTTTGCTGGTTGATCACCATGTCACTCTTTCAAACGTAGCGCAGCGGCGAAACATTGACGATCCCACAACCATCAGCGAATTCGCGGCTGTGGTAAAAGATCAAAGCAATCTCGATGCTCTCATGTTGCTGACGCTAGCCGATGGGCAGGGTACGAGCGACGAACGGTGGTCGGACTGGAAAGAGACGCTGGTGTGGCAACTCTACCGCGCCACCACCCATTACCTGGCCGACCGGCATGCATTCTATGAGCGCGCCAAAACCGCCCGGGAAGCCGGGGAGACTGCTGTTCACCAGCAGCTAGGACCGGACTACGCGGAAGAAATCGAGGCCCATTTTGAATTCATGCCCGACCATTATTTTCGCGCCTTCGAAGTTCCAGAGATCGTTGCCCACGTCGAGTTATTTCGGCGTTTTTACGAAGCCAGCTGCTTCGGCCCGACACCCCTCGCTCCGGTGATGCGCTGGGAACCTTTTCCAGATCAGGGCCATACCACGCTTACACTTTGCAGTTGGGATCGGCAGCAACTTCTCTCCAATATCGCCGGCTCGATCTCCCTCGTCCCACTCAACATTTTGAGCGCTGATATTTACACTCGCGGCGACAACGTCGCCCTGGATGTTTTTCGAGTAAGCGACTTGCGGGGGCGAGCCGTGACAAATGAAGGCGACATGAGGTCAGTTGAAGCGACGCTGAAAAAGGCCCTGGAAATTGAACCCTTCGATTTGAGCAGATCGCTCGCGCAAGCACGAAAGGAAGGCCGGCGGCGAGCCGTTTCCGATCTGGAATTCCCGTCTCGCGTGAGCGTAGACAACGTTGCCGACCCGCATTTCACCTTGATTGAAATCCAAACCCCGGACCGGATTGGGCTCCTCTACGATTTGTTGCGGTGTTTCAGTGACAATGAGATCGACATTGCTCTCTCTCGTATCAGCACCGAGAGCGGCGCCGCCATCGACACGTTCTACGTTACGGATCGGCGTACTCGCGCAAAAATTACAGGTAGCCAGCGGATCGACGCGCTCCAACGCGAATTGCATCGCGCGGCTCTGCCGGCTGCGTAACGACTTACTGGCGCTCCCTTGACTTCAGTCTAGAGTGCGACCCTCATGAACGTGTTGATCCTTGCCGCCGGTTACGCGACCCGGCTTTATCCGCTGACTTTGAACAAGGCGAAGCCGCTTCTTGAGGTTGCGGGCAAGCCGATGATCGGATGGTTGGTGGACGGATTGCGCGGTATCGATGGGATTGAAACAATTTTTGTTGTCACGAATGCCAAGTTCGCAGCCGACTTCGAGAAGTGGGCGGAGGAATACGGCAAAGCACATCCCGAATTCGACTTTAAGATCATAAACGATGGCTCGACCAGCGATGCGGACAAGCTGGGAGCGATCGGCGACATCAATCTCGTGCTCACGCGCGAGCAATTAAGCGGCACCGATCTTCTGATGATTGCGGGCGACAATTTGTTCAGTAATTCGTTAGCGGCGTTTGTTACGCAGGCGCGTGGGGCGGAGGCGGCTGTGGCGGTTTACGATGTCGGGGATTTGGAGCAGGTGCGCAAGTACGGCAACGTCCAGGTCGATTCCAGTGGAGTGATTACAAATTTTGAAGAGAAGCCGGCCAAACCGACCACTACATTGGCTGCAATCGCCCTTTATTATTATTCCGCCGAAGTGCTTTCTCTCGTCACCACCTATATCGCCGCCGGAAACAACCCCGATCAACCAGGCCGGTTTATTCAGTGGCTCTACAAGCGCAAGCCGGTTAAGACGGTAAAGATTTCAGGCAAATGGTTCGATGTTGGAAGTAAAGAAACGCTCGAAGAAGCGAATCGAATATTTGCCGCTTACGCTGACCAGCCCTAAGGCAGCCGGCCTTCGTCAAATTCAATCAGGTCGAAATAAGTCTTGATGTCCTGCCGGTTTTCCCCACCTGCTTCGCGCAGGAAATGAACGAAACGGGCGCGTTTCGCCGCCGTGTCGGGATGACGCGAAATCATCTCCTGGTTCCAGTGCTCAATTGCCTCGGGCGGATGTTTCGCGCCCTTTTCATGTACCCAGTTCAGGATTTCTTCGTCCTGATCGAAACGATTGGCAGCCTCCTCGAACTCATCGCCATCGAGTTTCAGGAAAGCGAGCAGATGCTTGTCGAAACCGACGGTTTTATAATTGTACCCGTTGAGCAAGCCTTTACGGGCCAGACGCGCTTTGTCGATTAAGCGCGGAAGATGAACATAGCCGCCGAGCTTCTGGTAGGGACTGCGCGGTCGCAGCTTCTGCATTCAACTAGTTATCTGGCGGGAAGCGGTTGAGCAACACCGACGGACGGCTCCGGTTTTGCCTGACTTTCTTCCGCCGGCTTTTGATTTGGAAGCAACTCTCCCTGCTCCAAATCGCCGCGACCGATTATCAGTTGGCCGGAAAAGAGGCCGCCCTTCTCGACATTGATCGACTTCGCCCGCACGGTCCCCTCCAGGGCCCCGTGCTTGCGAATAGTGACCATGCCGTCTGCCACAATTTCACCCGACATTCTTCCACGAATCTCAATGTTGCCGACCCGCAGCCGCCGAAAGAACTGGACTTCGGCTCGGCGTTCGATCAAAGCGCTGCGAGCGGCAATTCGACCGGGAATTTTGCCACTGACATCGATCCTGACAAACTCGTCGCACTCCAGGTTGCCGCGGACGCGCCCTTCGACGAGAGCGCGGCGGCATCGTACATTACTACTGCTCAAGTCGCCCTTGGCCGTAATGTGAACTTCGCCATGGGTCCGGATGGAACGGCTGAAACTGGTGTTCACCTTATAGTCGCGCAGGTCGATGTGGGCGCTGCATGACGGACAAATGGATGAACTTGCTGCCCCACTTACCTCCTGCTTCCGCTTGCATTCAAAACATTCCACAATCGTATTGCGGTTCGCCCGCCAAAGATTGTCGAACCTCTGAAGCAACGAGGGCGTTTCGCGAGCGACATTCGGCTCAGGCCGCGCCGCTGTCCGCACCGCAACAGGTGGCTGCGGTCGCGGGGCGGAGGGCGAGAAATGGCCGCCACATTGACGGCACATCGTCGTTTTGGCTGCGGCGTAATCGCGCTGTTTAAAGCCGCAGTGTGGACATTCCACGGCGACTTTTTCAGGCGACGACGACTTTGCCACGGCGTGGCGCTCTTCTAAGCTTAACTTATGCCCGGGCGCCGAACGCGGCAGTCTTAACCGGTTCGTCGTGACGAATCACTTCCGGCCGCGCATGAGCGGCCGCTTTGGCCGAATTGCTGGAGCCACCTGCACTGGTCACCTCGGATTTGCCAATAAAAGTGGCGCCTTCTTCAATGACGAGGCGGGCCGCCTTCAGATCACCCTGCAACGTACAGCGCGACTTCAGCTCGCATCGTTCGCCAACGGTGATGTTACCCTGAACCTTGCCATAGACGGTGATCGATTTCGTCTTGATTTCGCCGCGAATATCGGCGTTTTCCCCGATGGTTAGCACGCCATCGGAATTAATTTCACCTTCGACTCTGCCATCGATCAGAAGTTCCTTCTGAAATTTTATTGAGCCTTTGATTTCGACATCGCTCGAAAGCACGTCCTTGCCACTGTGTTCTGCCATATGTTTTGTATGCTCGGTTAACGTTGATGTTCTTGGTTCTTCGCGGTAGCCGACTCGGTTACTGCTCTCCTCCGTGCCCGCGTTCGAAGCCCCTTCGCCGATCAACGGCATCGGTTTTTGCGGGATGAATTTTTTCAGCACCCGGTACTATGTGAGGGCCTTCTACAGTGTCAATTAATTCATCGGCAAAACGGCCCTTTTCTCAGTAAGCCTGGAGGCGAAAAGCTTTGCAGCGCCCCGTTTGAGCCTCGAGCTGGAGAAATGAGGGAGCGCTGCTCGCATTTCGATCCAGGACGTAAGCCATAGCCCGCGAGGAAATTGGAACTTTAAGAATACGCGCCGTATTCTCCGCGATTCGCCCGGCATCGTAGCTGACCACCCATTTAGCGTGACGCCGAACGCAAATATCCATGGCTTCAGCCGTGTTTTCTGCCGCGAAAAATTTGGCCGATTCGATAATTCCGCCGATGCTTTCGTGGGAGCTTCCCGCCACACCTGGTTCTCCCGACCAGTAGGTTAATGCCGGCGAAAGCCACCACGGCGCGATAAATGGCCCATCAAGCTCATGCGCCACCGTTCGCAGCTCAATCAGTTCGAGTCGATTCTCCACGCGTCGGATGGCTTCATCTTCGGAAAACGTCCGGTCCCATGCCTGTGCGATGGGAAATAATCCTACGGCGAAAGCAGCCCATGCCAGAAATGGATTGCGAAGCGCCCGCAAGATTTCCGGTAAGCACAAAGCGAAGAAAAGCGTAAAGAAATATCCCCACCTTGCCTGCCAGAGAGTGAAGAGAAACGTCACAAAGAGGAACGCCGTCATAAACCGGGTTGGATTTCGCCATGTCGCCCAGCCAAGGATCGGCGTCAGGATCAGGAGCCAGCCGCACCATTGAAACCAAAGCGTGCTGGTTATCGGAACATGCGCGAGTTCGCCGATAGTAGCGCTCCAGTTTTCCAGCTCGTTTATCGTTGCGCTATCCGGCGATAACGGGATTCGTCTTTCGATCAGCAGCGCAAGAGCAATGACGGCGCCGAAAGCGATCCAGCCGACCTTGCGATCATGGGCAAAGATATGCCGCGCCCGCAGGGAAAGAAGTAACGCGAGCAGGATAACCGGTTCGTAAGGTGAAACCCAGAGAGCCAGCCCCCAACTTAACCCGCTAACAAGGCTCCACAGCTGCGATACTCTTTCCGCAAGCGTCCATTCCGCACAAAGCGCTACAGCCACCAGTGCGAGGACGAGTGATTGGTGATCGGGGCGCCCCAGCGCAAATCCGTGGGCGAGAATCGGACTCAGCAGATAAAGGAGCAAGACTCCCCACCGAAACGGCAGCCGCATTGCCCGCGTCCAAAAGCAAAGAAATATTCCGAGAGCGATTGCTATCAGCGGCGAAATCACAGCTCCGGCTAAATCGAGCGCGTTTCGCGTCAGAGTAGAGAGCACTGCGGCGACGGCCACGATGCAGTAATCCAATGGCGCTGTGGTGTGCGGGGACGTCCCGATTGGATAATTTTCGAAGTCGTGATGTCGCACGACTGTTCCCGGGTGAGCGAAACAAATTCTGGCTCGTGTCATTCGCGCGTAGCAATCCGGATCCACGAAATTGATCTGCCCGGCGACGAACACGTCCGCGTAGTTGGCGCAACGTGTGATGGTCACGAGCACAATGACGATCGTCAGTTCGAGCAAGAGCAAAATGCGGCCGCGCACCCGAGCATCTAAAGTCCGAATCTCGGATTCGAAAATCCGAAATTGTATGGCGTCGTGGCGATGTAGCAACGCGTCTACGCGGCGTTTCGGGGCACGGCTCCTAGAGCCGTGGCTACAAAATCCCTGTAGCGGGCGGTCTATGACCGCCGAAAATTTCGATGCCGGCGCTCACAGAGCGCCGCTACAGAAATTTCCCGTTCGACCCAAAGCCGAAATTGTATGGGCCCGCCAGGATTCGAACCTGGGACCAAGGGATTATGAGTCCCCTGCTCTAACCGCTGAGCTACAGGCCCA
>DASXIC010000063.1:0-13627 GCA_036498205.1 Chthoniobacterales bacterium | reverse complement strand
GGATCGCAATCCGGGCTTAAAGTACATCTACAGCGATGAAGATAAGCTTGATATAGAGGGGCGCCGTTGCGACCCGCATTTCAAGACCGATTGGAACCCTGACTTATTTTTGGCGCAAAATTTCGTTTCTCATCTTTCCGTTGTCTCGACCGAGTTGGTCCGGAAAGTAGGTGGTTTTCGCCTCGGGTACGAAGGGGCCCAGGACTATGATCTAGCCCTGCGATGCGTTGAGCAGATAAAGACGGCCGAGATTCACCACATCCCGCGTATCTTATATCACTGGCGCTGCGCAACTGAAAGCAGTGCCGCTTATGCTGACAGCAAGCCTTATGCGCATGAGGCAGCTTTTCGAGCCGTGACAGAGCATCTCAAGCGCACTGGAGTTCAAGGGACCACAGTTCTTCCGCAGAGGCGCATTTATCGAAGAATTATTTATCCTTTGCAGGAACAACCTATGGTTTCGCTGATCATCCCTACCCGGGATCAATCGAGTTTTCTACGTCGATGTCTTGATAGCATGTTTGAAATGACCGCCTATCGGGATTTTGAGGTAGTTATCGTCGATAACGGTAGCCGGGAAGAGGAAACGATCGCTTACTTGGCTGAAATCGAGTCGAGCGGACAAGCCCGCGTTCTTCGCGTCGATGCCCCGTTTAACTACAGCCGTCTTAATAATCTGGCGATTTCACAAGCTCGCGGTGAATACTTGGGACTGCTCAACAACGATCTCGAGGTCACACACGCAGAATGGTTGGGCGAAATGCTCAGTCACGCTATGCGGCCGGAAATAGGAGCTGTAGGAGCCTGCCTCCGATATCCTGACGGAAGAATTCAACATGGGGGAGTTATTCTCGGCCAAAAAGGGATTGGCGCTCATGCTCACGCTGGATTGATCGATGAAGATGGCTACTTCAGTCGTCCACACCTGGTTCAGGATTTTTCCGCGGTTACGGCGGCTTGCCTTTTAACTCGCAAGACAACGTATTTGCGTGTTGGCGGACTTGACGAGGTTCACCTCACCGTTGCTTTTAACGACGTTGATTTCTGTCTGCGAGTGCAGGAATTGGGACTGCGCATCCTATGGACGCCTTTCGCCGAACTCCGGCACTACGAGTCGACCAGCCGCGGTCCGGAAGATACTCTGCTTAAACAACAGCGATTCGCGGCCGAGGTCCAATATATGACGGACAAATGGGGCGATAAGCTCCGTAACGATCCTTTTTACAATCCGAACCTCGCCCTGGACAAACAACTTTTTTCTCTCGCCTTTCCGCCCCGTTTGGCAAAGCCGTGGCTAACGGCAAAAGAACGCACTTAAGATGGCGTCACCCGCGCAACTTCATACTTACTCGCAGGATTTTGCGTTTCAATTCGACGCGCCATTTCCTTCTCGTGTTTATGACAGCGTTTTATCGCTGAGCGGCTGGTTGGTCGATCGAAAAGCGCGACCCATCTACGGTCTGCGCGCAATTATCCGGCGAAATTTTTTCGGGCGAAAGATTTGCCGCGCTCGTCGTAAACGAGAGCGGCCCGATGTTGCAACAGCATTTCCGAAATTACCGGGTGCAGCCGCTAGCGGTTTTTTGTTTGAATTAAAGTTAGGCGCAGGATCAAACCGTATTAGCTTCCAGGTCCAAGATCACAAACGCGTCTGGCGAACCTTTCATGCGGTCAACATTATCGCCAAGCCGCTAAACTTTCTCGATTTGCTCGGGTTTCGGCAATTCCGACTGGCTTTGGTCCGAGTTCTTGAGGGTTCTTTCTCGCAAAGGGATCGACCAACCACTCCATCGCGACTGTCTCGGAAACCCGAGCTGAACAAATCAAGCTTGGGCTCAACCATTTCCGCGATTACGAAGATCGATCTTCTCGCCACTTCGAAGTCGAACTTATTCATTCGAGAAATAGGCGAACTTATTGCTGCGGGGTTTCGCGACATCGGCTGCGAAACACGAATATTACTAGATCGGGAGCCTGCGGAAGATCCCTCCCCCGACACGCTGCAGATCGTCGTTACTCCTCACGAGTATTATAACCTTTTCCTGACCCAGCGGACGGGTTTTGAAAAAGCGCAGGAGCTGACCCGGCAGGTGGTGTTACTTTGCACCGAGCAACCGGAAACCGAATGGTTCCAAAGCAATTTATGGTGGACTTCCCAGGCGCGCGCCGTTGCGGATATTAGTCCGCTGGGTGCGGCAGCCTATCGGGCCCGCGGCTTAGCCTGCTACTGTTTGCCGCTGGGATACCACCCTATCCTGGGCATAGCCCAGTCCGTTGAAGGTGAACGATCATACGACGTCACTTTTCTGGGTTCGATGACACATCGGCGCGATTCATTTTTCGCGAAAAACGCTCCGTTTTTCTCCGAACATCGCTGCCATATTCGGCTGGTTCCTCTTGGATTCGCCAAAACCAAACAAACCCGAAGCTACCTTTCGGTGCAGAAACGCAACGAGCTCCTTTCGCAAACGAAGCTATTGTTGAACGTCCACTATTCCGATCAGAAATACTTCGAGTGGCACCGAATGCTGATGGGGATTGCAAATGGCTGCTGTGTGATTAGCGAAAAATGCGAGGGCTACGGCGCCTTGGTCCCTGGAAAACATTTTATCATGGTGGATCAGGACGAGCTTATCGAGGCTTGCGATTATTACCTGAAAAATCCAGGCGAGCGCAATCGGATCGCAAGTAATGCCCTTAGCTTCGTCAAAGATAAATTGAATCAAGCTGAGAATTGCCGTGTCTTTCTCAGACAATATCAAACTGGGGCCGGTTTGGAGTTACCCGATGCGACAGTCCACATCGACGCTGACCTGCCATTCGATGCCAAACCGGTCGCATTGCCGTCGTTGCTCAGGCAGCGCCTCACTCAGCAATCGCGCCTTTCGCTCATCCGCGCTGCCTCAATTGATCTTCAGCGAATCCGAAGCGCTTTCTTCGCCCATCGCCACAAGCCGATAAAGAAGCCGCGTTTATCAGGCATTACTTCGGAAGAGATCGAAAACAAACGCCGGGGTTTCAGACTACGCTGGCTTCAACAGGAGAAGGCTACTCTTGAAGGCCAAGCTATTTTGGAGCGACACGAGAACGATGCCTATCGGTCCATTGATAAACCGATACTCTCGGTAGTCATTACGTTACACAACTATGCTCATTTTATTGGCGACTGCATTGCAAGCATCGAGCAGGCAATTGAGAAGATCGATACGTCGGCCGAAATCGTGATCGTGAACGACGCTTCGGACGATGATTCCCTAATCCAAGCTTTGCATTACCAAGAAATATCTCGCACGCCTATTCTAATTGCTAACAAACATTGGAATACAGGGCTGGCAGACTCGCGGAACAAAGCGATTCATCTGGCACGCGGCAAGTACGTTTTTATGATGGATGCCGATAATCTTGTGTTGGCGCGTGGACTCAAAGAACTACTCGCTCTGTTGGAGGGAAATAACTACGATGCTGCCTACACAATCATTTGTCGCTTTCGCGATACTCCTGAAAATCGCCTGGGACTACTTTCCTATTTCGATTGGGACCCTCAAATTCTTGCCCAGTATCCTTATATTGATGCGATGGCCATGTTCCGGCGGGATGTGTTGCTTGAGCTTTCCGGTTATGACAATCAATTAAGTCAGATTGGCTGGTTCGGATGGGAGGATTACGATTTGTGGCTGAAATTTGCGGTGAAGAATTACAAGGTTGGATTTGTCCCAAATATTCTTTGTCTTTATCGTATTCACGAAACCTCCATGATTCACACAACTACCCTTTATGAGCTCGAACTGGTCCACCATCTTGTCGAAAACTATGGTGAACTGCTTGATCGGTTCGAGCCGCAAAAACGTGTCTTTGGTGTCGATCGTGAGCGCGTCTTTGATTCGGCCGACCGCTCTCCCTACGACAACGGCAATTCGGTTGAATTAGCGAACGAGGTAGTACGCAATAATATTGGGATGGTAAACGATTAAGGACTAATCGGGAACCGCAATCGCTACCGCGAGTTCTTTGTATCCCTGCTCGCACTAACCAGGGGTTCGATTAAACCGACGAAATTGCGGCCGAGCTCACCAATGGTATGTCGCGTCTCAAACAAGGCACGGGCGTTCTTTCCCAGTCTATTCGCTTCGTCGCGATCACGTACTACCCGTTCCAGCGCACGGGCCAAAGCTGCCGGGCTCTCGGATGGAACGAGAAGCGCATTGATCCGGTCGGTCAAATACTCAGGAATGCCACCTACCGCCGTGCTGACGATCGTCTTTCCGAAACACATCGCCTCCAAAATCGTCAATGGCATTGATTCGTCACGCGAAGCGCACACCAGCGCATCTGCGCCTGCCAGCAAAGACAACGATTGTTCATGATCCACTGGTTCGGCCACCTCCAAGTAAGATATCTCGCTACTAGCCTGCCGGATTCTCGCCACGAACTCCGCTTCCGTGCCGCTTCCAACAATGGTAAACAGCGCTTGCGCCGCCAGCGCCTTGTCCATTTGCCGGATTGCATCGATCAAAATATCCTGGCCTTTCCGCTTCTCGATCGTGCCAGGCATGAGAAACCGAACCCGATCCAGCGCCTTACCATCTGCTTTGGTGGTGAGGCGAAAGTCGGGTATTCCGGAAACCAACTTATGCGCCGGGCTGCTACTGTGCCCGCGGTAGACCGCAAGCGACTGTTCGCTCGGTGCGATCAACAAACTCGCCAAAGGCAACGCCGCTGAAATCCGGGAATCCTTGTTAAGGAATCGCTCACCTAGTTTCGTTTCATGAATCCACCAGACAACCGGCACTCCCGCCTGATGTGCGATCGCGACTGCGTTGGCAGTCTTGATTGTGTTCGCGACGACAAGCTCGAAATTGCGGAAGAGGCGGGCTAACGATGGGTGACTGCCACCGCTCAAGGAATCGATAATCAGGGGGATTTCTGCGGCCACGAACTTCTCCCGCAAAGGGCCGTCGCTAGGAGAAAGGACCGTGACGAAGAAGCCATTGGCCCGGCACCATTGCGCCAGATGAAAAAGCAAAAGCGGAGCGCCACTTCGGCTCAAATCAGGAGAGACAAACAGAATATCGATCTGTGATGGCGTAGGGAGAGACTGATTGCGAGCAAACATCCGGATTGGCACAGGTGAATCCGTAAACAACCAATCGCGCATGTTCTCGGGGAAAAATGGATCATGCGTGAGGTATTCACCCCAACGATCGAGAAGATAAGTCGTTGCTTTCTCGAAAGCCGGTTTCGCCGGCGCATCCGCGAGATCGGCGGAAGCCCTACCCGTGTGTTTTAAGGTGGTAAAGGGAGTATAAACACATCGCATTCCAGCAGCGCGAATTCGGAAGCAAAGCTCGACATCGGAATGTGCGATCGGCGTGTTTGTTTCGTCGAAGCCACCTACTTGAAAGAAATCTTCGCGCCGTAACGCCAGACACGCACCGGATAAGGCAGAGACGTCCCGCATGGATTGCGCGAAATTCGCGTTTATTCGCGTCCCGGCTGGCTCCCGATGAAAAGCGGTGCCAACAAAATCACGCACTCCTGTCACTAACCCGGCATGCTGAATCCGGCCATCCTCATAAATCAGCTTCGGCGCGACCGCGCCCACCTCTGGATTTTCCAGCGGCTCCACGACGTTCTCGATCCAATCGCGATCTTGCGGTTCCACATCGTCGTTTAGAAAAATCAACCGTTGTCCGGTGGCTTCGGCTGCGCCAAAATTGCACTTTCGGGAGAAGTTGAACGGCTCGTCAAATCCGACAAGACGCAGTCGATTCGATTGAAATCCAACCGCGTTCTTCAGTTTTTCAATCAACTCAGTTCGCGTGACGAGAATGAACTCGCTGTTGGCGTAGTCGGTCTGCCCGACAAGATGATGCGCGCATTTCATCGCTCGCGTTTCCGAGTCAGTCGGAATAACGACTGACACGAGCGGTATCGCCGTCATGGCCATCCGCGCTCGATTGGCTGCGGGCATTGCCAGTACCTCGGCCCGAAACCCGCGCCTTTGCAAAGCAGCTGCCAGTGCTGCTATGTTCGTTTCCCGCGCCTCCGGTTTTCCGCCGCTCGAGCCGGAGATGGGATGTTCCCGCCAATGATAAAGAACGTGCGGGATGTGAATGATTCGGTGGCTTCGTTCCACCGCTCGCAGAGCGAAATCATAATCCTGCGACAAATCAAACTCCCTGCGAAAACCGCCAAGGGCGACGGCAAAGTCGCGGCGATAGGCGGTTAGGTGCCCGAAATACATGCATGAATAGAGCAATTCTGGACTCCACTCTGGTTTGAAAAATGGGCTCGCGCGTGTGCCCGTTGCAGTCAGGCGGTCTTCATCGCTGTAGAAAATTTCGGCTTCTGGATTTACCCGGATGGCGACTGCTAGCTGATACAGGGCAAAAGGCGCGAGAAGATCATCATGGTCCACCAGAGCGATGAAATCCCCGACGGCAGCACGAAGAGCGCGATTGGTATTTTCAGCGATCCCCAAATTGACTGCGAGGCGGTCCACCCGAATCCGTGGTTCGGTACTCGACCAATGGCGCAACAGTGCCTCGTTTGTAGAATTCGCATCAACTACACGCGCTTCCCAGTTAGGATAGGTCTGCGCCGCGATCGATCGCAAAAGCTCATCTAGAAATTTGGGTGAGGTCTCGAATACCGGGATTAGCAGCGAAATTTTCGGGGGACTGTGCCACGCGACCGATTCGCTCCGCTGCGCGTCGAGCTGCGCCGGATCCGGCTCGTGCTCGTGTATCCAGGTCTCGTAACGATCAATGCCTTTTGCAGTTTTATTTTCTTTGGTGGATTGATGGGCTAAGCGAGCGACGAGCCGGCGGATATTGCGCGGGACACGGGCGAGCTCTCGTCCCAGGCGGACTGGAAAGGATCGTTGCGGTTTCATTTGCCGCCCACAGGCTGCGTTTGGGAGTTTGATCTGCGATAAGCGTCAGCGGCGAATAATCGCTGGCGCGTCCGATCTTGGCGCAAGCCAGGCAGCGATGCAAACTGGGCTGTACATAAAGAGGGCGCGTTCGCGACGCGCCTTCCTTACCGCAAAAAAGCGATGATTACTTAAGCTTTCCTTGAATTTCCTTAGCCATTTCCAAGTGTTTGCGAACAACGGCGGATGTCTTTTCCGCAAACCTCTTCACATCAGGATCGCTCCCGTTCTTCGCCTCTTTTTCGAAATCAGAAAGATCTTTCTCGTGGTCTTTTACCATGGCGTCCATGTAATCTTTGTCCGATTTCCACTTGCCTGCATCCTTCGCCGCAGGCAATTCGACCCCTTTCTTGGCCGCGATTGCCTTAAGCTCGGAGTTAGCCTTACCGTGATCGGTCACCATCCGGGCGCCAAACTTCTTCACTTCTGGATTGGAGGTATTCTGCTCCGCTACATGGCCCATTGCCACCTCCATCATGCCGCCCTTGGCCGCATCTTTCATGAAAGCTTTGTCGGCTGAGCTCAACGACGTGCCCTTATCCGACTGAGATTTCTTGTTAGCGTTCGTGTCCTGAGTGCTCGCAGGCGTCTGGGTCGGTGAAGGCGTCTGTCTATGCGGAAAGAGCGTCGGGTTTTGCGCGAATGCCACGCTCGCGATACAAATTGAACTGAGCGCGGCCACGATCATGGCGGCTAAATTTATTAAAAATCTATTTTTCATAGGGTTTGTAGTTTTGGAAAACGCCGAGGGGATCCTCGGCACTTGAGATTCGCGCCGTCACTGGTTGCCGGACGTAACTTGCAGCGGCAGCCGGCCCCTAATGTCCACCCGGCGAACTGCTCCCGTACGAACTTTCCACGCGCCTCGCAACATCCTTATAGCCGTAATCAGCTTCATAAATTTCCTTCATGCAGGCGAGTGACTTCTCGGCTTCCGTCATTTGTTCGTAAACAATCCCTAAGTTGTAAACGATTTCTTTCTTCATCGGATCCATACCGAGGATTTCTCGCCGCGCTTCTTCCAGTTGTTTCGCGGCAAGATCGAGCATGCCAAGTTCCCGATAGCAGCAACCAAGGGCGTTCATCGCTTTCAAACGGGCGTTAGGATTCTGGCGAGCCCGCTGCAACTCCGGCACAGCTTCGCGATGATTTCCCGCGTTCATTAGATGCTCGCCCAATTCGAACCGGAGTTGAAGGTCAGCCGGATTCCGTTCCACTCTTTCGCGTGCACCTTCAATCAAGATTTGGGCGCGGCGCTGTTTTGCCTGCGCGAGCGCGGCTCCCTTTTCCGGCGTGATCTGGACCCAATTCTGTGAAAGGAACTCTTCCAATTCCGCGATCTGTCGCTCCAGTTGCTTGACCCGCAGATCGGAGATTTTTCGTGCCAGGGCCAAATCATCGATTCCGGCCAAATCGGATGCGGAACGGTACCATTTCTCTGCTGCTTCGAAATCCTCCTTCTGTTCGCTCAACGCACCGAGTCGTCGCACGTGATCGACATTTTGCGGCTCCGCTTGATGCCGTGCGTACGTCTCCGCGATCTGCCTCTCCAGGGCCTCGCCTGCGAGTTGCATACGGCTCTGTTGTTCGAGCGAGACTGCCGTTTCCTTATCCTTGATCAAATCGCGATAACTTTCCGCGGTCGCCCACCCGCCCGCTTTCATCGACGCACGCGCGGCGGCTTCCTTGCCTAACCGCATTGCCGCCGCGTCAGTTGCATCAATCGCATTGATACGGTTATAAATTTCCACCGCACGCTCGTTCTCACCGAGTTGGTGATACAACGCCGCCAGATCATGCAGGAGCTTGATGTCGCGCGGGTTTTCCTGGAGCAATGTCTCAACCGCGAACACTCCAGTTTCGAGCCAACCGGCTGAAACTGCCGCTGTTTTAAGGAGAAGGTTTGCTTGTTTATGGAAAGGGTTACTTTCGAGGATTTTTTCCACCAGTTCCACCGCATGTGCGGGACTTTTCTTGAGAGCGCGCTGTGCTTTAAGCACCGCGACCGGAGCGCCGGCCAAGCGGAAGGAGCGCTTACTTTTTCCTTTTTGTCTCATCACTTCGGCACGCCGCAGCAATTGCCGGCCAATAAGAAACTCCGGTTCCTGTTTTAGAATTCCCTGCAAAAGCGAAATCGCATAGCCAAAGTTCCGTAATTCGATCGCCGCGACCGCCTTTAGCCAGCATGCGCGTGCCTCGTCGCTCAAATCTTTCTCCGTCTTGACCGGCATGGAACGAATTATAACAACCCTCGAAACGTTTGGCTTTCAGTCATTCCAAGCTGCTCGCCCTTAACTACAATAGGTCGAGTTGAGGTTTTTCCGGCGCGATCCGTTTCTTTTTGTCGCGTCGCAATTTCGGTTCCGGGGCAACTGCTCCATTGGGCTTTTCCAGATGCGTAAGGATGTCTTTGGCCCGGTCGAGAATTTCCTTTGGCAACCCGGCGAGGCGCGCAACCTGGATTCCATAGCTCTTGTCCGCTCCGCCCGAGACGATTTTGCGCAGAAAAATGATCTGGTCGTTCCATTCACGTACCGCGACGTTGAAGTTCACCACGCCAGCGCGTTCCGCGGCCAGACGCGTCAGCTCATGATAATGCGTAGCAAACAGCGTGCGCGCCCGGATCCGGTCATGCAGGAATTCCGCGACGCTCCATGCGATCGACAATCCATCAAAGGTCGATGTACCGCGCCCGATTTCATCCAGAATGATAAGGCTGCGATGAGTCGCATTGTTTACGATGTTAGCGGTTTCGTTCATCTCCACCATAAAAGTCGATTGACCACGGGAAAGGTCATCACTGGCTCCGACGCGAGTAAAAATGCGATCGACGATTCCGATTTCAGCACTACTGGCCGGAACGAAGCTTCCGATTTGTGCCATCAATACAATGAGCGCGACCTGTCGGATATAAGTCGATTTCCCGGCCATGTTCGGTCCGGTAATGATAGCGAGCCGAAATTTCTCACCGTCAAGTTCCGTGTCGTTCGGGACGAATTTCTCGTCCACGAAATTTTGATCCAGGACCGGGTGCCGGCCGTCTTTTATGGCGAGTCGAAGCGATTCGTTCAATTTGGGCCGTTGGTAATTGAAAAGCCGCGCTGTTTCCGCCAGACCGCAGACGACATCAAGCGTAGCAATCGCATCCGCAGTCTGCTGCAAAGGCGCGAGTTGCTCGAGGGTATCATTGCGTAGTTTTTGAAAAAGCGAGTACTCCAGGTTCCGCGCTCGCTCATCGGCCCCAAGAACCTTCGCCTCCATCTCTTTCAATTCCGGAGTGACGAATCGCTCCCCTCCGACCGTGGTCTGTTTGCGGGTGTAACGCGGCGGCACGCTGGCCAGGTTCGATTTTGTAATCTCGATGTAATAACCAAAGACAGAATTGAACCTGACTTTCAGAGATTTGATTCCGGTGGCTTGAATCTCGCGTTCTTGCAACTCGTTGATCCAGTTTTTCCCCTCGCATGAGGCGCTGCGCAGTTCGTCCAAATCCCGGTCAAAGCCATCCCGGAAAATGCCGCCTTCCTTTAGCGCGATTGGCGGTTCGTCAACCAGAGCCCCTTGCAGTTTTTGCGCGAGGTCGGGCATTTCGCAAATCTCGCCCTGCAAACGCTGCGCCAGAAATTCGACCGTTCCGTCGTTTGCGTGATTTGCGCCAAAAGCAAGGCGATTGAGCAGTTGCTGCAGTTCAGCCTTCAATCGCGGAATCTGTTGCAATGAATTTTTCAGAGCAGCGAGATCGCGCCCGTTGCCTGACGCCTGACTTAACCGACCAGCCGCGCGCTCGATGTCCCGGATCGATTTCAGGTGTGTCCTCAGTGCTGCCAGGAGATCGGACTCCTGCAGCAGGTCGGCAATTAATTGCTGGCGGCAATACAGCTCACTCAAGTCGCGCAACGGCTGCAAAATCCAACTGCGTAGTTTGCGTCCACCCATTGGGGTAACGGTGCGATCCAATGCGCTGAGCAGACTCGTATCACGAGCGTTGCGTGATTCGACCAAGTCCAAATTAATCTGGGTTGCTGCATCGAGCACCACGCGATCGCCCGCCGCTTCGCAGCGTAAAGAGGTCAGGTGATCGATTTTCCGTCGTAATTGATGCTTGAGATAATGAATGATTGCGCCGGCCGCGCCGAGAGCTGCGGGCATTTCTTCACAGCCAAAACCGTCGAGTGATTTCGTTTTGAAATGTTCACAGAGCGTGAACCTTCCCTGCTCGGGTAAGAAGGCGTAGCTGTCGTATGGGATTGCGTGCTCGAGCGGAATAAGTCGCTCACGCTGCTCTTCGCTCACAAGTAACTCGGATGGTCTTACTCGGGCTAATTCATCGGCCAGGGCATTCCTCGCATTCAGCGACTGCAAACGAAATTCACCCGTGCTTAAATCGGCGTAAGCCAGGCCAAAGATCCCGTCTTGCTCGTAAATCGCCGCCAAATAGTTGGCCCGTTTCGATTCCAGCAAATCGAGCTCGCTGACCGTGCCCGCGCTGACAATTTGAGTGATCTCGCGCGTAACGATTTTTCCCGGCTTCGGCTCGCTCGTTTGATCGCAGATCGCCACCCGCTTTCCGGCCCTGATCAGCTTGGCGATATAAGTCTGCGCGGCGTGATATGGCACTCCACACATCGGCACGCCGTTGCGCTTGGTCAGGGCAACGTTGAGAAGGGATGACGCCTCCTTCGCATCTTCGAAAAACAACTCGTAGAAATCGCCCAGCCGAAAAAGCAAAAGGACGTCGGCTGGCACACTTCCACGCAACCGCCGGTATTGCTGCATCATCGGCGTAAGCACATCAGCCATCTCTACAGCTTCTAATCAGGCGCGCGAATTTGCGAGTCGGTACTTGGCGCAGCTTATTTCCCTAAGGAACCCGTTGCTTCAGCAAACGAAGCCCTTCTCGTTCACCGACGGCCGAATAGCCCTCGATCGATCCCTCAGCAACGGGCATATCGATCTCCAGCACGAAATTTACCCCCAATCGATGCAAGACGTCCGGTTTCAAGGGCAGCAAAACGTTGTAGTGATTGACAAAAGTTAGCTCGAACGATGGCTCCGGTTCGGCGGAGGGAATAAACAGAATCTCGGCGTACCGATTATAGACGGCCGCATACTTGCCTGTCGGGTCCAGGGCGCGCACCATCTGCTGATCCGCCTCGCACCGATAGCCGCCGAACGTATCGATTCCAGTCGCCTTGACGAATTGCGGAAGAAAATTTGTCCGGGCCGAAGGCGGGCCGATGACAAGCCATTTTGCATCGGGTCGTTTGCGGGCCGCCTCCGAGAGCCAGCGAAAAACCTCGCTTTGCGTGAATCCAGGCAGACCACGCCCGATCGGATTTGCGAGCGCCGTCGAGTAGATGGTTGGAATCAGAACAAGAATCGCGGCGACAACAACCCGCCGATACCACAATGCGGCAAACACGAGTGCAAAAAATATCGAAGCGGCAACAACTCCACGTTCATCGACAAAGCCGGCCAACTGCCGATTGGCGCTATGAAAAATCGCGAATAGAGCAAAAACCAAAGCGATCAAGCCAACCCACCGCATCACGGGAGAAATATTGCGCGGCTGTCCGTTGACCCCCGCAAGATAACGACACAGTCCGATAGTTGACGCGACGCTGAGGGCCAGAACAACGCGAGATGGATAAACCAGTGAGAATCCGGTCCATTTCGCCATTGAAGGAGAGAAACCAGGAAGCATGAACCAAAGCGAAAATCCGATAAACGCGAGGCTCGCTACGATCACCGGATCGAAGCGTCCATACACTGCGTCGTGGGCAAAGGCACCGGCGAGCAAAGGAGCCAGGAATAAAAAGCCAGCCGCCTCACACACGTTCATCTGATCGGCGGGATAGTGTTGATCGGTCATCGCGAATTCGAGAAAAGGCATAAAGAGCCGCTGCCATGGCAACCCTCCACCTGTGGAGAATACCTTCCCGGGATAAGCCAGCAGGCTGACACGGTGAATTGCACTGGCAACATCGTGATACCACAGGAGAATAATCAGCACCGCTATAGCTGCAGCTAAGGTCAAAACAGAGAGTCGGAATGTTGCCAGCGGTGCGCGAACTATCGCTCGGGTTTTCGCGATCAAAACTGCGGCAACCAGGAAAAGCGCTAAATGAATCAACGGAACCTGGAACCGCGGATACGCGCAGAAGATAAACTGCGCAATGGAGGCCACGAGCATGATCGCGCCGCCTGCAATCGCCCAACGTGATTTCGCGCGCCCGATCACAAGAGCTGACCAAAGGCCGAGAAAAAACGCGCCGAGCATTTCCGGCATGCACGTCGGCGTGCTAAACCACCATTGAATGAATGGAGAGAAGAAAAGCAGCAATGCGCCGAAAAGAGCGACCAGCGAGTTCCCACGCGCGATCGCGCGAAGCAAAAGAAATGAGCCCAGGAGCAAACTGAACCATTTGAAGTTCCAGTAAAAAGCAAATGCGCGCTCAACGTCGGTGCCGAAAAATGCCCACATTTGGGGCCGAAACAGCATCGTCCAATGACGGACCGGTAGATTATTCAACAGCGGCATGACGCCCTCGCCGACTCCTGGATTTTCCACCGAAAAATCGCGCGCCGCTTGCGAAAAAATCCACGGCGTTTCACCGACCCATTCGTCGGAACGGATATCTTTTGGTGTCCCAACAATCAGACCGATCGTAGGTACCTGCCTGTCGGCATAGA
>DASXIC010000062.1:0-6078 GCA_036498205.1 Chthoniobacterales bacterium | reverse complement strand
TTTCAGCGGCAGCACCAGGATCAACTTTAACGATAACTGGGCTGATGACGCCAATGCCTCATCCATAGATTCCAGTTTGCAGCCCAAGAACCCGCTGGAGTCGGCCCTCCTGGTCACCCTTGCTCCGGGGGCTTACACGGTAATTGTGCGCGGAGCCAACGATATAACGGGTCTTGGGCTGGTAGAAGTCTTCGACCTCGACCCGACCGTTCCGGTTACGTTGAGCAATATTTCCACTCGTGGATTGGTGGAAACAGGAGATAGCGTTCTCATTGGTGGTTTTATTATCAGAGGAGCCGATCCCGATCAGGTAGTAGTGCGCGCGATCGGGCCCAGCCTGGCCGATGCTCCTTTCAATCTAACCAACGTCCTGCAGAACCCCACTTTGTCCCTTTTCGACGATCAGGGGAGCAGGATCCAGTTCAATGATGATTGGCAGCAGGATCAACGCGACGCGATCGTTGCTACCGGGCTTCAGCCGGGGAATACCGCAGAGTCTGTTATTGTTCGAACTCTGGGACCCGGCAACTACACCGCCATTGTTAACGGCGTGAATGGCTCGACTGGCATTGCTTTGATCGAGATTTACGGACTTAATTAAAAAGTAAAAACACAACGCGGGTTTTCTGTGTTCCTTCCGCTCTTGAATTTCCAGGATCGTTTTTTTCCTTCGCTGTAATCTCTCATTTGTTTCTCTGCCGTCGGCTGGATTTGGGTCCAAGCCTTGCTCCTCTTAAGCGTGCAGCAATCGCAAAGGGACTTATCTGGTGAAAAAGAAATTGTGCATTTTAGGGGTCGACGATGAGCCAAGTATTGGCGAGTCAATGGCATACGTGCTGGAAGCGCCACATCGCAAGATTGTTATCGCCAAAGACGGACAAGAGGCACTTGCCCTGGCGACGAAGGAAAAGTTCGACGTCATAATTACCGATCATCGCATGCCGCGCTCCGGCGGCCTGGAGCTGGTACGAAAACTCCGCGAGCGCAAGTACACCGGTAAAATTATTATTCTCTCGGCACATCTTTCGCCCGAAAACATCGGCACGTACGAGGAACTGGCTGTAGACGAAATCGTGGGAAAGCCCTTCGATTCAGCCGAGCTGCGCGAACTGATTGCCGACCTGGAGGACGAAGTCTAGCGCGCTGCAACGCGTTTCAGGCTCGCAGGCAGGTCAATAGCAAGCTCGGCTCTTTTTGCTTTCACGCTGAGATAGAGCCGATTCACTCAATCGCCCCGAAGAGGGTTGCGGTAATACACTCGCGAGAGCCCTTCGAGTGAACCGTCCCTGCCAAAATAATAATTCGCGGACAGCGGGGCCATGGTTCCAGCCTGATGAGATCGCCTGTCCGGTATCGACTTAGTTCAATCCATAGACTTCCACGAGAGCGAGTCCAGTCGTGCTACCCACTCCACTCACAATCGCGGTGTAGTTGCCTGGTAGCAGAGTAATGACGATAGCCGATTCGGCATCGTTTGCCGGCTGTAACCCGGTCGCGATAATGTCGGCCTGTTGATCGCTACGCCAGTCGTCATTGAAAGCAAACCTATTCCCGTTGACATCAAAGAGTGCCAGTGCCGGATTCTGCAGCACATTAGTCAGGTTAAATGGTGGATTAGCCAGGCTCGGTCCAATCGCACGCACTACGACCTTATCGCTATTCGGCCCGTTCACAATAAATCCGCCGATCATGACGCCGTCGCCGGTGCCAACCAGGCCGCGCGTGGAGATGTTGCTTAGTTTACTTTGTGCACCCTCGTCGATGTCGAAAACTTCCACCAACCCTATGCCAGTGGCTCCGTTCGCTCCGCTGACAATGGCGGTGTAGGCACCCGGGGAGAGGGACACCAAAATGGCCGATTCCAAGTTATTGGTTGGTCGCAATGCTGGATCGATCGATTGCGCATTAGACGCATCGGCCCAGTTATCGTTAAACCCGATTCGTGTTGCGCCACTAAAAAGCGACAGTGTCGGATCCGGCAATGTATTGGCAAGGCCTATGGAAGGATCGCTTAGAGAGGGCCCTTTGGCCCGCAACAGGACCATTTTATTTCCGGTGCCGCCAATAATAAAGCCGCCGATCATGACTTCATCTCCAATCCCTACCAAACCACGAGTGGAAATGTTACCCAGAGTTACCGCGAAAAAACTGCCGCCGAATTCGAACGCGCCAATGTCTGGCGGCCCATTGCGAAAGAACCCGCGCTGATCGTTAGGTGGCGCGTTCGGCGCGCCCGCATTGATTGCCGGGCTATTTGCAAGGAGCGCGATGGTTTGTGTGGCGCCGCCGTTATTTTGCAATCCACTCGGACTCAACATTGGATCCAGCGGCGCGCCTGCTGTTCCAGTCTTGTCGGTTGGCGCGGTGAAGCCAGTGCTGCCGTCTTTGATGCCGATGAGATTGAAGCCTCCCGAAGCGAACGCGCCGTCCGCGTCCGCAAACACATTGAATCCAGTAGCCGTGTTCAGGGCGATGATGCTGCTCTTAATATTCATCATCGCTCCCGACATATTAAAGACACCGCCTGCGCCCCCGTTGAAGCTATTGACCAGGTGATTACCGGTCACCGTGCAATTGGCTACAGTTATCGCTCCCGTGCCTAAAGTATTAGCGATAGCTCCGCCGCCATCGTGCGCGGATGAGTTGCCGGTGAAAGTGGAATTCGTCAGTGTTACTGTGCCGCCGGCGTTGGCTATGGCGCCTCCGGCGATACCGCTATTATTGCCGAATGTGCAATTGGAAACGGCGACCGTACCCCCACTCGATATCGCGCCTCCATTACCGGTAGCGGAACTATTGCCCGTGAACGTGCTATTGCTAATGACTGCGGAGTTGATGGCCATCGCCCCGCCACTAAAAACAGCAAAGTTATTAGTGAAAGTGCTTCCACTGATGTTCACGGGACCGACGCTAGTAATGCCACCACCTGAACTGCCTACGTTATTGCTGATTGTGCAGTTGTTAATGTTCAATTGAGCGTTGTTGACGTTGTGGATGCCTCCACCTGGTTGGGTAGCGCCGGAAGCACCTAGCCCATTGCTAATAGTCATGGCCGAAAAAGTCACCGCGCCTGATGTCGTGACGTTGAAGATGCGGAACTGCGGTGAAGTAGGCCCCTTTACAATTAGCTTATCCGCACCTGGGCCACTAATGGTCATATTGCTGCTCAAGTCGGGCAGGGTTGTGCTTAGATTGATCGTCCAAGCCCCAGTTTGAGAATTGAATCCCGGATCGGTCGTGGGGATGTTGAACTCAATCGTGTCATCTGTGCCGTTGGTGTTGTTGGCTGCTTGAATCGCCGCTCGCAACGTACAATTCCCAGTGCCATCGTCACAGACTCCGCCGCTGCCCACGTTAGCCCCGTCGCCCGTGCTGGTAACGACAAAGAGGAATCCGAAATTCGGTGGAGGTGGGAGAATGAGTGGCCGCGCACTTTGGCCCTGACTTCCAGGTTGATGCTCTGCTTCCACTAGTGGAAGACCGACCGATAACACGATGGCGGTAATAAACGAAAAGCTGGTTAACCCCAGCGGGGCTGCAATTCTTCTCATCGGCGCTGGAGTAAGAGACGTGTGTTCCTTTTTCCCAAAGGAAATTCCGTTTGTCGATTAAAATCTCGGAAAGCCGTCACCAAAGAAGCACGCCGATAAGAGGGTCGACGCTGCCTTGTCACACGGCCCATAGAGCCGTGGCTACAGTGCTTGCCAAGACCTAGCGCGCTTGGCAGGTACCTTGTTCCAATCGCACGATTTAAGTCAGTGTTGAATTGTCTCTGACCTCCAATCTCTCTTTTCTACTTTGATTCGCTCGACTCCCGCCTCGCTCTCCGCTACCCTCGCGGTCCGGCGGTTGCCGGATCGCTCGTCCCGCTCGCTCCATTCTAACTTCCTATTTTTTGCTTTGTAATCATTCCCATCCCGTGACGATTCCGAATTCTCTACTTCGTGAGCGCACGCGACGCAGCTTTCTGTCGCTCGCCGGGAAAAGCGTCGGTTTGGCCGCGCTTTCTTCCGCAACGGTTGCGTCGCTGCTGAAAACCGTCGCAGCTGCGACGCAGACCGTTGCCCATTTGACGCCGGAAGAGGCGGCGATGGACGAAGACTATTGGGCCATCATTCAAAAGGCTTTCACTGTTAGCCGCGGCATTATCAATCTGAACAACGGCGGGGTTTCGCCTAGTCCGCGGATCGTGACCGAGGCGCTGGTGCGTTATACCTGGGAACAGGAGGACGCGACCGCCTACACCATGTGGCAGATTCTCGAGCCGCAATCGGAGACGATTCGTACCGGTCTTGCGGAATTGTTCGGATGCGATCGTGAAGAGATCGCGATCACGCGCAATGCTTCCGAGTCACTCGAGATTCTGCTGATGGGGATGGACCTCAAGCCCGGTGATGAAATTCTCACTACTACCCAGGATTATCCGCGCATGCTGACCACGCTCCGCCAGCGCGAGAAGCGAGAAGGTTTGAAGCTTAAACTGATCCAGGTTCCCATTCCGCCGAAGAATCTCGACGAGATCACGGCCGCTTTTGAAAAAGGAATTACCGATCGCACCCGTCTCATTCTCATCTCGCACCAGATCAACATCACGGGACAAATCACGCCTGTGAAAGCAGTCTGCGACCTGGCCCGTGCCAAAGGAATTGAGACGATCGTAGACGGCGCCCATTCCTTTGCACAATTCGATTTCAAACAGAAGGATCTGGGTTGCGATTATTTCGGCACCAGCCTGCATAAATGGTTGTATGCGCCCAAAGGCACGGGTCTGCTCTACGTGAAACGCGATAAGATCGAAAAGATCTGGCCGTTGATGGCGGCGGAATCGAAGCAGGCAACGGACATTCGTAAGTTCGAGGAGATAGGGACGCACTCGGCTGCGATCAAGCTAGCCATTGGCGAAGCACTGCTGTTTCACAACGGGTTAGGTAGCAAACGCAAAGAAGCGCGGTTGCGTTACCTGTCACGCCACTGGATGAACCGGCTCAAAGATGTGCCCAATGTTCGGTTCAATACTTCGTTCGACTCGAATCAATCGTGCGCCATTGCTAACGTTAAGATAGAAGGGACGAACCCCGAGGCGATCGGTAAATACCTGTTCGACAAACATCACATCTTCGTCACGCCTATTATCCACGAGGAGTTTCAGGGCCTTCGCATCACACCGAACGTTTACACCACACTCGGCGAGCTGGATCGTTTCTGCGATCAGATGGAAATGATCGCCCGCCACGGTTTACCAGCTTAGTCGTCTCCACTGTAGCGGCGGTCTATGACCGCCGAACGCTTAACACATCATGCCGCAACAGGTCCGCGCTGTGATTTTCGATCTGGATGGCGTCCTCGCCGATTCCGAGCCGTGGTGGAACGAGATCGATGCGAAATTGCTCGCCGAATACGGTGTCACCTATCGTGGAGAGTACCACCGAAACGTGTTGGGCGTGAGTTACCGGCTCGCCGTTGGGTATTATAAAAAGGCGTTTGGTCTGTCCGTATCTACTGACGAAATGATGCGACGGCGAGGAGAGATCGCGATCGATTTCTTTGCCAACCAAATCGGGATTTTCCCTTCGACGAAGTCAGTTTTGCAAGAGCTGCGGCAGATGAACCTGCATTTGGCTGTGGCTACCAGCTCGGTGAGCGCGTCCGCGCGCCCATTTCTCGACCGACACGCGCTGACGGCGTTCTTCGATGTCATTGTCACCGGCGAAGAGGTCGAGCGCGGCAAACCGCACCCCGACATCTATCTGCGCGTGGTGGAAAAGCTCGGGATTTCCTCCGACGCATGCCTGGTGATCGAGGACGCGCTATCCGGCATCGCCGCCGGCAAAGCCGCCAAAATGCGTGTCGCCGCCATCCCGGACACGCGGTTTGTTGATCCGCGCGACTACCAAAAGGAAGCGGATTACCTGCTCGGTAGCCTTTCGGAAATCCCCGCGCTCGTGCGGAGACTCGGTGCTGCAAATTAATATGAGACACGCACACCGTCGACCAGAGTTAGTGACGGCAGCGTCCATTTTGCGCAATATGTCCGACAAGCTCCGGGAACGCGGCCAAAGTAATATCGGATAAGAGTAT
>DASXIC010000061.1:0-5927 GCA_036498205.1 Chthoniobacterales bacterium | reverse complement strand
AAAATCTCGAGAAATGGATAGCTCTCCAGATCAATGAAGACAGGCTTGGTATCCTTGTCGCGGCCTTCCGCACCGCTGCGACGCAAGGCTTGCTCCGTAGGACGGATGTAAACGAAGCGCGGCCAATCCTTCATGGCCCGCAATTTCTCCACAGCCACGACGAGATCGCACGAAACACCCGAAAAATCGCCGCTGCCCAGTTCTTCGCTCGATACCGTCCAAGCCCGCCGTTGGACGATTACTTGTCTGCAGCGCAACCGCGGCATCTGTGGCGGCATGCCAAATTGGAACGGGTGAAAACCTAGGGGAATCACCCAGTTTCGTGCAAACGATCCGAGATCTTCCCGCGTTCCCCGGTGACGCAACCGGACGTCTCCGTTGCCCTGATCGACGTAGACCTCTGTCTGAGCGGGCGGGAATCTTTTCCAATGCGGATCGGCCCTTTCCGGTGCGACAAACGTCATGAGCTCGGGAATGGCATCGAACACGCGTACCGCCGTGTGGGCGGTGAAATCAGCCGCAAAGAATCCAAAGTGAAAAGCTTTGCCGGCGACGCTGGAGAGGGCGGCACCGAGCTGCGGCGTATTCGGACAACTCCAATATCCTCCATGATGTAAGAGGGCCGCTGGTGGATGCAGTTCGCTGAGAATCCATCGATAATCGCCCCGTGAAATGGCTGCCACTGATTCGGCGGCGAGCTGGAGATCGGCCGATGGGTAGGTGAACTCGTCAAATTTTTCGTACTGGAAATGATCACGAACAAAATGGCAGTCATCTATGGTTAGTTCGTATTCGGCGAGATTCTCATTGCCTTTCATTCGCCTGCGAAAGGCTTCTTTAATTTCCTGGAAAGCCAGATGTGCGAGACCAACCAAACCTGGTCCGGTCAGCGGCAATTTGCCCATTTCGCAGGCCCGGAGAAAAGCCGGCAATGGAAGTGCCCCGTCTTTGACCGGCGCTTTTTCCAGTATGAGTCGCAGTCCGGTTGCTACGCGTGAAGCAACAAACGCGTAGGTATCCCGCCAAAAATCGATCCATGGTTCTGCTTGCTCGGCTACTTCGTTGATCAACTTCTCGCCAATAACGAATTCGGTTTGGCGGAAGCATTCCTCGGCGATCGGGTTGATGGCGGTGTAGAGCGATCGTCCTTTTTTTTGAGCGACCGGGAATCTTGCCAGGTGAGACTGCGCTTCTTTCAGGATTTCTTGACGCTGCTCGCTGGAAGACAGTGCGGCAAATCTCCGCGGTAACTCGCCTAGCGATTGAATAATCGGAAACCATCTCTCCCTCGGCGTGCCGGTACGCCATCCCGCCACATCTTTATGCAGAACTTCGAATGCGAACGGATCGAGCGCGGGCACTTCAACTGCGGCAATAACGACTTTCTTGGTTACAAGATTGCGAAGTGCATCGTGCGATTGGCTGAGTGCATAGACTGGTGTGTTGCCATCGCAGCGACCCAACAGAGAAACCTCCTCGGGTTCAAGCTCGTGCCTCTCGCCGGTATCCGTAAAAACGAAAGTGTTACCGGTTAGGAACCCATTGGGATTCGGACGCGGTCGAAGCTCAGGAAACGTTTCCGGGTCGGAACTAATCGCGATAGCAAGCGCATGAGCCGTCCACCGCTCTAAAAACGCCTCTCGTTTCGCAATCCCCGGCACCGGGTCGAATTGTATTCCACAAATTTTAGGATCGATTCGACCCCAGCTGGAGGGACCGAACTCGCTAAAGGTGTCGTTCTTCGCGGCAATTCGTTGCAAGTAAAGAAGCAAATGGCGTTCACGTTCGCGGGCGCGTTTGTTCCGCAGAGGTGAGTCAGACTCCATGGAAAGCAATAATTGCTGGACACCTGGAGCGGCAAAAGTGAGATACCGGGGCAGAAATTCGCGCGACGCTGCAAGCAATGCGCCCCGTGATCGGCCGAGCTCATCGGAAAGAATTTCCGCCAACCGTGTTCCGGCGCGCCCTCGCGCAAACGCTGCCCGCGCGTAGTCGGAAGCCTCGATTGGAAGCGCGTTAAATTCTGATCGCAGCGGATGATTATTGCGCACCGCATGCCGCAGCTCGTGAAAAAGCTCCGGAGAAAGGCCATTCTTAGGACGCTGGAGCAGCTCCAGCGCTTTCTTCTTCGCTTTTCCGAAAATCGCCTCTGTTATGATCAGCTCGCGAGCGGCCCCTGCCGTCCCGGTGCTCTGGACTCTCTCCAGTGATTCAAAAGGAACGCCGGCGATTCGGATCAGGAAGAGCGGCGCAATCTGATAAGCTGACGACACGCCCGCAACAAACCGGAAGGCCCGGAGCGTGACAAGTGAAACTACAGCTAGTTATTGACCAGGGGGAGCCGAAGGGTAAAGGCGGTACCGATCTGAGGCGTGCTTTCGACTTTGATTGAGCCCTGGTGATCGTCGATCACCTTCTTGGTAATATAAAGACCGAGGCCGGTGCCGCTCTTACCTTGCTTCGTTGTGAAATAGGGATCGAATATTCTCGACATTTGTTCGGCCGGTATGCCGTAACCGGTGTCTTCTACGCGAATATCGGCATAGAAATCTTTCTCCATGCAGCTGACCGCGACCGACCCCTTCTTTTCCGCCGATGCCTGGATCGCGTTCATAATGACATTTTGAATCGCACGCGTCAGTTGAGTCGGTTCGCCTAGAACAGTGCATTGGTCGTTGCAAATGTTGCAGTTTAACTCAACCCCGCTTTCCACCGCCATTCCGCCGCTGCTTTTGACCACCTCGCGCACGATTTCCGAGATCGAAATTGGATTCGGCTTTGAACTTCGTGTGCTGCCGTAGCTTTGCCACATCGTCAGCAGGTCACGACACAACCGCACGTTTTGCTCGATGATGTTCAGTTCCTTGGAAGAACTGATGACCTCGCCATTCCCGTTCCCATATTTGGACTGTTCCAGCTTCTTGGCCAGGATTTGGACATAGCCCCAAACAATCGTCAGCGGATTACTCAAATCGTGAACGAATTCCGCCGAAGCCTGGCCTAATGAGGCAAGCCGCTCCTTTTGAGCAAGCTCGCCCATGAGTCGTTGATTAAGTTCTTTGATTTCCTCCGCCGCTTCCAGACTTTTCCGATGCGCGCGTGTGCGTTCGACGTTGCGGCTGATCACTTCGCGCATCTTCGCCGCATCAAATGGCTTGTTGATGTAATCATTTGCGCCGAGGCGCAGCGCTTCCTGCGCAGTCTCGAGCGCGCCGAATCCAGTAAGCATAATTACCGACAAATGCGTGTCGATTTCGCGAATCTTACGCAAGCCATCGATGCCGTTCGTTCCTGGCATCCGGATGTCCATGACAATAACATCGGGTTGTTTCTCCTGCAGCAATTGCAGTCCCAGCTCGACATTGTCTGCCGTATCGACGTGATAATTGGGCTTTAGCAGCATCCGCAGACTTTCGCGCGGCCCCATTTCGTCGTCGATGATCAGGACCTTGGGCTGCTCGGTGGTGATAATCATTGGAAACCGGGCGAATGACAGCTAGGTACGTGCCGAATCAAGGGCGAATTAAGACTTGAACAAACGTAAGGCCCACGGAGAAGCGAGCTTGAAACAACGGGCCGCCGGGGGCAAGATCGATCTTGTGAATGAGGGTTAAATTGTGAATAAGTGAGGGTAAGGAGCGTCGGCAATTTATAATGACTATATTGGCTGTAAAGGCTAGAATCGACGCCCTGAATGGATGCCAAATTGTTTCCCAAATCCGCCCTTAATTCTTCTCTCACACCCGTCGGGCTCTTCCCGGCCCCGCTCCTGCTTCATCTCTCTTTTTCGCTGCTGACCAAGCACAATGATTAGACGCAATCGCGTTGTCGTTACCGGGATGGGAATACTGGCGCCGAACGGTATCGGATTGGAAGCATTCTGGGAGTCCCTCCTGGCAGGCCGCAGCGGCATCGGCCCAATCACTCTTTTCGACGCTAGTAATCTGAAGAGCCAAATCGCTGGCGAGGTAAAAGGTTTCGACCCGTTTCACTACATTGAGCCGGAACTAAAACCAAAGCGAATGGCCCGACATACGCAGTTTGCCTATGCCGCAGCGATGATGGCATTAAAAGACGCTGGTTTAGAGATTAACGGAACCGATTTGCCAAGTCCGACGCCCGTCATTGTGGGAGTAAGCACGAGCGCTATGGACATTATCGAACGGGCGATTAGCGATTTTGATAGGCGAGGTTTCAGCGGAATGTCTCCCACCGCAATCTCGGCATTAAAGCCGCAAGCAGCCGCAAATGTAATTGCAGATCGAATTGGTGCCCGGGCACATGCTGCTACAATTTCTTCCGCGTGTCCCTCAGGATTAGATGCTTTAGCGAGCGCAGCCAGCTCAATCGCATCCGGAGAAGCAGAGCTAGCTATAACAGGGGGAGCGGATGCACCGATTACGCTCCATACCGTGGCTGCTTTTATCGCAAGTGGCCTCACGATTCCCCACAATGGAGAACCTGAGCGTGCTAGTAGACCCTTCGACTTAACACGAGAATCGGGCGTCTTAGCGGAAGGAGCCGGAATGTTCGTGTTGGAGAACCTGGAACGCGCGGAAGCGCGAGGAGCTCGTATTTACCTTGAAATAAGCGGTTATGGTGCGCAGCGCGACTCTGATCCAAGTCAACCCGGCTGCGGTTTGCGGGAATCGATGGAGTTAGCTCTGGCAAATGCAGGGTGCGCAAAAAATCAGATTGACTACATATCTGCCTACGGCCCAGGGGACCCTGTCTTAGATGCGGCCGAGGTACAATTTATCAAAGATGTCTTTGGAAGGCGCGCCTACTCTATCCCGATCAGCTCAATTAAGGGGGCAACTGGTAATCCGCTCGCAGCCGGGGGACCGCTGCAGCTAGCAGCGTGCGCGTTGGCAATGCGTGATCAACTAATCCCTCCTACGGCGAATTACCAAACCGCAGATCCAAGCTGCGATCTAGATGTTGTTCCTTCTGGACCTCGCCGAGCAAAGATTCGCCGAGCCCTTCTCAATGTTCGGGGGCTAGGCGGCAGTGCAAGTTCTCTTGTGATGGATCGCCTGGCATAGTCAATGAGCAGCCAAAACATTCCGATTCTTGCGGCCATAGTTCTTCAATCAGCTCTTGCTTTGGGAGTTTTCTTTACTAACCCGTGGCGGCGATCTAACCAATGTTTTCTGTTCCTTTCGGTAGCCGCAGTTGGGTGGCTGTGCGCCCTTTATTACGGCTCTAACACTGCGGACGTATCGGAGGTCGTTTGGTGGATGCGCGAAGCTTTCGTCGCCGGGATTCTTGTCTTGGCGACGCTTAATCTCCTGCGTCTTTCGATTCGGGAGCGTCAGAACCAGTGGATGACAATTCTCTTCCGCGCCCGCGTATGGCTTCTCCTCGCGGCTGGGATGATCATTTTCTGTCAAACCAAGTTTTTCCTTCTAGGCGCAGAATTGGCCAGTCCGCTAGGGACAGCGCCGCCCCGGCCTATCTACGGCGCGGGTGCGTGGATCTACATGGTCTATTTTGCGTTAGCTATTGTTGTGCTTATCGTCCATTCCCGGCGCGATCTAAAGCGCACTAGTGGCGGAGAACATGCTGCCCTCGCCTTTCTCTCGATTGGCGGGGTCTTCGTAATTGCTTTTCCAATCGTGCTCGCTCTTTTGTTTCGCACCTTTGTCGAACAATCGCGCCTGCTATGGTTCGCACCATTTCGCGTTGTGCTTTTTAGCCTGGTCGTTGCGTATGGCATCGTTACCCGGAAGCTCATGGAGGTGAGTTTCTTTCTTAGGAGAGTCATGTCGTACGTTGTGTTGGGAGCTTACTTACTCGCTTTGTACGCACTGGTGTGGTGGCTGGTCGCCGCTGCTATGGCGCCCCTTCGGGGAGATCACAGAACAATTGCCCACATTGCCGCTGCCCTGGTGATCACCTTTGCTATGGCTCCAGCGCGAGGGGTC
>DASXIC010000060.1:0-10698 GCA_036498205.1 Chthoniobacterales bacterium | reverse complement strand
ACAATTCGGCCATGCGATCGAGATCATTTGGGACAAACGGACGCAGAGTTAAGCGCGAAGTTTCCATACTCATCGATTTAGAATTGCAGCGGCGTTTAACCAAGCCCGAAGCTTGATCATACATTGTGCTGAAAGAAACAGGCAAAATCATTGCAAAATCCGACGGCGACGTGTGGATGCGAGCACAGGTGCCGGATACAACCAGCCTGATAAAAGTCGCGGCGGCGGCGAAGAGATGCACCGCCTGCCCCCTTTATAAGAATGCAACGCAAACTGTTTTCGGGGAAGGACCGCAACGTGCAACCATGATGATGATCGGAGAACAACCGGGCGATTACGAAGATGTCGCCGGAAAGCCTTTTGTCGGGCCCGCAGGAAAAATATTGGACCGCGCTTTGGTCGATGCGGGAATTGCTAGGGATAAAGTTTATGTCACGAATGCGGTGAAACATTTTAAATGGGAGCCGCGTGGCAAGCGGCGCATCCATCAAAAGCCAAGTTCACGCGACATCGCAGCGTGCCGGCCCTGGCTGGAGGCCGAGCTGGGGCTGGTAGAACCGCACGTCGTGGTTTGTCTCGGTGCAACCGCGGGTCAGGCAATCTTCGGCCCTGCTTTTCGTGTGACGAAAGAACGCGGCAAATTGCTCGAGTCGCCTTATGCGAAGAAAATAGTCGCGACTGTGCATCCATCGTCCCTCTTGCGTCAGCCGGACGAAGAATCGCGCGAGCGCGAGTACAGGCTTTTTGTGGCAGATCTTCGGGTGGCACTAAAGGCGGCGACTTAGGCTGCGGGGCATCGTGGCCCTGGGCGGACTTGTCGCGCTGCTACGCCTTGGGAACGATTGAAGAGGAAGCAGTGGGAGATGCTGCCGGTGAGGCGCCGATTTTCTTCTCCACCCGTTTTTCCTTATGCGGGTCCTCCGCGGCTTTTTCGGCTTCGGTCAATGGCCCTAGCTTCAGCGTCTTTGCGTCGAACAGTCCGTCCGAAATCTTGTAACATGTTCCCCGGACTTCCTGGTTGGCGACTATGTCCTTCATTGTCGCAGGCAGGCCGAGTTTCGTAATCATGGTCTTATCTGTAACTCGGACCGACCGCGATTTTTCCTTGCTCGCGACCATAAACGTCTTCGCTTTTTCATCTGCTGACGTGACCATTCCGTGAAAACTGATCAGCCGAGGTCTCGCCGTCGCGGCCGGGGACGGAGCTGTAGCGAAAGTAGTGGCGCCCGGCGTCGGGGATGGTTTGGCGTAACCGGAGGGTAATGAGAGGAGAATAGGCGCGGCCAAAAATGCGGCGATTGTAAGAGGAAGTTTTTTCATCGATTAATGGTGGGATTTGCAATCGCCTTAGGTGGCAAACGCTTCCCATTACAATTCTGTGCACTATGGAGGGATTGGTGCATTGCGATAGGGATGATTTTGCCGAAAAGACTCCAACAGTTGCTCACTTAAGCCAGCTACTTCTGCGTTGGCGGAGATTCGAGAAAGATTTAGGGCTCGTTCTACCGTTGAAGTGGCTTGAGAAAAGAGACCCACTTCAGCGTAGGCGGCAGCCAGCGTCGCTAAGAGTGTCGGATCTTGGAAATTCGTAATTTCGCATCCGCGGCGGGCAAGACGTATGGCTTCTTTCCCATTGCGGAGAGCGGCATCGGGATGAGTAGCAAGAATCCAGGCCAGGCCATCGAGTTCGGGCGGCGAATCCGGAACCGCCCTTACAATTTCGTCAAGTTGCCGCGAAGCGTCTGGCGCCTCGACCATGGCGAAAATGGATTGACGCAGCCCGGTGGCCGCTTGCGTCCACTCTTTACGAATCATTACGGCATAACCAAAATGATTGGCTGCCGTCGCGAAATCCCGTTTCGTTGCCGCGGCCAAAGCCAGAGTGTAATGCAATTCCGGGTTGAATGGAGCCACTGCCAATCCGTCCTTGGCGGCAGAAAAAGCTTCATCCACGAAGCGAGCCTGAAGAGACCATGTAGCCAACTCCTGCCACGCCATCCAATTCTCTGGACCTAGTTGGACGGCGGCGCGGGCGAGCTGAACTGCCTCCTCTAAGTCGCCCCGACCCGCTAGGACCATTGCGAGCTGCAACTGAGTCGCGCCATCTAATGGTTCCAGTTCAACTGCCGATTTTGCCTGTTCCAAAGCTTCGACTGGGTGCTTCAATTCGCTCAGAAGCAGGGCGAGCACTCGGCGTGTGTTTGCCGTCTCGGTGGGTGAATCGATCGCCCGTTGCGCCTCAGCCATTGCAGCGTCGGAGTTTTTTTCGAGGAAGAGCCTGATGCCGGCATAGACGTGTTGGGCGGCCGATGGTCGGATCCACGCCCAGGCATAGCTATTGAAGGCAAAAATCAGAAGGCTCGCGCCGAGAACAAGCCGAAGCGTTCCAGGTCGCCTGGCCAGTGCATCCCATCCCATCGCCGCAAAACAACATAGCGGTACTAGAAGTGCCATCCCGTAAAATGCTTTTACTTGAGCGTAAGAGGGAACTCGGAGCGTAATAAAAAGGAAGCCCACTCCGACGGCGCCGCAAAAGCTCAGGAGCACCAACCAACTCACTGACCTAGCCGAGCGAGTATCACGCAGTGCCGCGCCTAAACCGATTAAAATGATCGCACTCGGTATCAGCGCCAGCAAATATCCAGCAGTCATTAGATTGTAATTCCAGGGAACCCGAAGATCGACACTGGATGTTCCACTAAGCAGTGCGTCTCCCCAAAGGGTGGAATAGATGCCATCGGCAAAACCAGACAGACTGCTGAAGAATGGCCGGTCGAGCGCGCACCCAAATCGCAAATAGTCGAGCACGCTGTGATAACCGGGATCCTGCCACCACTGAAAGCCGACATCATATTCCCAGTTGCCTACTACCGGTCGACCGAAGCGATGCCAGATCCAAACGTAATACCAGCCAGATACAGCAAAGCATACGGCGAGCATTGCAGCGATATTGCGCAGGGGCATCGCGAAGGATTGACTTGCTGCGTCCCGTTTTAGCGCACCTAGAAGCAGAAGGGGTGGAAGCAAGAGAATAGCGGTCGTCTTGGTCAGAATCGCCAAACCGGCGACAAATCCGACAAGAGCAAATTGTAAAACAGACATGTGATCCCTGCGAAGCAAGCGCAGGATGAGGAACAGGGCCGTCGTCATCAACGTGGCAGCCAGGGTTTCATTGGTGAGGAAGTGGGAGAGGTAGATCTGCATCGGCAGGAAGGCAGCGAGGAGAAAGCCGATAAGCTGTTTGCCCGGTTGACCGGGAAACATCAAACGCAAGCACAGAAAGACCAGGGTGAAATTGGCAATCCCAAGCAGGGTTGTAAGAAATCGAAGAAGAAGAATCCCCGAGTGATCATTTACGGATAGTCGGCAGGAGCTGAGCACTAGCGCCGCGCAAGTATAGTAGAACGGCGACTGAAACATTTCGTACCCCTCGTTAGGAAGAGGCAGGGAGTGGCGTTCTTGGACGTATTTGATGTAATCGGCGTGAGCCTGCGCATCAAAGCCGACAGAATAGGGGATCAGCCGCGCGTTGTTGAAAAAAAGCGCGAGCCAAAGCATGGCCGTAATGACGATCAACGCGATGCCACCGCGGGTCGAAAGAACGAAGGATTTCGCGCGTTCGCGATCGACCAACCAAAAACCCCCGCCCAGAGTCACAAGCGCGATCCCGCAGAAACAAATCCATATCGGCCAAACTTTGGTGAAGGCTCTCCAGGTTCCTTCGCTTCCACCCACAGGGTTTCCCGCTCCCGGCAAACGTGGGCGCGATGCCGGAACTGCCTTGCGCCAGGATGATCCTGCGCAGGAGGCTTCCCAATTGTCGTCAGAGCGAATTTTCCCGTCACCAGTCTGGAGAACGAGCCACAAGGCGGGTGGCGCATCATCGTTGAAAACGCGTACTTCGATGGTGTTTTGTCCCGATCGTAAGAAGGAACCGGCATCCTCGCTCGAGATCGCTTTCCAGTTCCGGCCGAGGTGCGAACTCACCGGCTTATCGTTTATTCTAACCTCGAGTCGTTTCGCGCCGCGCACGTAGAGGTTCCCGGCACCCGGTTCCCGCAGAGCAAAGTCGCGCCGAAAAATCGTGTCGACGCTGGCAAGATTGTGCGCACTCGGATCAAACGGCGTGGGAAACGCGATCCATTCCGCTCGACCATCGGCCGGGAGGAAGCTGATTTGCGGGTCATACCAGCATCGCCATCCTGCAAAACCGACGATCAGGATGCCGAGCGCACCCAGCAACAGGTACGGCGTCTGCCTAGGTTTCAAAAGATTGGTGATTTTGCTGTGATTTCGGAACACGCCAATGGGTTTCACAGTATCAATGTGGACAGGCAAGGCCGGAAATTCAGAGCTATTGCCATCGCCAGAACCGCCTTTGCAAGAGGCCTGTTGCGTAGCTGCCAAGCTCACTAAGGCGGGTCGGACGTCGGGCTATTGCAGCGCGGTGACAAAGCACGGCTGGCGAAGGATCATGGATGCTCACGGTCGCGAAAAACGCTACATCGATAGACGGCTTGTCGCTGGCGATCCGATCGTCGACATTAGCGAGCTCGAACAAGTTCGATTTCGTAAAAAGACGGCCAAGTCGTGAGAAATGAACTTGGCCATTGAGACGCGAACGATGTTTCAAACAAACCGACAATCGCTCAAATGAAACAAACACGAATCTTCTTCTTTTTGGCGTTGCTCATCTCCACGGTCGCCGTCTCTGGTCAGCAGGGAGCGAGCGGCTACAGCTCTCCTGCGGACACCGTTTACGCACAACCCGGCAAGCTGGTTTCCGTGAACGGATTTCGGCTGAATCTCTACTGCATGGGCAGCGGCTCGCCCACCGTGGTCTTCGATTCAGGATGGGGAGACTGGGCTCCAGCGTGGTCGAAGGTGCAGCCACAGATCGCAAAGTGGACGCGCGCCTGCAGCTATGACCGTGCTGGCACGGGATTTAGCGATCCGGGTCCCATGCCGCGCACCAGCGTGCGCATAGCGAAGGAGCTACATACTGCGCTGCATCGTGCCGGAATCGCCGGGCCCTACATTTTGGTGGGATCCGCCTTTGGCGGCGACAACGTACGCACTTTTGCTGACCTGTACATGGACGAGGTTGCGGGACTGGTGCTGGTTGACGCTGATCCCGACGACCTCGAACCGAAGGCGATGCGAGAAGAGGCACATCGAGCACATGCCGGGGTTCCCTCCGATTTGCGCGATTGTCGAAACTTGATTGCCGAACACAAACCGTTGCCGGCTCAATCGTCAGATCCCGGCCAGCCACCAAAGACCTGCGCCCAGCAGTTTTTTTTCCGGGGCTTGCCGGAAGCTGAGTGGTCTCCAGAATTGAACGCCAAAGTATTGGAAATCGCGCAAACCAAAGTTGCCATGTATGACGCTTATTCTTCGGAGATGGAACAAACAGCGGCGGACGAAACCTATCTGCAACAACATCGCCGCTCATTCGGCTCCCGGCCCATTCGCGTACTCACTAGCGGCAACCACGGCGTCGGCCACTTGGAGGGAAAGCCCCCGGACACGCCGAAGCACCTGAAATATGAGCAGGAAACTACGCTGGCCCAGGCGCGCTGGCTGACACTGTCTTCGAACGCTAAACAGATCTTAGCCCGCAATAGCTCGGAGTATATACAGTTCGATGAGCCGGAGACCGTGATCAACGCCATCCGCGAAGTGTACGACCAGACAAGAAGCCGCTAGAGTTTTCCCTTTTCGATGTCGCCCACGCTTGGATTCTCTCGTTTGATGCGCTCATAAATTGTGCGGCCCTCACCAGGCGACTAAGGCTTTTTGATTTTGCAACTTGCGTATGTCTGCCGGTCGCCCAATCGCCGCCAACGATGAACTTTTGCTCTCAACCGTTTTCGGCTTCTGGCGCTGCACCGTTTGCAAATAACGATCACACACGCATCAAGCGTGAGTTTGCCTGCCGAGCGGTCAATCTGGCGCTGCTCTCTGCGAAAATCGGCCAACTTACGTCGCGCAAGCTCGCGGTCGGTTCTCTGCAGGCTGCGTTTGATCTCCTTGCCGTCAACCTGAATGCGACCATAATAGACCTCGTTTGAATATCGGTAGAGACATTCGCCGATTTTTCTGAAATGCATCTGTGCTGCTCTGCAGTGTTCTCATACAATCCGAGGCTACAGGGTAATAATAAATCAGTGTGCAACGAAGAAAATAGGGGCGTTTCTGTCGAGCGTAAGCTGTTGTAAGTAGAATATTTGGGGGTATAGCTCAGTTGGTAGAGCGTCTCGTTCGCAATGAGAAGGTCAGGGGTTCGAATCCCCTTACCTCCAAGAAGCCGACGACTGACGACTTTCTGGTGAAGGAACTGTTGGAATGAACGCAGAGCAACACTCGGTCGCCGCCAATGCTGAACTCGATGAGCGCGGCATCCTGGTAACGTGCCCGCACTGCGGGAAGCGCAACCGCCTGAAGTACGAAGGCCTGAAACGGACGTTCCATTGCGGGCAATGCCATTCCGAATTGGGTGCACCGCTGGAGCCGATCGATGTTACCAGCGATCTGGCCTTCGACGCTGCGACCAGCCGGTCGACAGTTCCGGTTTTGGCGGATTTTTGGGCGCCTTGGTGCGGACCGTGCAAGATGGTTGCGCCCGAACTGCGAAAAATCGCGGCCGAAGGTGTTGGCCGTTGGCTGGTCATTAAGGTAAACACCGAGGAGTTGCCCAGCTTGTCGCAACGGTTCCGTGTTACCGCGATTCCGACGATGATACTGTTCCAGGGAGGGTTTGAGAAAGCCCGCCAAGCCGGAGCGATGCCTGCCCCTGCCATCCGCAAGTTTTTGGAACCCTGGGTTTGTGCCTGAAACATAGCTGGTAATTTTGAATCCGTTCGACGGGTTCGATGCATCTCACGGTTGAGAGAGGCATCGTATGATTCAGGATTTCCGTTTCGCGCTCCGCCAGCTTTCCAAAGCTCCCGCCTTCACCGTCGCCGCTGTCGTTGTGCTTGCGCTTGGGATCGGGGCGAATACCGCCGTTTTCACTCTCGTGCATACACTTCTCTTTGCGCCTCCGGGGTATGCGAAACCGCGGGAGCTAGTGCAGATCTTCTCGCAGGACAAAAAGAACCCTAAAAGTTTTCGCGCGTTTTCCTATCCAACTCTGAACGATATTCGCCAGCACAGTTCCATTTTTTCCGGCGTCGCCGCGCATAACGTGGCGATGGTTGGCATCGGTGAAAGGGGAAACACGCGTCGCGTTTTCGCCGATATTGTGAGTGCGAACTATTTCGCCGTACTCGGGGTCGCGCCGCTGCAGGGACGCACGTTTATCCCGGAAGAGGAAACACCAGGCCGTGCTGCACCGGTTGCCCTGGTTAGTTACTCCTATTGGACAAAACACAATCGCGACAGGTCGACCTTGGGATCTCAAATTCAAATTAACGGACGCTCGTTTACCGTTATCGGAATTCTGCCGCAGAATTTTACCGGCACGATGCAGGTCCTCTCACCCGAAGTCTGGGTGCCGCTCAGCGCGTATGAAGCGATCGCGAACGATTTTTCAACCGAGAAATTCGAACCATTGACCAGCCGCACCGGACAACAGCTGATGCCCATTGCTCGATTGAAACCGGGCCTGGCCATGGCTGCCGCCGAACCTGTGCTGAAAACGCTGGCCGCAAATCTTGAGAAGGAGTTCCCAGTCGAGCAAAAGGACCAAACCTTTACCATGCGTCCAGTGTCGCGATTTTCCATCAGCGATAGTCCGCCCGAGGACAGCGAAATCGGCGCGATCGCCCCGCTTCTCATGGGAATGGCTGCGATCGTTTTGCTGGTCGCCTGCCTCAATCTTGCAAACATGTTGCTCGCGCGGGGGACCGCCCGGCGCAAAGAGATTGCGGTGCGTCTCGCGCTTGGCGGCAGTCGCTGGCGGATTGTGCGGCAATTGCTCACCGAAGGCTTCTTGCTTGCGTTACTGGGCGGCGCCGCTGGACTGGTAGTGGGAATCTGGTCTTCTGGATTGCTCGCCGGCTCGATGCGCGGGCTCTTGCCATTAGACCTGGTCTGGAACAGCGGTCCGAACCTGCCGATACTGTCGATGACGTTTGTGTTTTGTTTGCTTGGAACGATTGCTTTCGCGCTTGGTCCGGCATTGAAATTGTCGCGCAACTCAGTCATCGCCGACCTCAAAGAACATGCGGGAGAGGACGTGGTTCGCCGGCGGTGGCGCTTCCTGCCACGCAATCCTCTAGTCGTTGTCCAAATTGCATTTTCGCTTGCGCTGCTGACCGCAGCCGCACTCTTCATTCGCGGCGCGAACAAGGCGGCAACCATGGATTCTGGATTAAAGGCGCAAAACGATTTGCTGCTTGAAATCGATGCCAGCCTCGCAGGGATGAATCAGCAGCAAACGCGACAGATTTATCGGACATTATCCGAACGACTGGCTTCGCTGCCCGGCGTGCAGCACGTGAGCGTTTCCGCAACTGCACCGTTTGGAATGATTTCCCTGGGGAAAGCGATCCAGCGTGGCGGGATGCATGTGGGCCCGGACCAAAAACCTGCAACAGCTGCTGAAGGTCTGGCCTTCAGTGCCCGCTACAATAGCGTCGGGGCCGATTACTTTGCCACGGTCGGCCTGCCGATCCTGCGCGGCCGCGCCTTTAACATAAACGAAACAACCCAGAGCGAGGGTATGGCAGTGGCAATCATCGACGAGGCACTGGCGAAAAAACTCTGGCCGGAGGGCGATGCATTGGGGCAGCGGATTCAATTCGCTGAAGACAATGCCCCGCGTGCGAAAAGCGATAGCGGTGACAACATGGGTATTAGTCAGGGCGGCAGCGGCAACATTAAACCGGGGGAGCAAATTGAGGTCGTGGGAATTGTGCCATCTACACGGGGGACGCTTTTCGAGCACCAGCCGCGCGGGACGATCTATGTTCCATTTGGCCGCGGATTTCAGAGCGTCACTTACTTCTTTGTGCAATGTGCATCCTTAAACCAAGAGACTGCAGGGACGATGGCGGAGGTAGTTCGTCGTGCCGTCCGCGACGTGGACCCAGCGTTGCCTGTCCTTTCATTAAAAACATTCCCGCAGCATCTCGATTCCAACCTTCAGCTTTGGACGGTGAGGGCAGGCGCGACGCTGTTCACTGTTTTTGGTGCGCTTGCGCTTCTCCTGGCGATCGTCGGGGTTTATGGCGTGAAAGCCTACTCCGTCGCCCGGCGGACTCGTGAAATTGGCATTCGAATGGCTCTCGGGGCGCGTCCAAACGCGGTTCAATGGATGATTATGGGTGAAGGCACCCTGATGCTGGCGGGCGGAGTCGCTGTTGGATTACTGCTCGCGACGATGACTGGAAAATTGCTGAGTGGGATGCTGTATGAGATCGGCGCGTTTGATCCGCCGGCATTTATCAGCGCCCTTACAGTATTGGCTGCGGCGACAATGCTGGCGACGTGGCTGCCAGCGCGGCGCGCGACTCGGATCAACCCGATGGTTGCCCTGCGCGCCGAGTGACTCAGGTAGCAGCGCCAAAGGCGAGACCGAGACTGTAAGTCACCACCGCTTCGATTACGCCTACCAGCGTCATTTCGAATCCCGAAGCCCACCACGAGCGGATCGTAATAATCGATTTCACCGCTCCGACGGCAAAATGGGCCACGATGCTGATGATGAAAGCGGCGATAACCGCTGGCAATCCGGTCATGAAAAAGAAAGGGATAATCGGGATGAAGGCGCCAACCGCGGTCGAGATCGATGCGGACGCGGCCGATTTCCACGGGTTTGGGAAACGATGTTCGGATAATCCCAGTTCGCTTTGCGCCATCGCCTGGACCAACTGCTCGGGATGTTGGGCGAGTCGCTCCGCCATTTTTTGAGATTCCTCCGGACTGAATCCCTGCAGTTGGTAGAAGAGCGCCATCTCTTCAATTTCTTCCTCGGGGTTCTCCTCCACCTCGGCTTTTTCCCGTGCAATTTCCGCTTCGTAAACCTCTGCTTCGCTCTTTCCGGCGAGATATGCGCCGGCTCCCATCGACAGTGATGAGGCGAGCATGCCGGCGAGCCCGGAAATCAGGACATAATGTTGCTGATTATTGGTCGCGCCCGCGACACCGGACACAATCCCGAACACAGCGCCGAGTCCGTCATTGACGCCATAAACCGCGTCGGCGACCCAGCTGCCGCCGCGTCCATGCCAGCGTTCGCGCTTCAAAATCGAATCCAACAGCGTTTTCGGGCTCGCCGGCAGCGCCATCGTATTTAGAACGCGGGCATGTGCCTTTTCCTCCAACGCACTTGTGCGCAAGAATTCCTGCACGTCGTGTTCATTCGCCAGCGCCCGAGTGCGCTGCTCGCTGAATTCGCGCTCGTGTTTTTCCTCAGCCGCTTCCATGCGGCGAATGGCGATGTCTGTGCCGAGGGAACGGGTGAAACGTCGTTTGAACCGCGTCCAGACTGTGTTTGCCAATACGGGGACTGGCTCGCCCATGTCGCGTAATTTCTGTTCCCAACGCGCAGCGTGGCGCTCCTCGGCTTCGGCCATTCGGAGCAAAATCGCTTGCCGTTTTTCGTCCTTTTCTCGTTCCGCGAGATCGCGATACACCTGTGCCGTCTCGACTTCTGCCCGCCAGTTTCTTACGACGACCTCTACCGTTTCTCGTTGGGGCCTTTCCACGGAGCAATGTTATCTAATCCGCCTCAGCCAGCGCAGCCGAAAT
>DASXIC010000059.1:0-19328 GCA_036498205.1 Chthoniobacterales bacterium | reverse complement strand
GACTGACTCTGCTTCGTCAGTCGACGATCTCAAGGCCCATTTGCCGGGCCGTGCCAGCGATAACACGGAAAGCGGCTTCGTCGCTGCGCGCGTTCAAATCTTTCTGCTTCGTTTTCACGATGTCCATGACTTGTTTGCGCGTCACCTTGCCAACTTTGGTCTTGTTCGGTTCTTTGGAACCGGCCGCAATGTTAGCGGCTTTCTTTAGGAGCACGGCCGCCGGCGGCGACTTGGTAATGAAAGTGAAGCTCTTGTCTTTAAAGACGGTAATCACGACGGGAAGGATGTCGCCGGCTTGCTTCTGGGTGGCCGCGTTAAATTCCTTGCAGAAAGCCATGATGTTTACTCCACGCGGGCCAAGAGCGGTACCGACAGGCGGCGCAGGATTCGCCTGACCTGCCGGAATTTGGAGCTTTATCTGCGCAATTACTTCTTTTGCCATGGGATTTAGACAGAATGAACAGAATCCACAGGATAGATTTCTGAAAACATTCTGATCACTTTGTTAATTCTGTCGGAAAATTCTTAGCCGCGCTCAACCTGCCAGTACTCCAGTTCCACCGGGGTAGCACGTCCGAAGATTGTGACAGACACACGCAGTTTACCCCTTTCCGGATCGATTTCCTCGACGATCCCGTTCTGGTTCTGGAAGGGACCATCGGCAACCTTCACCGTCTCGCCCACTTCGAAGCTCACCTTGGGCTTCACCTTTTCTTCGCGCTCCTTCATTTGCGCAAGCATTGAGTCCACTTCGGACTGTCGCATCGGAATCGGTTTGTCCTTAGTCCCGGCAAACCCGATCACGCCCGGCGTGTCTTTGATGAAATACCAGGTGCGATCGACGAGCTGATTGTTCTCATCGAGCAGATGCATGTTTACGATCAAGTAACCAGGGAAGAACTTGCGTGTAGTTTCGCTCTTTTTGCCTTTCTTAATTTCAGAAACGCGCTCCGTCGGGACGAGTACCTCGTAGACGACATCGCTCATCTCCTCGGTCTTGACGCGTTTCTCAATATTATCCCGGACCTTGTTCTCTTGTCCGGAGAGCACGTGGACAACAAACCACTGATCTTTCGCTGCGAGTGCCTGAGCCATATTAGTGAAAACGCGTAAAGAAGTGGACGACGTTGACGAGGATGAAATCAAATAGAGCGACGTAACCTCCGAGGAGCAACATCGCAATGATAACGACGAGGGTGGAATCGGTCAGTTCCTTGTAACGTCGAAACCCTTTCTCCTTAGGGTCCCAGGGCCACGAAGCTTTCTGCAGCTCGACTTTCACTTCGCTGAAGAAATTTTTTGTTTTCGTGAGCATCGCATGATTTTTCCGCACGCCAGGAGGGACTCGAACCCCCAACCGACGGTTTTGGAGACCGCTACTCTACCAATTGAGCTACTGGCGTAACCGAAAGGACCTTAATCCAGAATTTCGCTCACGCGACCCGCCCCCACAGTCTTGCCGCCTTCGCGGATGGCAAACCGAATCGTTTTTTCCATCGCGATTGGGGTGATCAGTTCCACTTCCATCGCAATGTTGTCTCCCGGCATAACCATCTCCACGCCGTCTGGTAGTTTCACGGTCCCGGTCACGTCGGTGGTACGGAAATAAAACTGCGGCCGATAATTGGTGAAGAACGGCGTGTGACGCCCTCCTTCCTCTTTGCTCAGCACATAAACTTCCGCCTTAAATTTCTTGTGCGGCTTGATCGTCCCCGGCTTGGCGATGACCTGACCGCGCTCGATGTCTTCTTTCTTGGTTCCACGCAGCAAAACACCGACGTTGTCACCGGCTCGCGCTTCATCGAGCAGCTTGCGGAACATTTCGATGTCGGTGGCAACCGTTTTGGCCGTTGGTTTGATGCCGACGATCTCCACCTCCTCCATTTTCTTGAGAATCCCGCGATCAACGCGGCCGGTCGCAACCGTGCCGCGGCCTTCGATGTTGAACACATCCTCTACCGGCATCAGGAACGGCTGATCAATCGGCCGCTCTGGAACGGGAATGTAATCGTCGATCGCAGAGACAAGGGCGAGAATTTGCTTCTCTTGCTCGGCATCCCCGTCCAGCGCCTTGAGAGCGCTACCTTTAACGATCGGGATCTTGTCTCCCGGAAATTCATATTGCGTAAGCAGATCGCGCACTTCCATCTCCACGAGATCGAGCAGTTCGGGATCATCCACCATGTCGACCTTGTTCAGGAAAACAACGATCGATGGCACACCCACCTGGCGTGCCAGCAGAATATGCTCGCGCGTCTGCGGCATGGGACCATCGGCTGCGGAAACAACCAGGATCGCGCCGTCCATCTGCGCCGCACCCGTGATCATGTTCTTCACGTAGTCGGCATGGCCGGGGCAATCGACATGGGCATAATGGCGTTTGTCGCTCTGATATTCGACATGCGCGGTGTTGATCGTAATTCCGCGCTCCTTCTCCTCCGGAGCGTTATCGATATCGTCATACTTGCGCGCTTCGGCCATTCCCTTTTTGGCCAGAATGGTGGTGATTGCCGCCGTTAGCGTGGTCTTGCCATGATCGACGTGACCGATTGTGCCGACATTTACGTGCGGTTTGTCGCGTTTAAATGCTTCCTTAGCCATTTGCTTGTCCTCTTTTAACTAAACTGCGTCTTCTACTTCTTTGCTGGTCAGGCTCATTGGAGCCCATGACCGGGATTGAACCGGTGACCTCGTCCTTACCAAGGACGTGCTCTACCAACTGAGCTACATGGGCAAACCGGTTTCGCTCCTGCCAGAGAAGCAAAAGTCCCAAAGCCGCAGTTTGAACGACCATGGGACCGCCTCGTTCCAGCAAAAAGCGACGAAAAACTAGCAGCCCGCCCCGGGCTGTCAAAGAAATTTCTTGGACACCGGCCTCAGCAGGAAGCCTTCATCATCAACGGATTCTGCCACTCGATTCCGCGTCTCCGGTTCCATCACGACGTCGCAAAATCAGGATAATAACCACGATGAGAACAAGAAGAACGGCAACACCAATGCCGATATTCATGGGTGTCAGGAATCCCGCAGCCGGGGTTGGGGTCGGGGTTGCGGTTGGAGGCGGCGCGTTCTTAGCTGCGAGCATGGCCTGCGCATACTGCAGGCGTTGCGAAGTGTCGTAGTCGTCGGGCTTTAAACGCAGCGCTTCCTTATAATCGGCAATCCCCTTTTCATAATCCTGCAAATACGTCACGTAGGTGTAACCGCGTTTCGCGTAAACTTCCGCGTCTGGCTTGGCCTGAAGGCTTCGGCCGTAATCTTCCAGCGCCTCAGGGTATTTTTTTTGACTGCGCAAGGCGAAAGCGCGTCTCTCGTAGGCCTGCGCATCGTTCGGGTCCTTCTGCAACACGGCCGTGAAATCGGCGATCGCTTTGTCAAAATCTGTCATGCCGATTTCTGCGAATCCGCGAAGGCGCACCGCCATGGAGTCGTCTGGTTTCAACTCGGCGGCTTTGTTCAAATCCGCCAATGCATCCGAATACTGTTTCTGCATCACCAGCGTCTGCCCGCGTTCGACGTATCCCATTTCGTCGGTAGGAGCGACTTCGATCGCCTTGGCGAAATCGGCCATCGCTTCGGGAAATTTCTGTTGCGCGCGATAAGCGGTCCCTCGGTTGACATAGGCACGCGCGTTTTTCGGATTCGCCTGGATGGCAAGATTGAATTCCGCGATGGCCGCGTCGTATTGTTTCTGTTGCGCGAGCTCGACGCCTTTATTGAGGTGGCTACCGACGTCGACCGCCGGTTTTGGGGTCGCCGGCTTGGCCTTTGTCTGGAAGGCCCCGATTGCCAATAAGCAACCAATTGTTACTGCTGTTACGGCTTGATGTTTTGAAATGCTCATTTCTTCTCCTCCGGAAAATACGTATCTGCGCGATTCAATGGCTATAGGCGAGCAAAATCCAGAAAGATGAAACGACAGCGAAGCTTACGGCCAGCCACCGCCGCCTCACATCGAGCCCTCTCGCGAGGTTATCTCGCCGTCTTTGCTACCGTTGTGATCTGGTCGCTGCCGTCGCTCTTCCAGTATTATCTGCTTCGTTATTATGACGTTTGGGCGCAAAATTTTTATCGCTACAGCGTGGCATGCCTGGCGATCCTTCCACTCCTTGCCTTCCAGGTTCGCCGCGGCGGACCACGGCTCGGTGCGCGCGCATTGGGTCTCTGCCTAATACCCGCCTTACCCAACGTTGTTCATCAAGTGACCCAAACAGTGGCTCTCTACTATATCGGTCCCGGCGTTTACGCCATCTTCGCGCGGTCGTCGGTTATCGTAACTGCCTTGTTGGCTCTGATCATGTTTCCGGAAGAGCGGCATATCCTCCGTCAGTGGCAGTTCCAGCTGGGCGCACTGCTCGGATTGCTTGGCGCCGTCGGCGTTTTTTGGTTTCAGCCAGGATCCGCAGCAGGTCACGTGGCGATTCGCGGGATGCTAATCGCATTTACCGCGACTTTTTGCTGGGCCCTCTACGGCACGTTGGTCAAACGCCCATCCGCCGAACTCGGCTCGATTCGCAGTTTTGGTATTATCAGTTTGATTACCTCTGCGTTTCTTTTTCCTCTGACCTGCGTATTTGGAAACGTCGCGACGCCAATTCACGTTAATTGGTCGGTGAATCTCATTCTGGTTATCTCCGCTGTAACCTGTATCACGATGGCGCACGTGCTCTATTATGTCGCAATCCAGGAACTGGGAGTCGCACTGGCACAAACGCTCCAACTCCTTTGCCCATTGGGTGCGCTGGTTCTTTCCTCCTTCATCTTTCACGAACGTCTCACCGTGGCACAACTCGTCAGCGCTGGGATCCTCCTGGCAGGCGCTTTTCTGGCCATGCGAGTAAAACCAACGCAGGTAATCGATCCTGGGATCGAATAAACGTTGCGCCCTGCCTGCCGCTTTTCCACATTCGCGCGGTGGATCTGAAGAGATACATGGCGGGGCGACAGGAGTCTGTCGATCGCGCACTCGATCGCTTTCTCCCCAAGGAAACCGTTCCGCCTTCGACCATTCACAAGGCAATGCGCTACAGCCTTTTTGCTGGTGGAAAACGTTTACGGCCCATCCTGTGCCTGGCCGCCGCCGAAACCTGCGGCGGTAAATTAACCGACGCAATTCCACTCGCATGCGCAATGGAATGCATTCATACCTACTCGCTTGTTCATGATGATCTGCCGAGCATGGACAATGACGATTTCCGTCGCGGTCGCGCGACCTGCCACAGGGTGTTTGGCGATGGAATCGCGATTCTCGCCGGCGATGCGCTACTTACCGTCGCATTTGAAATCGCAGCACGAGCGAAACCGGCCACACGTTATCCTACGAGCACGATCATCGGTGAGATCGCCTCGGCTGCAGGAAGCCGCAAGCTCATTGCCGGGCAGGTTGCCGATCTTGAAGCAGAAGGGAAACCAGCCAATCACAACATCGTTCGTTACATTCACCAAAACAAGACTGCCGCCATCTTAACCACGTCGGTCCGGCTCGGGGCCATGAACGCGAATGCCGGAAGCAAGGAATTGAATGCGATTACAAGATTCGGTCGCGCTCTCGGACTCGCTTTTCAGGTGATCGACGACATTCTCGATGTCACTCAAACTTCGGAGAAGCTGGGCAAGAGTGCCGGTAAAGACATCGCCGCTCATAAAGCGACGTATCCGGCTGTGATGGGGCTCGACGCGTCCCGTGCCGTAGCACGTCGACTTACCAGCACTGCGAGATCCGCTCTCGCGCCATTTGGCGAAAAAGGAGAACGGCTCCGTCAAATCGCGAACTACCTGCTCGAACGCGAGTATTGATCAAGCGTTAGAGCAAGATTCGGATCGATCTCTTCGTTCAAATCGGAAATGTTCTTCGGCGATTTCAGGTGCTGCATCGCGGCAAATGCGATCATGGCCGCGTTGTCTGTGCAAAGCCAGGGTTCGGCGATAAGCAGCTCGATCCCGCTTCGATCGCAGGCAGCCTGCAGATTTTCACGTAAAGCGCGATTACAACTGACCCCGCCGCTCAGGGTCAAGCGGTTGAAACCCGTTCCGCGCGCCGCTTTCAAACTTTTCTCCCGCAACACATCGATGATGGCCTGTTGAAACGAAGCGCAAAGATCCGCAATCAGCTCGTCATCCCGAGCAAGGCGAGGGACCTCGCGATTGTCCTTTATGCTGTTGCGAACTTTGTCTCCGCGAGTCGGGACGATCCCAATTTTTGGCAACAAATATCGCACCGCCGTTTTTAAGCCGCTGAAGCTGAAATTCAGGTCGCCCGAATCGATCATGCTGCGCGGCAGATTGAACCGCGTCGCATTGCCGAACTTCGCGCGATTTTCGATTTCCGGGCCGCCGGGATAACTTAGACCGAGCAGTTTCGCAATTTTATCGAACGCCTCGCCTGCCGCATCGTCCAGGGTCCGGCCGATGACTGAGTAATCAGCGACGCCCCGGACGTGCACCAGCAAGGTGTGGCCGCCGCTTACGACAAGGGAAATATTCGGCTCAATTTCATTGCGCCCAAAAAAAGGCGAAAGCAAATGACCTTCAAGATGATTGATCGCGAGAAATGGCTTGCGCGCACCGACTGCTAAACCCTTCGCTGCCGAGTTTCCGACGAGGAGCGAGCTGGCCAAACCGGGGCCACTGGTCGCCGCAAACGCGTCAATTTCAGCAATCCCGAGATGGGCTTTTGCTAAAGCTGCGCTCAGCAAATCTGGCAAATGCGCCAAATGATTGCGCGATGCGACCTCTGGCACGACACCACCAAATTGCCGGTGCTGCTCAATCTGTGACGCGACTTCGCTCGCCAGCAATTCGCCCTCGCGCAGAATGGCAATTGCTGTCTCATCGCACGATGTCTCGATTGCCAGAATTGTTGTCATTATTTCGATGGGACTTCAGCCGGTCATGCCCAGCGACACCAGAGAATTGGCGATGAGTTCGCTACTCTTCAAACTTGTGAGACCCCTCGCGATTAGAGTCTCCACAACTCTAACCGGGGCTGGAATCGCCGGCCAACGGTTATCTTACGGCCGCCGCCCGTGGCGCGTTCTCCTGCGCGTAAATCATTACCCCTTTAAGCGCGTCGATCGCGCGCAAGAGCTGAGGATCATGCGAGCGAACCTGAGTTTTCTCGTCCTCGGTCTTCGTGTCGCTGTTGTGCGAGGCGAACAGCGAGTGTGCCTGCTCGGCGGTCAGCGGTACGGCAATATTCGGCGTGACCCCGTTGCCGTGAATCACCTGCTTGCTCGGCGTATAGTATTTTGCGGTGGTGAAGCGTAAGGCCGACCCGTCCGGCAACTGCAATACGTTTTGCACCGAACCTTTCCCAAACGTCGTTTCCCCAACAAGAATTGCCCGCTTCAAATCCTTCAGAGCGCCTGAGACAATTTCCGCGCCGCTAGCGCTGCCTTCGTTTACCAGAACCGCAATCGGAAATCTGGGACGTTCTTTCGCGGTGGTCGGTGTGGAATATTCGCGTTCCTGTGACGCGGCACGGCCTTGGGTGGAAACAACGGTCGTGTTCGGCGGCAAGAATTGTGCGCAGACATCGACCGCGCTATTGAGCAGTCCGCCAGGATTGTTGCGCAAATCCAGCACCAGCGCCTGCATTCCTTGTTTTTGCAACTCATCCAGGGCCTTGGCTAAATCTTCCGCCGTCGGTTCGTTAAACTGCACTATGCGGACGTAGCCGATTTTGAACGCCCCGGTCAGGTCCCGATCCATCAAGTGTGCCGCCTTTACACTCTGAATTTTTACCTCTGCGCGCTCTAGAAAATATTCCTTCACCTCCTTGGTCGAGGGGCGCAACACCGTCAGCGTCGCCTTTTGCCCTGCCTTTCCGCGGAGAAGATTGACGGCTTGTTGCAACTCCATCTTTTCGGTGGGATTACCGTTGATTTTCAAAATCTGATCGCCGGCCAGAATTCCGGCCTTGGCGGCGGGGGTGTCTTCCATTGGCGCGATCACGGTAAGCACGCCGTTTTTTGTGGATACTTCGATCCCCAGACCATTGAAGCGACTGCGCGTGTCATCCTGCATATCGCGAAAATCATCCGGCTCCATGAACTGGCTGTGCGGATCAAGCGAGGCAAGCATGCCTTTCAAGGCGGCATAGATGAGGTCATGATAGCTCGTCTTGTTTCCGTCGACGTAATCCTGTCGCAACAATTGAACAGCCTTGGCGAAGACCGCGATCTGAGCGTAGCCATTGTCGGAATCTGTTTCAGCCGCATGCGCGGTGAAGAGGCGGACACCCACTAATGCATTAAAAAGCGCCAGCACACCAAGGACGCTAAGAGCGAATCGACGTTTCATGCGAGTCCGCCATTTTCGCGCACTACGAATTTTTTGGCAACGGGCAAACGTTTCGGTAACGTCCGCGCCGACGCAATCAATTGATGAAACCGAGCCGTCTCCTGCTGTTGGTCATCCTGGCACTTCTGCCACTGGCGAGAGAGTTGCCGGCGCAAAACAGCGACGCTGAATTCGTCGCGGTGGCCGATGAGTTCATTAAAGGGTATCTCAATGCGCGGCCCCTCCTCGGAACGCAGCTCGGCCTGCACGAATATGACGGCCGGTCCGCGGATTTTAGCCGGCTCGCGCTCGATGCGGAGTTGCAGCGTCTGCGCCGATTTGACGATCGGCTCCGGAAATTCGACCCGGAAAAGCTAAACAGTCGTAATTCCGTCGATCTTCGCATCCTGCAAGCGGCAGTGGCGGACGAACTCTTCCAATTCCAAGAGGTCCGCAAATTCGAGCACAATCCAATGACCTACGCCGCCTGTGCTCATCTCAATATCTATATCAGCCGCAATTTCGCATCGCTCGAAGACCGCGTGCGGAGTCTGATCACCATCGAGTCACAAATTCCAAATATCCTCATTGCCGGGAAGACCAATCTCGATCCCGTCTTGCCCCGGCCATATGTCGAACTGGCAATGCAAGTCGCGCGTGGCTCGGCCGATTTTCTTCGTAAAGAGATGCTTAACGCAATCGCTCCACTTAAGGACCCGGAGCTGCGCGCGAGTTTTGTCGAGGCGAATCGCAAAGCGGCGAACTCGCTCACAGATTTCGCTACCTGGCTGGAAAAGGACAAGCTGCCCAAGGCCAGTCCCGATTTCGCGATCGGCGAGGCGAAATACCAACATTGGCTGACGGAAAGCGAATTAGTCGACTTGCCGCCGGAAAAACTTCTCGAAATCGGACTCGCTAAATTAAAGGAAGAACAACAGGTGTTTGCCGATGCCGCCAGGGTTATCGATGCAACCAGACCGCCGATCGACGTTTTCAAAGAGATTCAAAAAGACCATCCACCGGCGGATCAGCTGATCGCTGATGTCGCGAAAAACTTGGATCAAATCCGCAGTTATGTCGTCGAGCATAAGCTGGTGACGATTCCGTCCGGCGTTCGCGCGCAAGTGAAAGAGACGCCGCAATACGATCGCGCCACGTCATTCGCTTCGATGGATACGCCAGGGCCTTTCGAAAAACGAGCGACAGAAGCATTTTATTACGTTACGCCCGTCGAACCCGAGTGGAGCGACCAGCAGAAAGAAGAATGGCTTACTTCATTTAACTACTATACGGCCGACATCGTCTCCATTCATGAAGCTTATCCAGGCCATTACGTGCAATTTCTGCATTTGAATTCATCGAACGCGACAAGGATCGAAAAGATTTTCGGCAGCTATGCCTTTGTCGAAGGCTGGGCCCATTATTGCGAGCAGATGATGCTCGATCAAGGTTTTGGCGGGCCGAAGAAACCGCCCGGCACGGAGGAAGAACTGAAACGCGCGGCGAAATATCGAATGGCGCAAGCCTCGGAAGCGCTGCTCCGACTCTGCCGGTTATGCGTATCGGTCAAGATGCATACACAAAACATGTCGGTGGATGAGGCGACAAAATTTTTCCAGGAAAATTGTTATTACGAGGAAAAGCCAGCCCGAGTCGAGGCCATGCGCGGAACGTTTGACTATGGCTACTTGAATTACACGCTCGGGAAATTGCAGATCTTGAAGCTGCGCGATGACTACAAAGCGCAACAGGGCGAGGAATTTTCACTCGAAAAATTCCACGACGAAATCCTGAAACACGGGATGCCGCCCATCCGTCTGTTGCGAGAGATGTTACTCAAAGACAAGGCCACATGGGACCACGTATTGTAACCCTCTCCGCACCGTCATCCCGAGCGAAGCGAGGACCTCACAAAGTCTGAGTTAACTTCGCGCGATTCTTCGGCCGACCTCCCTCAATCCGTCCGACGGCGGACCGGACAAGTATGTCGGCGCGCCTCAGGATTGCTCCTCCTCATCCGATTCCTGCCATAATTCAGGCAACAACGGTTGAGGGTTGGATGGTAATTCCTCCACGTCTCGCAGCTTTTTCGTTATCGCCCGTGAGCGCACCGCTACCTTATCCATGTCGCTTGAGGCTTGATCGAGCTTGTCTTTCACCTTCGAGAGTGCCTCGCCAAATTTCGCAAACTCACTTTTCACTGCCGCAAGCAAGTTCCACACTTCGCTGGAACGCTTTTGAATCGCGAGCGTTCGGAAACCCATTTGCAAACTATTAAGCAACGCCGCCAAGGTTGTAGGACCGGCGAATACAACCCGACAATCCCGTTGCACCTGTTCGACCAGGCCAACACGCCGAATCGCTTCGGCATAGAGCCCCTCCGTCGGCAAAAACATCAGCGCGAAATCTGTCGTCCGAGGTGGATTGATGTATTTCGCGCAAATGTCTTTGGCGCATTTTTTTAGTTGGGTCTCCAAGTTGCGCATCGCCGTGTCTGTCGCCGACAAATCCGACTTTTCCTGGGCTGCGATCAAACGGTGGTAATCCTCCACCGGGAATTTCGCGTCGATCGGCAGCCAGACGGCCGCTCCATTGCCATCGCCGGGTAGTTTGATCGCGTACTCCACTGTCTCTCCGGTTTCCTCCCGCGTTCGGACATTGCGCGCGAATTGGTCGGAGGTTAGCAACTGCTCGAGCAATGCCCCAAGCTGAACTTCGCCCCACCCGCCGCGGGCTTTGACGTTGGTCAAGACACGCTGCAATCCACCGACATCGCTCGCCAGTTGTTGCATCGCGCCGAGACCTCGATGCACTTGCTCGAGTCGCTCGCTGACAAGTTTAAAGGATTCGCCCAGGCGTTTCTCCAGTGTGCCCTGCAGTTTTTCGTCGACCGTTGCGCGCATTTTTTCGATCTGCTGCGTATTCTCCTCGCGTAATTCCTTTAGCCGTGAATCGACATTGTCGGTTAATCGGCGCGTTTGCCCCGTGACTTGATCGAGTTGAGCGCGCAACATCGCGCTAATTTCCGTGAGCGATTTCAGCGTCATTTCGCTCACGCTTTTGAGCCCGCCACTTAATTCCTCGCGCTGTGACTTTGCTGCACCGGCAGACTCCTCCCGGTTTCGCGCGAATTCGTCCCGAAACATTTTCTCTTCACGCTCACGGGCTCGCTCCAAAGATTCCAGCTGGCCGCCAATTCGTGAATGAGCACCCAATTTTTTCCAGAACAGGATCGCCAGAGCGGCGATGATTGCACCCACGGCGAAACCGATAAGTCCGTCAGTGGCAAAATTCACTTGTTCGAACTACCGTGAAATCGGGAATGTTCAAGCGAACATCTGGGTAACGGGCTCCGTGCGTGCCATGCAAACTAAACCTTCGCGAGATGCGCGACGCAGACACTAAGTGGATAACCCACCCGCCGCTTGGAGGGGAAGCGACAATCCCATTCCCGCCTGTTATCAACTAATCGAGAAAGGGGCCGTTCTTTTTCTTTTTCTTATTCTTAGGCTGCGGATTGAAGTAGTAGTTCGGCTCAGCGTATCTGACCCAGCCGCTACTGATATAGGCGTTGATCGTTCTCGCTAACTGCGCGTCTCCGGCACCCGCCAATTTCAGCAGCTGATCCAACGCCGTTTCGGAGGAATAAATGACCTGTTCAACCGTGCAACGATGCGCCGCGTTAAACCTGTCGATCTGGTCAAAAAAACCGGTCGCCGCTGCGTTCCAAATGAATTCGGGCTTCCAGGAAACGATTAACTCGCCGGGGACGTGAGCGTTCCGCAGGTCTCGCGGATCGAAAGGCGAAGGTGGCGGCGTGTCGAGGCCGCGTTTCACCGCCTCGGGAATGATCTCATCTGGCGAATAGGCGTTGGCGAAAGCATTTGTCTGGTACTGAAAACCGGCAATTGATGCAGGCAAGACACGTGCAACCGCTACACACTGTTCCAGCACCCCAATCGCCGCCGACACCTGCTCCTCTGTCATGTCAGGCGGTATTCCGATACGTTCGAGATATTTAGGACCGACAAATCGCATTTGCACGGTGAACCCGAGCGCTGCCTCCGTCGCTGCCAGCTGTTGCAAAGCGCTGTCCAAATCAACCGAAAGGCGAAGCGAATCTTTGACTTCAACAAAGAGCGGCTCCCACTGATCACCATTCCTGATTAGGGCGATTTGACCAAGGGTTGAAAGCGGGAGGCAGAAACAGGCAAGAAGACTGGCGGCAAAGATTGCCCGCAACTTCATTTTGTAACGTTATCAAAACTCTCTCGACGGCCCCAGAATAAAGTAAGGTCAGGCGCTCGCGTGTCAGAATCTCACCTTCGCGCCACCGTAGACGGCGCGACCAAGTGCCGGAAAACCAAAGACTTCCGAGTAATGTTCGTTAGTCAAATTATCAATTCGTCCATAAATGGTTAGATGCGGAGAGAAGTCGTACTCGGCAGCGAAATTTACGAAACTGTAATCTTCGATGTCGAAATTCGGGCCGCCGAAATTCAGTTCTTCGCGCGCGTTGACAAATTTCGCGGCGACTGTGGTACGCAACTTCTTGCACCAGAGATATGAGGCCGAGACATAGGCTTCATTGCGCGGCCGGCGAGGCAATCTCGCTCCCGGTAATTGAGTAATGTCGCGCGAGGATGTGTTCACCGCGTCCAGATAGGTATAACTCGCCTTCAATTCCAGATCATCGACCGGTCGGGCACGCAGCTCGCATTCGACTCCCTGGGTACGGGCAGAACCCAAATTAAGAGTTTCAAATAAGCCGTTAAATCCGATCACGTTCGACAAGTCATTGTGGAAATAGGTCGTGCCGAGGAGGACACGCCTGCTCCAAAAACGTTGTTCGATCCCCACATCCCAACCCAGCGCCCGTTCCGGTTCCAATCCGAAGTTATTGCCGAAAATCTTGTCCTGACTGCTTGGCGGCGAAAAGCCGGTCGCCACGCTTGCATGCAGTGTAGTATCCGTCTTGCGAACCAGATAACTCGCCGCTTCGCGCCAGGTCCAAACATCACCAAACTGGTTGAAATGATCGAAGCGTCCGCCGCTAACGAACGTCAACGCCTCCCATGGTTTGAAGTTCAGCTCGGCGAATACACCCGTTTCATCGGTGTGATCGCTCACAAATTTCGGCTGCGGGCCAAACGCTTGTGAGACAAACGGCCGCTCTTGGCCGGCATTGACGCGGCTATAGTAAAAGCCGCTGGTTACCGTCAGCCAGGAGGTAGCACGGATGTCGTTTTGATAATCGACCTGGGTACGTTCGAACAAGGCGCGTGTCGGCCCGACAAAGCCATCCTGATTGGGATCGTTGAGTTGCCGCTCATGATCGTAGCTGACGATCAGTTTGTGATCCCACCACTCGACCGGTTGCCAATCAACGTGCGGACCAATCAGCCATCGCTCAGTCAGAAAATTGTCAATCGGCTTCGGATCGAAAATCGTGTTCGGATTACCCGTATCTGCGAGTGAATAAGTAAGCAAACTGCCAATCCGCAGAGTCGGTTCCGGCGACCATCCGAAATCCCCGATCGCACTCGTCAAACGATATTGATTGTTCGGTCGCGCATTGTCGGTGTCAAACCGGCTAAAACCGATGGAGTAATCGAACTGCGCAATTTTCCCTTCACTTTCGAACGCTTCGCGGAATGTGCCGTAGGACCCGCCTTCTGCGCTTAAGCTGAATTCCGGCGGCCCATTGCCTACCTTGGTAAAAATCTGGATCGCGCCAGCCAATGCGCGTGGTCCATAAAGAGTACTTTGTGGCCCGCGCACCACTTCGATCCGATCGATGTCGTCGGTCGTAAGATCGGCAAAGTTAAAAGCGCCTTGCAGACCTTGATTGATCGGGATGCCATCAAGCAACACTTGCGTGTGTTCGCTGCGCAATCCGCGCATAAACACCGAGGTGAGCTGACCAGGCGTGCCTGTTTCCACGACGGACAGGCCGGGGACTTCGCGCAATGCGTCGGCCACGCGCTCGATTTGCTTCTCTTCCATGTCTGCCGAGGTCACCACGCTCACGCTTGCCGGCGATTGATCCAGCGGAGTCTCTAATCGCGTCGCAGTCACGACGATCGGCTCGCTCTCCGAGTCAATCGGCGGCGCTGTGGGCTGATTCTGGCCATGCGCAATCGCAACGACTGAGATTGCGCAGAAAAAAATAAGCGAACTTTTCTGCTTCACTTCAAGTCCTCCTGTTAAGAGAGAAGGACTTGTCCCGCACCGCGGGATTTGCCCGGCTCTCATTCTTCTTTTTGCGAAGAAGTTTTTTCGCGGTCCGAGCCGGACTGGCGGATTCCGGAATCGGTTGCAGCGCTACGGGGACCTGTATTTGGGTCCAACGTCACGCTGGCGAATGAGGCGGACCGGCCGAATATTCTGGCTTCTGGCATCTGGTCCGGTCTTGCCGAACCCACCTTTTTCCCGCCTTCACCGCCGCTACGCGACGATTGGCCTTTGGGAAATCGTATCCAGTTACAGCAGCGCAACTGCCCCGGTTTCACACCGGATTTCTCGCGCCGATCCACTGATTAAAACTCGCAAAGAACTGCTTCCAGCAATAGCGGCTTGCGCTGGCCCGTTCAAGATTTATTTAAAGAGGCTCTTTCGGGCGTTCTTATGGCCTCAGCTGAAGCAAATTTGAATCTGATCGTCACTGGCGGCGCCGGCTTCGTAGGTTCCAATTTAGTTCTGGAACTACAGGACCGCTTTCCCAATTCGTACCTGACCGTGATCGACGACTTTCGTTCAGGCGATTTCAAGAATCTTGCCGGCTACGGCGGCGATTTTTTGGCCGCTAATCTGGCGGAACTGGATTGGCCCGCGCAATTCGGGCAGGAAAAATTCGACGCGATTTTCCATCTGGCTTCCATTACCGACACCACCAACCACAATCAATTCGAGCAGGTGCACGATAACGTCGAGAGTTTCCGGCGGATTTTGAATTTCGCGCGGCCGAACAAAACTCGAGTCATCTATGCTTCCTCCGCCTCCATTTATGGCATGGCGACGAAACCAAGCGTGGAAGCAAATGGCGCGGCTCCGGCAAACGCCTACGCATTTTCGAAGGCAATTATGGATAACCTGGCCAGGCGTGTCGCCAGCGAAAATCGCGATTGGATTATTGTGGGCCTGCGTTACTTCAACGTTTATGGACCGCGCGAAGCCCACAAAGGCGTGCCGGCGAGCATGGTTTATCACCTGGCCAAGCAGATAAAAGCGGGACAGCGGCCACGCATTTTCAAGCACGGCGAACAGCGGCGCGATTTCGTTTACGTAAAAGACGTTGTGGCCGGCAGTATTCGCGCACTCGAGGCCGGAACAAGCGGAATCTATAATCTTGGGTCTGGCCACGCTCGATCTTTTAACGAGCTCGTCTCTGTCTTAAATCGTTTCTTGAAGACCGATTTGCAGCCCGATTATTTCGATAATCCGCATTCGCACTACCAGAACTTCACCCAGGCTGACTTGACGAATGCGCGTGATGCGCTTGGTTACGCGCCCCAATTTTCACTGGAAGCCGGTGTCGCCGATTACATGAGGTGGTTGTATAAAGGTTAGGCTCCTCGCCTGTCCCGGCCGATCCACACCTTGCCAGTATCCAAGCCTATCCTCCAAACAAAAATGAACCCGAAAAAATCCGAACTGCTCGTCGAAGAGATCGAACACATCGACATCAAACGACACAACGCTGTGCCTTTAGTTGAATCGATGGCAAAGATGGCATTTTCCGCCCGTGATCTCGCTCGGGCGGCGCAAATCTACGATGCGATGCTGCGCGACGAAGAATGCGCCATCATCCTCTGCCTGGCGGGCTCTCTCATTTCGGCGGGATTGAAGCAGGTGTTGGTCGATCTCGTTCGGAACAATATGGTCGACGCAATCGTTTCAACCGGCGCGATCATCGTCGACCAGGACTTTTTTGAGGCGCTCGGTTTCAAGCATTACAAGGGCGATATTTTCATGAGCGATGATGTGCTGCGTCGCCTCGCCATCGATCGTATTTACGATACCTACATTGACGAGGATCAACTCCGGATTTGTGACGCGACCTGCGGAGAAATCGCGGATTCACTCGATCCGAGGCCCTATTCATCACGGGAATTCATTCGCGAAATGGGACGTTACTTGACCAAGAACGCTAAAAACCGCGATTCGGTCGTGCTTTCTGCATTTGAAAAAAATGTCCCGATATTCGTGCCAGCGTTTAGTGATTGCAGCGCGGGCTTTGGATTAATTCATCATCAATTCAACAATCCCGAACGTCACCTCAGCATTGATTCAGCGAAAGATTTTCTCGAGCTGACCAAGGTAAAAATTGATTCCAAACAAAGCGGCCTGTTGATGGTCGGCGGCGGCGTCCCGAAAAACTTCGCTCAGGATACGGTGGTTGCCGGTGACTACCTTGGCTTCGACGTCGGAATGCATAAATACGCGGTGCAAATCACCGTAGCCGACGTGAGAGACGGGGCGCTGAGTAGTTCCACACTGAAGGAAGCGAACTCGTGGGGCAAAGTGGATCTCGGTGCCGAACAAATGGTCTATTCCGAGGCTACTGTCGCGTTACCACTTGTGGCCGGCTATGCCTACCATAAAGGCGGTTGGAAAAACCGACGGGCCCGGGAATTCACAAAGCTCCTGGATGAGCCGATGGTTGCGCGAGCAAAGGGGAAAGAGGTGGAACTCGCTCCGACTGCTTGAGGCAAACTGCGGCTCTCTTGTTAAGACGACGCTAGTTGGCGAAACTTTCCCTCCGACATCTCGAATTCAATCCAATCGCGATTAGCCTTGGCTCCCAGTCGTTCGTAAAAGCCTATTGCTCTGCTGTTCCAATCGGCGACATACCATTTAATCGCGCCGCTCCCACCCTTTACTGCTTCATTCGCAACCGCTTTCATCAGCGAGCTACCGATGCCTCGACCACGTGCCACCTCCGGGATGTACAACTCTTTCACGATGACGTTCGGTTTGGCTCGATAAGTGAACGGAACAAAGTAGTAGACTAGCATCCCAACAAGCGTGCCGTCTTCTTCCGCAACGAGGCAATGAAAGTCGGGCGGCGAGCGCCGAAAGCCCTGTTCGATCAGCATCTCTTCTGTAATCGCAAAGTCGTCGACATATTTTTCGAAACACGCAAGTTCCCGCATTAGTCCTAGCAGTTTTGAAACGTCTGCTTCGACTGCTTTCCGGATCAACATGCCCGAGCGCGAAAGAAACCTGCCAGAGTCAGCCTTCCCAGAAGAATTTGGTCGGCCGCGCAATTGCCGCGGGAAGGCTCTTGTGAACGGGGCAATTAAGCGCCGCTTGTTCGAGCGCTTCCCGGTGGGGAGTGCTTTTTGGCAGCGGAATGTGAACTTCTGATGGAAGCGCAACAATCCGGCGCGGGGCGTCGTTCGACATTTCTTTTTGCACCGACACCCTCAAGCCTCGCAAGTCGACGCCGAGTCCCTGAGCTTTGATCGCCATTGTGGTGCTGATGCACGTGCCCAGCGCCGTCGCAACCAAATCGGTCGGCGAAAAAGCTTCGCCCTTCCCTTGATTGTCCAGCGGCGCATCGGTCGCGATCTTTGCCTCTGATGGCCCGTGGGTCGCATCGCAATGCAAATCGCCAGTATATTCCACAGAAATATTTACCATGATGAATTATCCCGCTTGGATTCGGATGACGCAATCACTGCCGTCTCATGGAGACTATTATGAAATCGCGCGAATTCCTCGCGGAAGACGTGGGCCAACGCCGGATCGTGCCAAATGATCATGTCGGTATCGTTTTTCTTCCGCTCGTCGTTTTGCCAGCCTTCATTCCACCAGCAAAAGCCGATGATGGCGGGCCATCTTCCGGAGAATAAATCCTCGAGGGCAGATTTCGCCCATTCCGCCGCGTTCCGTTGTTTGTTGTGCAGATCGCAGCCGAATTCTGCGATCAGGATTGGCTTCCCCGGCGCGACTTTCGTCAGCCTTGGATATGCTTCGCGCATTTTGAACCGAAAACTCTCGCTTCCATCTTTGGTTGTCGGGGTCGTCGGTCCATAAGCGCTGAGGGCGACCCAATCGCAATAATTTTCCCCCGGAAAATAATTTTCGAAGGCGTTCCAATTTCTTTCCGGTTCGTCGAGCCAGTTGACGTGCCATACCCATTGCAAATTGTTCGCGTTTTCGCCCCGCATCGTCTCAACGATATGTCTGTAGGCGGCGACGTATTTTTGCGGTCCCCTGGTTGGACCTCCATTCCACTGGCCGTTCCAGCTGAACCACTTTCCGTTCGGCTCCGTGCCCCATTCGATTAAAATCGGTGAACCAAAATCTTTTGCTGCCCGGGCCCACGCACGCAGGTCGCTGTCGAAATCTCCGGCGACGATCCTGTCCAAAGTGAATGTTTTTTCGGCGTGCTTCTGATCGACATCAGAACGCAACATCAATCGGACGTAGGGAAGCTTTCCCAGCTTCCGAATCCACGTGCACATCTCCGTCGGGAATGCCCGCGACTCGAACCAGTTATCCGAGAAATAAACCCATGTCGTTTTTGCGCCTACAGTTTCTTCATACCGCGCGACATCCGGTGGACTGACATCATGCTCGGTTGGATCGTGCGTATCCGTGCCGACGCCGCCGTAATAAAACCCCTGATAGAGCTTGCCGACCGGAGGCGCTGAAATTGGCCCCGCTAATACAGACCCGGCAAAAGAGAAGAGCGCGAGCAATATCCGGTATACTGCCCTTCGCGGGGGAAATTCGATCTTGTGCCGGCGATCTCTGATCGTCGAATCTAACGCGACGGTCCGAGACCGCCGCTACAAAAATCCTGGTCCTTCAGAGGAAGGCTAGGGACCTTGCGACATCTCGACGTGAAATCGCAAGATCCCCCGACCAACCGACAGCGCGCAGCCTCAACAGAGGCGGCCTGTCTTAAGTTGCCTTGGTGGCGTCGCGTAATTCTTTGATGCGATCGTGCGCGCTTTTTACCTCGCTATATTGGCGGGAAACGATGTCGCGAACAGGTGAAGAGAGCTCCTCTTTTTCCATCGCATCTTTGTACTCTT
>DASXIC010000058.1:0-10090 GCA_036498205.1 Chthoniobacterales bacterium | reverse complement strand
GACGTCGCCGGTCATAAGGAAACAGAAGCGATAAAGTTGCGGGAGCGTTCGCGTGGGCACTGCTTAGACTCGAAGCAGAAATGTTAGACAGCGCAAGTCCGGCGACAATGATTGATCACGCTGCGCTGAGAAGCCGACGGGCAACTTCTTCCGCGTTGCTGCGACTGTTAAAGGCCGATACTCTGAAAAACCCTTCCCCTTTCGAGCCGAAGCCGCTCCCAGGGGTGATCACCACATTCAACTGCCTCAGCATCCAATCAAAAGCTTGCCAACTGGTCATGCCGTCACGTGTCTCCACCCAAATGTAGGGCGCATTTTTGCCGCCGTGGACAGTGAAGCCAGCATTCTCTGCCGCCTCACGCAGAATCCGCGCGTTTCCCATGTAATGGTCAATCAACTCGCGCACCTGCCTCTTCCCGGCCTCGCTGTAAAGCGCTTCGGCTCCGCGTTGGACGGGGTAACTCACGCCGTTCGATTTGGTGCTCCAGCGGCGATGCCAGAGGGGATGCAGCGGAATTTTCTTTTCGCCTTCGGTTTCTGCCAGCACTGATTTTGGCATCACGGTGAAACCGCAACGGACACCAGTAAAGCCGCCGGTCTTTGAAAAACTGCGGAACTCTACCGCGCATTCGCGCGCGCCGGGAATCTCGTAAATCGAATGCGGAACATCCGGATCGCTGATGTAAGCCTCGTAGGCCGCATCGAACAGGAGCAGTGCTTCATGCTCCCGTGCGTAATCCACCCAGGCTGCGAGTTGTTCGCGCGACGCCACCGCCCCGGTCGGATTGTTGGGAAAACAAAGGTAGACGACATCGATATGCTCTTTCGGAGGTTCTGGAACAAATGCATTTGACGCGGTGCAGGGGAGATAAAGAAGGCCTTCATAGCTCCCGTCGGCGGAGACATAGCCGGTATGGCCGGCCATCACATTGGTATCTACGTACACCGGATAAACCGGGTCGGTGATCGCAATTTTATTTTGATCGCCAAGAATGTCCAGAATGTGACCGCAATCGCATTTCGACCCATCCGACAAAAAAATCTCCTCCTCCGCTATTTCGATCCCGCGTTGTCGATAATCATTCTCCGCGATCTTATGGCGCAAAAATTCGTAGCCCTGCTCCGGCCCGTAACCTCGAAACGTCGCGCGCGCGCCGAGTTCTTCCACCGCGCCTTTCATCGCTTGGACGGCGGCTTGAGGCAATGGCTCCGTGACGTCGCCGATTCCGCATCGGATCAAACGCTGATCCACGCCGGGATTGTTCTCGCAGAATTCGCGAACGCGTCGCGCAATTTCCGGGAATAAGTAACCGGTCTGTAGTTTGAGGTAATTTTCGTTGAGATAGGCCATGCCTGTAGCGGCGATTGGGGACCGCCGGGCGCAATGAAAACGGCGGTCATAGACCGCCGGTAGAGCTAGAGCCTAGTAACGTTTGGCGACCTCGTCCCAGTTCACCACATTCCACCAGGCTTTGATATAATCCGGCCGCCGGTTCTGGTATTTGAGATAGTAGGCGTGCTCCCACACGTCGACCCCGAGAAGGGGTGTGTTTCCTTCCATGAGCGGCGAATCCTGATTCGGCGTCGATGTGATCTCAAGCTTGCCGTTTTTGTTCTTGATCAACCAGGCCCAGCCGCTGCCGAATCGACCTGCGCCTGCGGCCGCCAGCTTTTCTTTAAATGTATCAAAACTGCCAAAGGCAGCATTGATATCCTCCGCCAGTTTTCCTTTGGGCGCGCCTCCTTTTCCAGGTCCCATGATCTGCCAAAAAAACGAATGATTGGCATGCCCGCCCCCGTTATTGCGCACGACAGTGCGGATATTTTCCGGAACGTCATTCAAATTCCGAATCAAATCCTCGACCTTTTTTTTCTCCAAATCGGGATGGTCCTTAAGCGCGTTGTTTACATTCGTGATGTACGTCTGGTGATGCTTGGTATAATGGATTTCCATGGTTCGCGCGTCGATGTGAGGCTCGAGCGCGTCGTATGGATATGGGAGTTTCGGTAATTCGTAAGCCATAATTGGTCACGTTAGGCCAGAGCCGGATAGGGTCAATCGCCCCGGCCGTTTAGTGGAACGGTGCAACGAAAGAAAGTCGGGGCGTGCCCAATGCCGTGGCGGTAATTGATATAAGTTGCGAGCGCCAGAAGCGGGAAATTTTGCCGATACATGTCATAGCGCAGGTAAAATACCTTCGGAAAACCGGTGCCGGTTATTTGCGGCTCGATCCATGAACCATCCGCTTGCTGAGTGGTGATGAGGTAACGCAACCCGCGCTGTATGCTGCGCCGGTTTAGGTCTCCACATGCACAGATACCCATGACCGCCCAGGCGGTTTGCGAAGCTGTGCTTTCGCCCTGGCCCTTAAGAGAAGGATTTTCGTAGGAAGCGCACGTTTCTCCCCACCCGCCATCGTCATTCTGGCAGCTCTCGAGCCAATCTCGACCACGTAGAATCCAGTCCTGAGTCATCTCTTGCCCGATCGCCCGTAAGCCCCGCAGAACCTGCCATGTTCCGTAGATGTAGTTCACACCCCAACGACCATACCAGGAGCCGTCATCCTCCTGGGTTTCGATGAGGTAGCGAATCGCCTGGCGCACGCTCGGGTCACGCTTGTCGAAATCGATGTAACCAAAAAGCTCGAGCGTTCGCGCGGTCAAATCGCTACAGGTCGGATCAAGAATGGCGTTGTGATCGGCAAACGGCATGTTCTCCAACCAGCCGTCAATTACATCTTTGTCGAAGGCGGCCCAGCCGCCATCACGACATTGAAAACTAAGCTGCCAGGCCAGCGCTCGTCCAAAGAGTTCCCCGTAGGTCTTGGCGTCCCCAGGTTGCACCAGACGCAATGCCATCAATACCATGGCGGTATCGTCCGTATCTGGATAATAAACATTATTGTATTCAAACGCCCAACCGCTCGCTTCCGGGTGCGCGTTGTTCATTTTCCAGTCGCCTCGCATCCGCACCTCATTGCGCATGAGCCAATCGGACGCTTTTTGTAGCGCTTGGTTTTCGGGAGGAATCCCGCTCTCAGCCAGGGCAATAATGTTGATTGCCGTGTCCCAGACCGGGGAGAGGCATGGTTGAATACGAAAATCTTCCGGATCATCAACGAACAAACCTTCGAAATCCTTTTGCGCTTTGACCAGAATGGGATTGCCCCGGGAATATCCCAGCGCGTGCAACGCAATTAAGCTATTCAGCATCGCTGGAAAGACCGTGGCCAAACCATCGCTGCCCTCCCCGATACGATCGATCATCCAGCGCTCAGCTTCCTCAAGGGCCCGCCGGCGGAACGGTTTCCATGAAATCCGATGCAGCATCTTCAGCGCATCATCCATCCGCAGAAATAAATTCCGCCAGGTGAGCGAACGCTCGTCGCGCGGCAAGCGAAAATCCTTGTGCTCGGTGCCAAGAGGATAAAGCTCGTGCAACTGCTTTTCTCCCGGCAATTCTCGTGTCGGCTTAAAATGGTTGATAATTGCGAGCGGCACCAGCATGGCCCGACTCCACGAAGACATTTTATAAATGTGGAAGGGCGCCCAGGTCGGGAGCAGGATCATTTCCACCGGAATGGTCGGCAAATACTTCCACGGGAATTGCCCAAGCAACGCCAGATAGAGTTTGCTGAACGTGTTCATGCGCGGGATGCCGCCCAGGCGCAAAATGTTGGCTCGCGCCTCCAGCATGAATGGCAGGTCCGCCGAGTAACCAGCCAGTTTGAGCGCGAAATAAGCCTTTACCGACGCATTGATCTCACTCGGTCCGTCAAAGTAAATATTCCAGCCTCCGTCAGGCAACTGGCGTCTCAGGATGTGTTGTGTGCAACGCTCTTGCAGCTCACGATCGATTTCGCCGAGCCAGTGCATATAAAGCACATAGTCAGAACAAAGAGTGCTATCGACGAACAGCTCGCCGCACCAGTGACCATCGGGCTTTTGCTGACGTAATAGATTTTCCTGCGCGCGGGAAATAGCGGCCGTGATGTCGGGGTCGGCCGCATCGTAAGCGCGCTCCACCTGCGGTCGCGCACTCGGCAATGAAATCACGTTCGACGAACTCGTCGGCATGAATCGGCTAAGAAGCTTTGGCTTGAACTTCGACCCTGCGTTTACCGGTGAGATGCCCGTCACCCGAGCTGACTCCGTTATAGACCGCGATCTCATTGCCCCGGCCTGAGCGCTTAGGTCTCGGTCCGAAATTGAACTTAACTGTTTTCCAGGTATCGCCGCGTCGAGCGTGCAATCCGAGACTGGCCGTCGGCTCATAGCCACAGTGCGTCATACAGTTCTCGCAGCGCGGATCGCGGGCGACGCCATTCACCACGCCATATTTTTCCCACGGCACGGCGGCAAGCATCTCGCTGTAGGTTTTGTAATGACCCGCCGTTCCGATTGTGTCGGTCATGAAATAGCAGGGCGCTTTCCAACCCATCAAATTTCGCGTGGGGATCGCCCAGGCGGAGCAGGTCAGGTCACGATGGCCAGCCAGAAATTCGAAGTAGACCGGGGTACCGAAAAAGGTGTAGCGCCGCATCCAATCTTCCATCTTGGCAAACTTCTCGACCGTTGCCTTCCGTGTGAGAAAGAAATTCTCCGGCTGCAGGTTGAGCCGTTTCACCATGTCTTTTTTGGCTGCGTCGTAGTCGTAGCCGGGTGTGATGGTATGACCGTTAACGCCGAGATCGCTGAGAAAATCAAGCATCTGCTCGACCTCGTCCATGTCGGTCTCTTTGTAGACGGTGGTATTAGTAGCCACCTGATAACCGAGCCGTTTCGCCATTTTAATGGCCAGAATGCATTCCTTGAAAACGCCTTCGCGCTCAACAATCAGATCGTGCGTTCGTTCCAGCCCGTCGAGGTGCACGTTCCAATACATCCACCGCGATGGCGCGATTACCGGACTGCGGATCTCCGACTGCGGATTACGGATTGTGGCAGCGTCTTTCTCAGAAACCAGGCCTTCCGAGACTAAAGTATCGAGCGTACGCTCCAACTCTTTGCGCTTCCCGGTGTCCGGTTTCCGCAATTCCGTCTTTATCCATTCACGCATTTTTTTACGCATGAACATGGCGTTGGTGCAGATGTAAACGATGCGCTTCTGCGCCAGCAACCCATTTACCAGCGCCTCGATATGGGGATAGATGAGCGGCTCGCCGCCACATATGGAGACCATCGGCGCGTTGCACTCCCGTGCCGCATCGAGGCAATCTTCCAACGGCATCATGTCCTTGAGGGACGTGGAGTATTCCCGAATCCGACCGCATCCGGTGCAGGTCAAATTGCAGGTATGGAGGGGCTCCAACTGCAAGACCGTGGCGAATTTCTCCGTCCGCCGGATTTTGTGACCAATGATGTAAGCTGCGATCTTGGCCGTAAGGGCCAAAGGAAACCTCATAGAAGTCCCGATACTAACAAGGGCTCCCCCCCTGTCAACCGAAGGAGGTTTGCGTGCTTTTTCGGCCGAATCATTTACATTGACGTGGGGTTCAATGGTTAAAGCCCCTCAGCAGTTGAAAATTGAAAGCAAAGTACTTATGAAAACATTCCTTGCAATTCTCGGTGCCGGTCTGATGACGGTGGTACTCATCAGCTGCGCCGAAACCTCAGCCCCGGTGGTGGGAAACACCAACTACCCATACGCAGCCTACGCTACCACCTCCAATATCTCGGGACCGGCAAACTCCGCCTATCGGACGTGGACAACGGTCCAGTTGCAGGAGCGCCGGGTCGAGCTCTACCAAATGGTGCCTCGATTCTCACGTCGTACGGGCTCCACCACCTACACAACGCGTTACGTAACGCATGGCGGGCCTCTGCCGCAGCAGGACGAAATCCGCTCCATCGAAGGCGAGCTGAACCGTCGTTACCGCAATGGCGATAAGACGGCCTACTTCGATCCAGATGCGCCCCACGTTACTCCTTACGGCCCGCAGAGCGGATAGCAGCCATCGGCGCTGAAATGACTGCGCGATGCGGGAGCTCGCAGTGGTCGCTGGCAAAGGATTGGAGCGACGGTCTTTGACCGTCGTTCACGATCGGCGCTGAGGGAGCGCCGCTACAGTAATTGTTCCTGGGCGCCTGCTGGCGGTTTCAGACCCAGCTTGCGATAGGCGTTGGGCGTGGCAACCCGACCCTGCGCGGTGCGTTTGATATAGCCTTCCATAATCAGATACGGCTCGTTCACTTCTTCCAGCGTCCCCGCTTCCTCTCCTACGGCCACGGCGAGCGAATTCAATCCAACCGGCCCACCGCCGAATTTGTGAATTAATGCCTCGATAATTCTCTTGTCCCATTGATCGAAGCCATCGCGATCGATCTCCAGCATGACCAGCGCACGATCCGCCAGGTCCCCATTGATTTTTCCATCGGCTTTCACCTGAACGTAATCACGCACCCACCGCAGGAGATTATTCGCTGTTCGCGGTGTACCGCGGGCGCGGGATGCAATCTCGGCGGCTCCGGCGCGATCGATTTCCACGCCCAGCAATCCTGCACTGCGGATAATGATTTTCTGCATTTCCTCAGCCGTGTAATAATCGAGCCGAGCGGTCATCCCGAAACGCGAGCGTAGCGGAGCGCTCACCATTCCTGCGCGAGTCGTCGCCCCGATGAGGGTGAATTTTGGCAACTGCAATCGCAAACTGCGCGCCTGCGGCCCCTGGTCGATGATGATGTCGAGCCGGTAATCTTCCATCGCCGGGTAAAGATATTCTTCGATCGTTGGCTGCAGCCGATGGATCTCGTCGATGAAAAGCACATCGCCTTTTTCCAGCGATGTAAGCAATCCCGCCAGCTCGCCTGCTTTCTCGATTACAGGGCCGCTCGTGTTTTTAATGCTTACGCCCATCTCCCGCGCGATAATATTGGCGAGAGTTGTTTTGCCGAGGCCGGGCGGCCCGCTAAGGAGAATATGCTCCAGCACGTCCCCTCGTTTTTTTGCGGCTTCGACCAAGAGCTCAAGCCGTTCACAGACCTTCGTTTGCCCAGTGAACTCACTGAACATCGGCGGCCGCAGCGAAATTTCGAAAGCGGGATCCGTTTCCGGAGGATTCATTGCGAGGAAATCTTCTTTGTTAGAACGAGCTCAGTTCCACGTGGACGCAAGATATAGTCGACCTGATCGAAAGCGTTACGGATAAGATAAACCCCAAGCCCTCCCGGCCGTATAATGTCGCGTCGGGGCCGTCGCAACGCATCGATGGCCGGCTGTTTGCCGTAGTCGCGCACCCGAAGCCGGACACAATCCGATCGGGCCTCCAAGGAAAGCGCGATCAACTGATCCTGTCGCAAATGGTAAGCATGACGGATGATGTTAGTGCACGCTTCGTCCACCCCCAGCACCATTAATGTGCGGTCACGCTCAGAAAATGGAAAGCCATCCAGAAATCGACGGACGAAATTCCGCATGAGGGCAAGGTTTCCGGCATGGCTGGAAAACTCGAGCTTCCTTTTTTTCATTTTGCCGCTGACACGCTGCCAGACTGCGTCGCCGCTTCAAGTCACATCAAAAATGAACATGTCACTCCATTCAAGCGTCTCGAAAAGCGTGGACACAATTCCAAAGCGCGTCTCAATTCCGCTCATGTTCAAGATTTTTGGCGTGCTCCTGCTCTCGACGACCGCTGTTTTAGCGCAGGCTAACCGCACTGCTTACGATGCACTTCGCACTGTCGGCAACCAACTCAATCGTGATTTTGTTAATCACGTCATCTCCGTTTCCGGAACAGACGGTAATCCTCAACCGTCGGCATGGAGAGTTTCGATTGCGGACACCAGCGCGCCGGGCGGAGTGCGCGAAATAACTGTGGAAAACGGTCGTGTTGTTTCTCAGCGAACCTCGGGCCGGACAGTAGTCGGTAGTGCGCGGGGCGCTACCATTGACCCGGCAAAATTGAATCTGGATTCGAGTGGTGCCTACGAGGTGGCCAGCCGGACAGCCGATTCTTCGCACGTCCCCTTTGCCCTGGTCAGCTATACGTTGCGAACCGACGAACGCGGGAGTCCCACCTGGGTCGTGACCCTGCAAAACCAGAACCGCCGTCCAGTAGGAACTATTTACATCGGGGCTAACAAGGGGACGGTCACGCGGACCGAGGGGATGTTTGCGGGGGCGCCGATGAACGCGATTGTTGAAGATGAGCGCGAGGGAAATGTTCGCGATGAAGAAAGAACCGGCGACAATGCCATCATGAAACGCGTTCGGCACATGTTCTATCGGACGCGTGATAATGCGCAGGAGACATTTACCCGCGTCCGGCACAATTTCGCCGATTTCATTCGGGGGAACGACTAATCATGGCTGCAGCTTCGTCAGATTCAGTTTGGCCATCGCTCGATTACGCGGCCTGGCGCGACACTTGCGCGACCCTGCACATGTGGACTCAAATTGTGGGCAAGGTTCGGCTGGCGAAAACTCCCTGGATCAATCATTCCTGGCACGTCACCCTTTATCCTACCGCGCGCGGACTGACCACCAGCCCAATTCCTGATGGCCATCGGATATTCGAGATTCGTTTCGATTTCATCGCGCACGAACTGAGAATCCTGACTGACGATGGCGGCATTCGTCAGCTCCAGTTGAAGCCACAGAGCGTTGCCAAATTTTATCGACTGGTCATGGCCGCTTTGCAGGAACTGGACGTTTCGGTCGAAATTAACACCACCCCAAACGAAATTGTCGATGCGATACCATTCGAACGCGACGAGAAACACGCCGCCTACGATCCCGAATACGCTAATCGTTTCTGGCGCGTGCTTCTGCAGAGCAGTCGTATCTTCACCGAGTTTCGCTCACGTTTTTGCGGCAAATGCAGTCCGATTCATTTTTTCTGGGGCAGCTTCGACCTTGCTGTCACTCGATTCTCCGGTCGGCCCGCACCTCCACATCCCGGGGGAGTTCCACATTTGCCGGATAAGATCACCCGCGAGGCATATTCGCAGGAAGTGAGCAGCCTCGGCTTTTGGCCTGGGAACGATCAAATGCCGACGCCGATCTTTTATTCCTATGCTTATCCCGAGCCAAACGGATTTGCGCAGGCAGCGGTGCGACCGGGAGCCGCCTCGTACAATCCGCAACTGCGCGAATTCATTTTGCCCTATGACGATGTTCGGCGGGGTTCCTCACCCGATGAAGCAATTCTCGAGTTCGCGCAAAGCACCTACGACGCAGCCTCGGCTTTGGGAACTTGGGACCGCGCGGCGCTTGTAGAAATCAAACCTTCCTTGCATTCCGAAGGGCCCCAATCGTAAATTGCAGCGAATGAAACTTGCGGACGCGGTAGTCGCGGAAAAAGGCGCATGGCGCGACGTGCCCGAAGGTTGGCGACAACTCTATGGTGATTTCGGCCGGCTCGGTTTGAGCGTGGAATGGCACGATTTTCGCACCGTTCATCGGCTCGATTGGGGACGGAGTTTTCATCCGCAAAGCATCGAATTTTGTTTAAACCTGGGCGGACGCGGAACCGTCGGTCACGCGCACGCACGCGAAGACTTTCTGCCGGGGACCTCTGGCTATTACGCAATCGCGGACGAGTCGCTGATCGCCTCGCGCCGGGCCAACGATCATCACCAGTTCGTTACCCTGGAGTTTTCACGATCGCATTTACAAAAGCAGTTGGCCCAAAGCGAAGACGACCTCGACCCGGCCATGCGCGCTTCAATTTTCCAGGAGCGACCTTACGTTTCGACCCCGCGCGCGATGACGGCGGAACAACGCAAGGTCGTGGCTTCATTGACCGAGCCGCCGGTAGCAAAGGCTGCGCAGATCTTTTGGTATCAGAGCAAAGCACTGGAATTGATGGCGCATTTTCTCTTCGAGCCAAAAGATCCTGAACTGTTTTGCATGCGCCAAAAGCGAGTTGCACGCGATCGGGTAGAACGAACGAAGGAATTGCTGGCACGCGACCTGGCCAATCCGCCTACGCTGGAGCAGCTCGGAGCGGAGGTCGGATGCAGTCCTTTTTACCTAAGTCGGATTTTCTCCCGCGAAGTCGGGCTTACCATTCCGCAATATCTTCGTAACATCAGAATGGAACGCGCCGCAGAGCTTTTGCGTTCCGGCCGCTTTAATGTCAGCGAAGCG
>DASXIC010000057.1:0-3689 GCA_036498205.1 Chthoniobacterales bacterium | reverse complement strand
CCGAACTTTGTCGCCAGTCTTCTGCACCGCTCCCTCCAGGACAGCGGAAACGCCCAGTTCTTGCGCCACCGCCTTTAAGTTGTCCGGCTTGCTCTGATACTTCGCAGTCGAGGTTCGCGAAATGACTTTGAGATCCCGAACCATCGCTAGTTTCGTCAGAATCTCATTCTGGATGCCCTCGGCGAAATACGCGTTTGCCTTTTCATCGCTCAGATTTTGAAAGGGCAACACCGCCACCGATTTGTCGATCTTGTGCGCCGAGGCGCGCGGCAAGAGGAAAAATCCCGCAGCGATCGAGATTATAGCGCCGGCAGCGACGAGAAGAATAATATTGCGGCGGCGATGCCCCCGAGGAGCCTTTGGGGTGGCTTGAATTCCTTGCGGCGTCACGTCGTAAGCCCAGGCGAGGATGAGCGCGACCGGAAAACCGATCAGCACAAGCACTACGACGAGGCGCAGCGTCCAGTTCGGCAATTCCAATGCCGGAAAAACCGCAGAATCAATTTGAATGATGACTCCCGCAGCGATGATATAAGCAACCGCCACGCGATAGACTTTCCGCCGCTGCAACTCCGCGAAGAAGCCGCTCATAGGTCGTAAGGTACATCTTCGAAGTTAATTCAACAGTCGTCAAAACCCCGACTCGTCTAGCCTGCGTTGGGACTTAGCCGCTGTCGGAGTGAAGTCTCACCATTCAAGAGGCCGTCAAATCATCGGCGAGGTTGAATATACATCCTGGCACTGTTGTCGATGAGATGGCCTTCGTCGTGGTTTTCATGTTCGAGTATTCACCGTAAGTCCCGCCGCTAGCGCCGCCGGTAAATCCAATCACCAAATCGAGCTCCGGATTCTTAGTGAAGGCTTCCATCAATCCGTCGGTCTTTCCATTAGTACCCCTGACGATTGTGGTGTAACTGCCGGCCATTATGTTGCCATTCAGTTTAGCCCGTAAACTTCGACCAGTGCGATCCCAGTGGTGCTGTTGACCCCGTTTACAATGGCGGTGTAGTTGCCGGGCGCGAGTATTTGGACAATGGCTGACTCAGCGAGATTAGAAGGCTGTAATCCAGTAGCGATGATCTCGTCGCGCTGATCGCTTTGCCAGTCATCGTTGAACTGAATCCGCTGTCCCTGGTCATTAAACAGAGCCAGGCTCGGGTCCCGAAGAACGTTCGAAAGATTAAACGGGGGATCAGCTAGACTGGGCCCAATCGCCCGAATAACGACCTTTTCGTTGTCAGGGCCACTGACAATAAAACCGCCGATCATGACGCCGTCGCCTGTTTCCACTAATGCTCGAGTAGAAATGTTGCCCAGCTTACCAGGAACGGCGGCATTCAGATCAAAGACTTCAACCAGGCCGATGCCGGTCCCGCCGTTAACCCCGCTGACAATGGCCGTATAAGCCCCCGGAGCGAGGGAGAGAAGGACGGCCGATTCCGAGTTATTTCCAGGGCGCAAACCAAATGGGATCGATTGGGCATTGGATGCATCCGCCCAATTATCATTGGAGATGATCTTTGCGCCGTTGGACGCGAAGAGTGATATCGTCGGATCCTGGAGAGTGTTGGCCAGATTAATAGGTGGACTACTCAGGCTCGGCCCGATGGCGCGCACCAGAACTGTCCTATCGGCGCTGCCACCGATAATAAAACCGCCGATCATCACTGCGTCACCAGTGCCGACAAAACCGCGTGTCGAGATGTTGGCCAGAGTAGTGAAATTAATCGGGGCCGGCGCCGTACACTGGCCGGTGTAATAGCACTGGAGGACGTCCTTGACTGGATTGTAGGTAAAGGAAGTGCCGCGTTGTTTGACCGGCTGGGCCAGAGTAGGATCGGAATCCTCGCTATTAACAAAACTTGTCCAGCGCCAGAACGATCCGCCGTCCGTGCCGTATTGTGACATCAACCGGATAAGGCTCTCAAGGCCCTGACTTGTCGACCAGACCGGGTCCACCGGCGTCAAATTGCCCATCTCCACCGCCACGATGCGCGGGCCGCGCCCTACCCGGAGCAATACATCTCGCAGCGTTTCTTCCGCCCAGGTGGGCGCGTCGCTATCAGTGCAGGGCAAAGATTGCGCCGTCGCGCACTTACTATGCTCGTAGAACGAAAGAGCATAGACACGTTGATTAGCTGGAATATTGAGGCTGTCGAAGATCGATTTCATCACCACGATCGGGCTCCAAAGATGTTGATCGGTCGCATCCGGACCAGCTGGTGGTTGACTATCGGTGAAGTAATTACCAACGACACTCGCGGCCGAAAGTTTGCTCGCGGGCATTCCGAGCGACATCGCATAGCTGATCGCCCACTTGACGTAACTGGCAGCGACTGCACTGGGTCCCAGCCAAAGTGGCGGCTCGGACTGTCCTCCGCATGAATCGGGAATGCCGTCGCCATTGGTGTCGATCGTGTGCGCATCGCCATAGAAGACGACGAGATCGAGTGCCGGATGATTCTTCACTACGTTGAGGATAGCGCCCAGCCACGTCTGCGAATTAGCGGGGGGCTGTTCCTCCATATGTGTGTTGGTCAGGATAAGAATGACCTTCATTCCTTTGCTCTGAACCAGATCGAAGAAGAGGCCGAGATTAGTTAGCTCGGTTGCCGTCGGCTGCGGCCACTGGAAACCACCAACCGGATTATTGTGGCAGAGCGGATAACTATGATCACCGTCCTGATCTGCCGTGACTAGCGGAAAGCTGATCGTATTCACCCCCATGCCTCGCATGGCATCGAGCTGAAGCGCCACTTCATCAGATACCTTGTGACCTACGATTGAGTCGAAATCGTTGAACTGCTGGATGACCTGACCATTCCAATACTCGGCCGCCCAGCCGCGGCGCTCAAAACCAACCCACAGGCCGCGCGTCGGCAGTAGACCTTGTGCCCGCGCAATGGTCGCGAAGACAATCACGACGCAGACTAGCGCCCAAGCAGCGGCGGCAGCACTAAGCTTGTGAGCAACGATTCCCCGGTATTTCACGCCAGTCGATGAAAAGCAGAAACCAGTCCCGATTTTAAGCAGTTTTGTTCGGGAACTGGATTGTTCAGGTTAAGAGAGACTCAGGTCCTCACTTTTGACACTCTTCGGCTCTGCCTCGCAGATTGGAAACACGTGTCCAACTACTTACCTTGGTCTGTGCGCTATCGTGCGAATCCGCTACGCCCCTTGAGATGTATCGTTGAACTGCACAGCGAGCGAGAGTCAATGTGGCACCTGCCGGGTCACTGACCTCTGACTTTCATGGTTCATGGCTTCTCCCGCAGTTCTTGACCTATGGGCCACGTCGCCAATATGGATGCCGATCTTCAGCTCGATATGGCGTTCGGCCGGCACGTCATGATTGAGATGTCCAAGCTGGCGCTGAATCTCGATCGCGCACTGTGCCGCTTCCAACGCACCCTTAAACTCCACCAGGAACGCGTCGCCAATGGTTTTGATCTCAGCTCAATGGAAACGCGGAAAGATTTCCCGCAGCAGCTGGCGATGTTCCTCTAACAATTCCTGGGCCAGCTTTTCATCCCGCTGACTCAAGGCGCTGTAACCCACCATGTCGGTAAACATGATGGCGGCGAGCTTGCGTTGTTCCTCCGCGCTCATTTGGTGTCCTTCGGTGCGAGATCAGCGACGATTTTTTCGAAGCGCGGATCGCCGCGGAGCGGGTCCCAGAAGGGCATGAG
>DASXIC010000056.1:0-7594 GCA_036498205.1 Chthoniobacterales bacterium | reverse complement strand
GCGAGGTGGAAAATTCATTCCCGCGCCAATGAGTTATTTCATGCGTTTCCACGGCGCCACCGGGATGCATGCCGGCTATTTGCCAGGTTATCCTGCATCACACGGATGCGTTCGCATGCCTGAGCAATACGCCATTGCATTTTTCAACGCGGTGGAGGTGGGAACGCCTGTGGACGTCTTCGGACGGACCCCCCGCACGAGGCAGTATTTCCAGTATGGACCGCAACCCTCGCGCTTTCCGCCCATTTTCGGAGCGCCCCAACGCGATCCCAGATATTACGATCCGCGTAATGATCCTCGTTACGACCCACGGTTCGATCCGTGGTGGCGCTGACTTTCAGCGATCAGCGAGTCGTGCTCGCCGTCTTCGGTCCGTGTTCGAGGCGGACAAGATCGCTAAGAATATTGATCGTCTCGTCCCGCTCCGGATCGATAACCGGTTCCTTGGTTCCGTCGTCCAGATTACTGAAAATATCGTTTTCCGTATCGGAATCACCAGCCGCTTCTGGAGCGACCTTCGGCGACCCTGTCTTTTTTGCGGAGGCTAGTTTGCCCGGATACATGATGAGCTGAAGGTTTGGTTTATCCACCGTGTCCAAGGTCAAACGGTAAACGCGTGGCTCTTCCGTATTCCGGGCCAATCGTTCCTTTGAGCGAAGTTCCTTGCGCATTTTATCATCGGAGAGTTCTTTTTTGCGCACATCTTCGTTCAGCGAAATGCGGTTCTCATCGAGCCGATGCCGTAATCGTCCCATGTCGTCCATCACATAATGGAATTCTGGATCGCCCTCGACCCGCGCAGCGGAGCGCCGCTTCAGCTCATCGAGATAAAGTGAAACAGGCTCGTTCCACTTGGTGTATTTTGCCTTCGGCACCTCATCATAAGGCAGACAATTTTTAAGGGCGCCCTCACCAAATTCAGGTAAATCAGTCAACGAGGGAAGCACGATATCGGAGGTGACGCCGTGCAATTGGGTCGAGCCACCCGCAACCCGGTAGAATTTTTGGATGGTTAATTTCAGGGCGCCGTCTTCCTGCGAGCGATTGCCGAGAAGCGATGTAAAACGACCGATTTCCAGAATCGTTTGCACAGTTCCCTTACCAAAGGTGCTTTGGTCGCCCACGATGATGGCACGCGAGTAGTCCTGCAGCGCTGCGGCAAAAATTTCGCTGGCCGATGCGCTTTGCCGACTTGTCAGCACAACCATGGGTCCGGAATAGGCCAGACCTGGATTCGGCTCACTCGAAACCGTTGTGTACCCGTTCGAGCCCTTCGTCTGCACTACCGGTCCCGGCTTAATAAACAGATGGGTGAGCGAAATGACTTCCTCCAGGGAACCGCCACCGTTGCGCCGGAGATCGACGACCAACCCGGCAATGTTTTCTTTTTTCAACCGTCGGAGCAAAGCGGCGACGTCTCTGGTCGTGCTCTTTGCGTGATGGTCCATGTCCGCATAAAAGGACGGCAGCGTGAGCCACCCCAGCTTTACCGGGTTGCCGTCCTGATCCTTTTTGATGATAATATCGGCCCGCGCTTCCTGATCCTTGAGTTTAATCTCGTCACGCACGAGCTCGACGTTTTTCCGCTGTGACGGATCGGCGGAATCAGCTGGAATGACGAGCAAGCGGACCTTGGTTCCCTTCTTGCCACGAATCATTTCCACAACCTTATCCAGCCGCATATCGCGAACATCGACAACTTCGCCGGCAGACTGACCGACGGCAGTGATGCGATCGCCTACTTTGAGCCGACCGTCGACCTGGGCCGGTCCTCCGGGAACCAGGCTCTCGATTTTGGCATAACCATCTTCGGTCCGCAGCATTGCCCCAATCCCCACGAGCGACAGGCCCATGTTAATGCTGAAATTCTTGAGGTCGGCCTTGCTCAAATATTCGGAGTGGGGGTCGTATGCCTGGGCCACCGCATCGAGAAAGTATTTCGCCTGTTCGTCACGGTCTTCCTCATGCACGTTGCGCGCGAGCCGATCGTAACGGCGAGAGACCAGCTGAGGACCAGGTTCAATCGGGTGCTCGCTCAAGTGTTCCTGCAGGAGCTCGCTCGTGATCCGGCCGCGCCAAAGATCGTCCGCTTCAGCCATATTTCTCGGCCAGGGCGCCTTTTGCCTGCTTAGATCGATCGTGCTGTCCGTGTTGAAATCAGGCGGCTGCTTCAACAATTCTTTGATTTTGCCGACCCGCTCATCGACACGCTTCTGATAGAGATCGTATATCTCGTAGGCGGGCTTGAGGTTTCCGAGAAGGATATCGTCGTCAAGTGACGTGCCATATTTTTCCGAAATCGCGTCGACATCTTCCTGGGTCAAAAAAAGATGGCTAAAGTCCAGGATTTCCAAATATGTGCGCAGGATCCTGCGCGACATCTCGTCGTTGAGCTGTTTGTGGGTATAATGCCCTTCCTCGAGCAGCCGACCAACAGAAATGCAAATGTTTTCCAGGTCAGATTTCGCGTGCACCGTCGGCACCACGAAACTGACTACTGCCAGCGCCGCGATAGCGGCGGAAAGACGAAACCTTAACTTCATTCCCTAAAAAGACGTTTTTTATAGTCGCAGATCGCCGACCAGAACGCAAGAAGCCCCTTCAATCGATGACCGCTATTGCCATTAAAGACAATCGGCGCGGCCGAACATTCAAAAATGAGCATGAATCCCTCTGCGCACGTCGAGAGCGATGAGATACGAGACCTTTTGCGGCGGCACATTCGAGACCAATTGTTACCTCTGGCATGCGACGCAGGGGGACATTTTGTTCGACGCTCCCCCGAACAGTTGTGACTGGCTCCAGAGGCGCGGCGTCAATCCCAAACTCGTTTTGCTTACTCACGGGCACATCGACCACATTCTTGATCTGGCGAAAATCAAAAAACATTTTGCCTGCCCGATCGGCTGTCATCCCGAAACAGTGCCAATGATTTCCAATCGGAATTTTTTTCGGGAGGTTGGATTTGGCTTCGATGTCGAACCGGTGCAGGCGGATATCCTTATTACGGAAACGGAAGATGAGGCGTTCTTAGGCGAGAAATTCCAGGTGCTCGAAGTTCCGGGCCATTGCCCCGGCAGTCTTTGTTTTTTTTCACCCAGTGAGAGGGTGTTGCTCGGGGGCGATGTGCTTTTTGCCGGGGGAATTGGCCGATGGGATCTGCCCGGCGGCGATGGCGAGCTGCTTCTTCGTGGGATCAAGCAAAAGCTCTTTTCACTCGGCGACGATGTGGTGGTGCTTCCAGGACATGGTCCACCGACGACGATCGGACAAGAACGCGGAACGAACCCTTTCCTGTGCTAGGGTTTAGCCGCCGTCGCGAGAAAGCAAAAAATCACAACATCCTGCACCATGTGAATTCCGAAGGCCCAGCCGACACCACGCGTTTCCACCATGCTTTTGGCCCAAATCCAGCCGGCCATTGTCGCCATGACCACTCCAACAGGCCCGGATGGTTGCCCAAAATAATGGCCAAGCCCAAAAAAGACGGCAGTCAACCAGAGTGCTTCTCGCTGTGGCAGGGCGTTTCGCAAGTGCGCCAGAGGAACGCAACGAAATTGAAATTCCTCATTGGCGGCGTTAAGCGCGGCTGTCGCCAGGGCCCAGGGTAAAAGTTGCCAGAGGCGTGCGAGCTGACCGAAATCGGGCTGTAAAGTGACAAATAGAAACATCGGCAGCGCGACGCCGAAGATTATCAGCAATTGAGGACCAAGATGACTCCATGAAATTGGTTTACGGAACCACAGAATAGGTTCCGGTCGCGCCGGGGCCGCCAGGTCACCAACCCGCAAAAACAAATCCTGGCGGGTGAAACGACGTCCGATAAAAGTGCCAAATAAGAGCAAGGCGCCGGCTGTTAACGTTAGACGCTGGATGAATTGCTGCGCCCCCCAGCCGCTTTTAACCATGGCATCGTGAAGCGGCGCCCAATCATCCAGCATTGGCGCGATTGCAAACCAACCGAGCCGAACGATAGCAATCGTTAACAAAAAACCTGTTAACGGCCTCAGCCGTCGCGACCTATCGGCCAGAATCGCCAGTACCACTAGCACGACGGTTTGGCTCACCGGCAGTAAATAAGGGGAACCATGCCCTAGCAAACGACTGATGATGTTTGGGATCGCGCTCCCGATCAACATCGCCCCCCAGGCAACCGCTCGCCTTAAGGGGTCGGGTCTTTCGGCTGCGGCCGTCGCCCTGGCATTTTTCCTCTCGGGGGTTTTTGGCAGAAAAGCTTGTTGCTCAGCCAACGGCGACATCAAGAGGCAAATAAGCAAGCGCCGCACCCAGAGGTTCCAACTCCGGTTCTTCTCCAAGCACGCTTCGGAGAGAAGCCAGCGCTGCCGGAACATGTCGAAGAAATTGTCGATTACCCTTTGCTAAGCCAAGAAATCCATACGCCCCAAGTGCTTGCATCAAGCGTTGCATGGCGCAAAAACGAAGCCGCTCGCGCAACCTTTGCCGACTCGCCTTCAGACCCCGTCGCTCCGAGTAATAGCAGAACAGATCCTCACGCTCCGCGTCTGTCAGGGGCACATATGGATCGAACAGGAGCGAAGCCAGGTCGTACTCCGCCAGGCCGGGGCGCATTCCCTGAAAGTCAATCAGGTATGCCTGACCTTTCCTGACAATGATATTTTGCGACTGAAAATCGCGATGGACCAGGACACGTGGTAAAGAAGCTAGTTCTTCCGCGATCCGGTTTAGAGCAGGTAAAGTGGACAACTCCCGCAGAATCGATTTGTCGAATTGAAAGATTCGGCCGAGACAATTTTCAAAAAAATAATTCTGCTCCCACTGATACAGCGCTGCGGTGAATTCTGTCGGCATGTTCCCACGCAAATCTTTCCATTCTGTTTCCGGCAACTGATGCAGCTTCGCGATTTCGTCCAATGCGGAATGGTAGAGCGCGCGCCGAGCTAACCATTCGTCGTTGGCGAAACTATAAAGGTCCGTTTCGCCCAGGTCCTCGATCCAGATGAGGCCCTCCTCGGGATCGTGAAAATAAACCTTTGGAGAACGAATTCTTTTCTCGGCGAGAAACTCGGCGATCCGGACGTAATGCCGATTTTCCTCCCGCTCGAGGTTATATTTCACCAGGATTAGCGACTGTTCAGTAGAACACCGAACCCGATAAAACCGGCGATCGGAACCGCCTTTTTCAATCGCGCTGATCTCAATTCGTCCCGCGCTAAACGCTGGCAGTCGGAGCCGAGTCTGGCGAAGGAGCAGATCAGTCTTCATCTCAAATAATCGCGTCGCGCAAGGTTCCTTCAGCGGTTCGATGGGTGCGGACAATACAATTTTCCAGCACACTTCGAGAAGCAATTTGTGCACCGGGCCAGAGGATGGTGTCGTGGAGAATCGCACCGGCTCCCACTCGGCAACCCGCCCCTACAACTGAAGCCCCACGTATCTGAGCACTTGCATCGACATGAGCCTGTTTTGAAACCCTGAGCGACCAGTCCGCCTGACGCAGGTGCCGCGGGTGCCATTGTTCTGCCACAATCGTCCGGTGGACATTCAAATAGTCGTTGCGAGATCCGATGTTGAACCACTTTCCGTCGCCTAGAACTACCCCTCCGATTTTGCCGCCTTCTCCAATCCATTTGATCAAAACGGGAATGAACGAAATTTTTTGGGCCGGCAAAATCCGCCGGAAAATCTTCGGGTCCCAAATCGCAATGTTGGCAAAATCGTAACTGCCGGATATGCCGTACTTGCCGGCGATGTCCACGACGCGGCCGTCGCGAAAAGCTATCTCGGTACTAAGGCCCGTTTCTCGCAGTGCCAACGTGACTTCATTTTCCCGGCGAAAGTGCTCATCGATCAACGGTTGGAGCTGCACATCTGTCAGGATGTCGCCGCTATAAGTAATGAAGGGCTCGCAACCGAGAAAGGGCTCGGCATTTTTGATCCCGCCACCTGTCTCCAGAAGAACGCTCTCGTGAACAAGCCTTACGGAACGACCGCCATATGCGTTGGTTGAAAAAAGATCGTTAAATAACTCTGGGTACCTGTGTGTGTTGATGACGAATGACTCGACCCCGGCTGCAATGAGATGGTCGAGGGCGAAAGTAATGAGCCGCTTCTGAAAAATTGGCACGAGCGGCTTCGGCAATTCGTCGGTCAGCGGACGAAGACGGGTCCCGAGGCCGGCACCGAGAACGAAAGCCTGCGTGATCACCGGCTTGTGCTGGCTAACGCGCCAGCTGAGAATGGCGTCATGGCGGAAGAAACAGTCTGGCAAGGCTCCTCGTCACAAATTAAAAACCTTGGTCTATTTCTCGTTGCGATTCTGGGCTGCGCGATTGTCTTCCTAATCTTTGCTTTGGTCTGGCGCAACGCCTCGCCCCAGCTGAGGACCGTTAGCCCGCACATTTTGTGGCTGACCATCGTGCCGATCTTCATCGCCTTAGCTCGTTATCTTCAAACCAAAAGCAAAGTTTATGAGTTAACGACGGAACGTTTGAAAACAACTGAAGGTGTTTTCAGCAAGGTGACCGACACGCTTGAGCTCTATCGGGTTAAGGATCTGGAAACACAACAGCCGTTTTGGTCGCGAATGTGCGGAATTGAAAATGTCCGGATCAACACCTCGGATCTCTCCACTCCGTTCGTCCTGATCGAGGCGGTACCGATCGTCCTTGGTTTGGGTGACAAGATTCGGAATGCGGTGGAAAACGTTCGGATGCAGAAACGCGTCCGCGAAATCGACATCGAATAAATCTCAGCCGCTTTTCAGGTAGAGCCGGCGGGTCCCGAAATCGATGATGCCATGATGACGTTGCAACAGCTCCCCGCCCAGCAAGCCAGCTACCGGGCGTCTCCCTTCGAGTAAACCGCCATGGATTAATCCGGCCAGGTCGATTACGCCCACGTCATGTCCGACAATGCTAAATGAACCGACGGATAATCGTCGGATACGGGCTATTTGCACGCCACGCTGATTTAGATTCACCGCCGCGGAACTGAAAGGGGTGTCGTACAAGCGAATTTTCATTCGCTTCAAAAACGGTCGATGCAACAAGGTAGCGAAGGCCCCCGTGTCGACCATGAGCTGTGCTGGGGCGCCATTAATCGCGCCGTCCACATAGAGATTGTAACCGTCGCTGACATGGATCGGGACGCTGTGGAAGCCGCTGTAATCCATGCCAGGTGTCGTTTCCTGAGACTGCGGTTCCATATTCAAGATCAGCAGCTGACGCTGGCAATCGAGCACGGCCCGAGTCGGGAAAAGAATATCGGCGCCCAGAATGCCATCGATTTCCTGTTCCCCCCGAATCCGGGCGGCGCGGCTTTCCGGTCCAAGGTTAATTGCAACCATTGGCTCATCCACCAGGTTGAGCGCGCCTATACGCAACGATTTAGCGATGCCGACCGCGCTAAAGGTGCCGTTAATCATCAGCCTGGGCGGCAGTTTCGACGTACCGGGGATGGGCGTCAGACCATAGTACTGACGGCGGCTGGTCGCGATCGCACTGACCGGTGCACCGGTATCGACACCGAGCAGAGCAGGCTTTCCGTTAATAAATGCCCTGACAATTAAATGATTTTGCGGCGACCGCTGGAGAGATAGGGCTTCGAATTGGGC
>DASXIC010000055.1:0-13068 GCA_036498205.1 Chthoniobacterales bacterium | reverse complement strand
AGGCTGCCGCGGTCAGCAACGACGATGAGAGATGTCGGAGTCATGGAACAAACATGAGCGCCTGCGGCGCAATCATCGGACAAATTCTCTTCGCGTCCCGCGAGAAAAGCACGTGCTATTTTTCATCCCGCTTCTGGGTCGGCGATTCCTGGGAGCCGCCAGCCTTCGCCCCTCCCGTCGGCATGTCGAAGCGGCGTTTCTTGTACGATTCCTGACGGGCCTGCGCGTGTGCTCCGCTGGTCAGCTTGAGTAAACAGGCGCCACGGTCCGTTACGATCACGTCATCGCCCGAGGCAAACTTCTTTGGCTCGGGCAAAAATCCTTCTTCCGTCGCGGTGTCGAGGATCAACTGCCACTCCAGATGTTCCTGACCTGGGAGCAGAAACGGAATCGGCTCGTAATGGGCATTAATCAGGAACAGGAAAGTATCGTCCCGGATCGGCTCCCCGGCGAAGCTGAGAACGTCGATGGTGTCCCCGCTAAGCAACATTCCGAGGCAGCGGGCGATCGGGGATCCCCATTCTTCGTCACTCATCTCATTGCCACCCGGATTGAACCACATCACATCTTTGATTTCGCTTCCTCGAATCCTGCGACCCTGGAAAAATTTCGGGCGACGAAAGACGGGGTGATCTCGGCGGAGTTGGATCATCTTTTTGGTGAACTCGAGAAACGCCTTTTGTTTTTCGTCGCCCACATTCCAATTGAGCCAGCTGATCTCGTTGTCCTGGCAATAGGCGTTGTTGTTGCCATTCTGGGTCCGCCCGAACTCGTCTCCGGCAGCGAGCATCGGAACCCCCTGGGAAACGAAAAGCGTGGTAAGAAAATTACGTCGCTGTCTTTCTCGGAGGGCGTTGATTTTTGGATCGTCGGTCGGTCCTTCCGCTCCGTGATTCCAGGAAAGATTGTTGTTGTCGCCATCGTGGTTCTTCTCGCCATTAGCCTCATTATGCTTCTCGTTGTAACTAACGAGATCGGTCAGGGTAAAGCCGTCATGGGATGTGATGAAATTAATGCTGGCGTAAGGCCTGCGACCGTCGTGCTGGTAGAGATCGGGGCTTCCGGTGAGCCGATATGCTACCTCGCCAATCTTTCCTTCGTCTCCTTTCCAGAAGCTGCGAATGGCATCTCGATATTTCCCATTCCATTCCGCCCATAAAATTGGGAAATTGCCCACTTGGTACCCGCCTTCGCCAATATCCCACGGTTCCGCGATTAATTTCCTCTGCGATATCACCGGGTCCTGATGAATAATTTCAAAGAAGGCGTGCAGCTTATTCACCCCCTGATGATCCCGTGCCAATGTGCTGGCAAGATCGAACCGGAAACCATCCACGTGCATTTCGATGATCCAATAGCGCAGGCTGTCCATCACTAATTGCAGTGTGCGCGGGTGCAGCAAATTAAAGGTGTTTCCCGTCCCGGTGAAATCCAGGTAAAACCGCGGATCCTGCGGCATGAGACGATAATAGTTAGCGTTATCGATACCGCGGAAACTAAGGGTTGGTCCGAAATGATTTCCCTCCGCGGTATGGTTGTAAACGACATCCAGAATCACCTCGATGCCGGCGGCGTGGAGATTGCGGACCATCGTCTTGAATTCGGTCACTTGTTCCCCCATCTCGCCGCTGCTTGAATACTTCGCTTCCGGCGCGAAAAACCCGATCGTGTTGTAGCCCCAGTAATTTACCAATCCGCGATCGACCAGCACCTTCTCCTCGGCATGGGCGTGAACCGGCAAGAGCTCGACCGCGGTAACTCCAAGTTTTTTTAGGTATTCGATGGAGGCAGCGCAGCCCAGTCCAGCGTAAGTGCCACGCAGTTTATCCGGCACGTTTGGGCACAGCTTGGTGAAACCCTTCACGTGCACCTCATAAATAATTGATCGGTGGAGTGGCGTCCCGGGATGCTTGTCATCGCCCCAGTCGAAAGCGTTATCGATCACGACCGATTTGGGCATTCCCCAGGCGTCATCACGAAAATCACGGGTCGAATCTTCTGCCGCGCCCCCGACGACATAACCGAACATCTCGTCAGCCCATTCTACTCGACCGGCGATCGCCTTGGCGTAGGGATCGATCAACAATTTCGAACTGTTGAAACGCATGCCCTGTTCCGGATGATAGGGCCCTGAGACCCGGTAGCCGTAAATCTGTCCAGGCCGGACGTCGGGCATGAACACATGCCACACCTGGTCCGTGTGCTCCGTCATCGGAATGCGTATATTTTCCTGCCGCGCGTCCATGCTTTCGAACAGGCAGAGATCCACTGAGGTCGCGTTTTCGGAGAAAATGGCAAAATTCACGCCGTTCCCCATCCAGGTCGCGCCGAGAGGGTAAGCGTAGCCGAGCCATGTTTTAACCGGAGTCATATTGGCGAAGCGTTCCTATTCACCACGGGAAAGGAATGCGCAACGCTTGTTCGCAATCAGGTTGATTATTCCATCGAATGACCGAGTTACCGGTGAAAAGCAGCTGGTCGGAAGCTCAGCAGCGGTCCGTCAGCCTGGCTTAGACATCGCGCAACACCCGTTGCGCTTTCTCGACATCATCGGGCCGCAAAATCATCAATCCTTTTTGCGACCTCACGCTGGTTGCCAGGTATGCGTATTCGATATTCACATCCGATTTCGCCAGGCAATCAGCGATGCGGGCGAGCGTTCCGGGCTCGTTATCCGACTCGATCATCAGAACGTCGGTCTCGAGCGCGAGGACACCACGTTCGCCCAGCAGCATGAGCGCCTTTGTCGGGTCGCCTACCACCATTCGCACGACCGAGTGGTCGGCCGTATCCGAAACGGCCAGGGCATGAATATTGATCTCGGCATTGGCCAGTTCCTCGCATACCCGCGCGAGCGCGCCGGGGCGATTGCTAAGAAACACCGCCAGCTGTGTGGCGGATTCGATCAGTAGCCTTGGTTCGGGAGCCATTTCTTATAAAAGTGCCGCTGCCACGGCACTCTGACAACCACCGTTTTCACGCTGACGGCCGGCGACGGCTGGCGGCTACTCCTGAAAACGCCGAAACCACTGATACGGGAAAGCGTCACCCGGACAATCAGTTGCCCATTGCGGCGGATTCACTTCCCGGTGCGGTCGCACCACAGCGTAGTGCGCATCAATTTTCCCGCAGCGCTTTCGCAAATATCGAATCAGTTCTTCACACGCTTCCAATTGCCGTTGTGTCGGCTGGTCGCGATTAAAATCCCCGACCAGACAAATGCCCAGGGCAATGTTGTTCAAATAATCGCTGTGGACATGTCCACCGTTTATTTGACGTCGCCAGCGATCTCCCACTTCGATTTCGCCGTTGCCAGTGGAGGTGCCATTGCCGATAACGAAATGATAGGCGAGGCCGTTTTGCATGCGCCGGACGTGCCGATGGTAATAATCAAAGATGCGAGCGCTTCCCTGCCGGGTTCCGCTATTGTGAACGACGATAAACTGCCAGCGCCGCCGCATAACAGGAGCGCGGTCGATTTCCGCCCGGACGGCGCGCGAAAGGTACCGATAAGTCACCTCGCGCCGCGACCATGGCCACCAACCGCGTCTTGGGGCGGGGGTAGGCGGTGGTTCGTAGCCCTGATCGCCGACAAAGCCTGATTTCTCCACGTTGACCTGCGGAATAGTGCCGGTGGCGAACGGTTGGCGAGGAGTCGGTGTCGCTACAGTTGAGGGCGTGGCGCTGGGACTCGCCGTTGGGCTCGGCAATGCTGGTTCTTCGACCGGAGCGATGGAAGGCTTGGCCGATTTTTTCGGGGATACACCAGGCGATTTCTTGCCCTTCGTTTTCTTTCGGGGGCTGGGAGATGACTTGGCTTTCTTCTTTTTCGCAGGAGTCGGCGTCAGATCCTCATCGGACTGTTGCCTGCTTTTCGCCTTCCTCGTTTCCGGTGTTTCGCTTGGTTTCGGTTTCGGCGAAGGACTTGTTTTGGCCGCTTTCTTCTTCTTTGCCGTCGCCTTCGGCTTCGGAGTGGGCGTTTCATCTGGATCAGACGCGGCCTGCAAAAACGCCATCTGCTTCGATGACGCCGGAGCAAGAACTTGCGCCTGAAGGAGCGAGCCCGCGATCCCTGCGACGGCAAACGCAATACCCAACCAAACCCGAAAATGAATCACCGGCGCGAGCGTAACAGAGGAGACCGAACGATCAAGCGGGCTGCGGGTCGGGTGCAGTAATTTCGACCGCGCGCTCGTGTTCGCGACGCAAAATCGCGTTCAATTTCCCCCCCAATAACAGAAGCAAACAGGTAAGATACATCCAGGTTAGCAGCATGATAATCGACGCGAGCGCGTGATAAGTCGGATTGTAGCGATCGTATTTTGCGACATAGAGCTGAAACAGTTTGGTCACCACCAACCAGCCAATCGAAAATAGAATCGCACCGGGCAGCGCCTGCCGAATAGTGAGATAATTTTCAGGGGTCAGCAGGTAGAGTCCCAAGGCAAGGCCGATCAGGGCGATTGCGGTAAAGGGAAGGCTTAACGCAGCGACCCATTCCTGCAGCGGAATCTTAAGCTGAAAATTTACTTCCGCTATCCCCGCCAGCGTTTCACCGAATACGACCGCGTTGAAGCAAATCAAAATTGTAATTCCGAACCAAAAGAGGAGGAAAAAGGAGATGATGTATTTGGACCACCAATGCCGATCCTCCACCACGCCGTGCGTCTGACTAAGGGCGCGCGATATCGTGCTGATAAACATCGTGCCGAAATAGATTCCCGCGATCAGGAACACATTCGCAATCCATCCGCTCGAGCCGGTCACGACGACACTGGCCAGAGCAGCATCGAGGATTTCCTGCACTTTCGGGTCCGGCGGGAGGAACGATTCCAAAATCGCGAACATGCGATGCAGTTTCGCCGGGTCCGTCCCGAACAATCCGAGTAAATGCCAAAGGAAAAAAAGACCGGGAGCGAGCGTGAACAGGAATTGATAGGCCATTTGCGAGGCGAGCCCGGTGGTGTTGTCCATTGCCGTCTCCCACAACAAACGGCCGGTCGCTCGCCCGATGACCCGTAGCTTGTTCATTTCGCGCAAGTGTACTTTGCCCCTCGCAATTTTCCATTAAACTCCCGGCGCCCGATTCCGACGTGAAAAAAATTCTTATTCTCACCGCCGGATTCGGCGAAGGCCACAACAGCGCCGCCCGGGGCATTCGCGATGCCCTTCTGCAATTCAAATCGGAGACTCAGGTCCGCGATATTTTTGCGGAAACCTACGGTTTGCTTAACGAGTTCACCCGCCGGGCTTATCTCGCCACGATCAATCGCCTGCCCAATGCCTGGGCATCGCTTTATTCCTGGATCGACCAACGCCGGGATTTTCGCGCGAACTTCCGCTGGTTTTCGGCCGTCCGCCGCCGGCTGGCCGAAGTCATCCGGCGCGATCAACCCGATATTATCGTTTCGGTTTTTCCCGCCTATCCCCATTTGCTCGACGAGATTTTCGGTGCGGTGAACGGTCCGAAACGCGTGGTCGTGATCACCGATTCGATCACAATCAACGCGATCTGGTTTCGTTGTTCGACTGATTACTTTCTGGTCGCAAATGACGAGACCGAGGATGTTCTCCGGCGGGCCGGGGTGAGAGGCGATTTGCTGCGCGTCCTTGGATTTCCAGTAAGTCCCCTTTTCGCCGACCCGAATTTGCATCGAAACCGCTCGATCGGTCCGCCGTGGCGAATTCTCTATATGGTGAGTGCCGGACAAGCCATCGCGCCGAATCTCGCGCGTCTCCTGGCAGAATTACCCAACACCCAGCTGACGGTTACGGTAGGCCGTGACGAAAAGCTGCGCCGCGCGATGGAAGGGATTCGTGATAGGAGCGTCCAGAAATTCCAGATCATTGGCTGGACGAAGGAGCTTCCACAATTGCTCGCACGCCAACACCTGCTTATCAGCAAGGCGGGCGGGGCGACTGTGCAGGAAACGATCGCCGCGGCTTGTCCTATGATCGTCAATCAAGTCGTGCCCGGCCAGGAAGAAGGAAATGCGCAGCTAATTGGGGAAACTGGTTCCGGCGTCGTCGCGCTTACACCAGATAAGGTCATCGAGGCGGTAAAGCGCGGCATTGCTGACGAAGGAAAACTATTGCGTGAATGGGGTGCTAACGTTGCTCAAATCAGCCGGCCAAACGCCTCCCTCGAGATCGCCAAATTTCTACTCGAGCTCTGACTCTCTCGAATAAATACATTCACCGGCGAGAAACGTCCGCTCGATTGCAAGCGCGGGCGAAATGATCACAAGATCGGCATCATTCCCGACCGCGATCTCGCCTTTGCCATGCAGTCCGATGTCCCGCGCTGGATTTCTCGAAGCCATCGCAATCGCTTCCTCCAGAGGAATTCCCCGATCGCGCACAATCGTCCGCACCAGATCGATCATTGAAGAGGCGCTTCCCGCGAGGGCTGATCGATCGGCCAGCATGCAAACGCCACCGGCGACTACACAGATTTTTCCCGCAAGCTCGAATTGTGTTCCTTCGTCTAAGCCAGCGCCGGCGGTCGCGTCCGTAACGAGTGAAATTCGATTCCGCCCCTTGGCCCGGTAAAGCATCTTCATCAGCGTTGCGGAGACATGCCGGCCGTCGGCGATAAGCTCGCAGCTTATTTCCGGTTCGCTCAGAGCGAACTCGAGCAGACCCGCTACGCGATGAATTCCACGCCGGCGAGCCGATGACATGCAATTGAAGGTGTGCGTGACACTCCGCATCCCGCGCTCGAATCCGGCGCGCGCTTCTTCATCCCAGGCGTTGGAATGACCGCCGCTAACGCTGACTCCGGCCGAAACAAAGCGCTCGATGCATTCGAGAGCCCCGGGGATTTCCGGTGCAATCGTGATGCGCTTGATGACCTCGCGATATGCGAATAACCGTTCAACCAATTCAGGCGTAGGCTCACAAATAAATCGTGGATTTTGTGCTCCCGGTTTTTCCGGCGAGATAAATGGGCCTTCTACATGGGCGCCGGCAACTTGTGGGATTTGCGGGCGCAATTCTCGCACAGCTGCAAGGACGGAAGTAATTTGTTCGATCTCCGATGTGGCAGTGGTTAGCAGAAGAGAAGTAGTTCCCCCGGTGGCGTGATAGCCACAAATTTCCCGGAACGAATGAGCACTCCCATCCATCGCGTCCCGCCCGACGGCGCCGTGGACGTGCAGGTCAACGAAACCAGGCCCGAGATAATTCCGGCACAGGTCGAGACCGTCAAGGGTTGCGCCACGCGGCCGGAGTTCCGCGATCTTTCCTTCTCGTATCACCACATCGACATCATCGCGAATGCCGTCAGGCAAAATTACGCGGCCATTCGTGAAAATCATCGGCTGTAGAGTAAGCGATTCCGGCATTCGGCGGAATTGCGTTTCGTAGCGGCCACGGGCATGGTTTTGAAATAGTGGACTACGACGTCGTTATTATCGGAGGAGCCTTTTCCGGCGCCGCCACGGCGGTGGTCCTAAAACGTCGTTGCCCGAACGCGCGCGTATTGATTGTGGAAAAAACGACCGAGTTCGATCGCAAAGTTGGCGAATCGACGACGGAGATCAGCAGCTGCTACATGACGCGTATTCTCGGGCTGACCCAGCATCTCGGCCACCACCACATCGTGAAGCAGGGCCTCCGACTGTGGTTTTCCCGCAGCAGCGAGCAATCGTTCGATGATTGTGTGGAAATTGGCGCCCGTTATGGAGCACGCCTGGCGGGGTTTCAAGTCGATCGCTCTACTCTCGATTCACACATGCTCGATCAAGCGGTCAACGCCGGATGCGAATTGTTGCGTCCGGTAAAAGTTACCTCCCTGGACCTGAATGGACGCGATGGTCAGACCATCACCGTTTCGGGTGGAGACGAGCAGCGGGCGATTCGAGCACGCTGGGTGGTGGACGCGACTGGCCGGGCCGCCATCATCTCGCGCAAACTCGGATATTTTCGGCCAAACACAGAGCACCCGATCAACGCCGTCTGGGCCCGATTTGCCGGGACGAACGACTGGGACAGTTATGAACTTCGCGAGAAATTTCCCGCCTATGCCAACGCCTGTCGCACTAGTCGCTCCTGGGCGACCAACCACCTCATGGGTTATGGCTGGTGGTGTTGGATCATTCCTCTCCAAGGTGGCGACGTCAGCGCAGGGGTCGTTTACGACAGCCGGATTTTTGAATTACCGGCGGGCGCCAATTTAGCACGGCGCCTTCACGACCATCTCCTGGGTCATCCGGTAGGTCGCGCGATTTTTGCCGACGCGAAAGCGATTGAAGGCGACGTCCATGCCTATTCCGCTTTGCCTTATCATAGCGAGAAGGTTGGTGGGGACGGGTGGGCGGCGGTCGGCGACGCCACTGGTTTCATCGATCCGCTCTACAGCCCGGGGCTCGATTTCTGTTCTTATACCAGCTACGTCGTTGCTGATATTCTGGCGCGGAGTGTGAACGGCGAGGACGTGAGCGCGCTGATCGACTATTACAACGCGCAATATCCAGTGACCTATCGCAGCTGGTTCGAATCGCTCTACAAAGACAAATATTATTACATGGGTGAAGCGGATCTGATGTCTGCGGCGCTTTTGCTCGATGTTTCCAGTTATTACCTCGGCGTGGTCACGCCGGCCTACCGCGACCCGGAAAAGACATTTTCGCGACTACCATTCGAGGGCATGCCAGGACGGATCGCCGCTGCGCTGATGAAATTTTACAGCGGCCGGCTCGCCGCTATTGCCAGGCGCCGCGCCGCCGCTGGCCAACTGGGCAAGGTGAATTCCGGTTGGCGTGAGCTTTATGACGGGTTCGTTCCCGATCTCCGTTTGCGAAAGCAAATCCGTCAAGGCTTGTTCCGCTGGTGGGGAGCGGAACTCAAAAACCTCGCCTTATCCCTCCGCGTCCGGCAAATGGCTCCGACGCCGGCGCCCAGGCCGGCAGAAATATAAACCGGGAAGAGTCGCGCAGAATATTGACCGCGCTCGGTTTTCGTTTGCGCGGCATCTTGTCGGCGTGACACTGAAAGGTGACGGAATTTTTCGCTGGCTACGAGACGAGCGAATTTTACGACGAAATGTTCGCGAAATGCGGCGAGGCGCGCCCGCATTATGAGCGGTTGCAGCGACGTTTTTCCGAGCTGAGCAAGGAAGAATTTGAGCGCAAACGCGAGCTCGCGGCGGTAACACTTCTGCGCCAGGGGGTGACATTCACCGTCTATAATGACGCGCAAGGCACCGAGCGAATTTTTCCATTCGATCTAATCCCACGAATCATCCCCGCACTGGAATGGGAAAAGATCGAGCGTGGTCTCCAGCAACGGATCACCGCATTGAATCTTTTTCTGCACGATATTTATCACGGGCAATCGATTCTGCGCGATGGGGTCATTCCAAAGGATTTTGTCTGGCAGGCAGCGCATTTCCGGCCCGAGTTCATGCATTTCGACGTGCCGAGGAATATCTACGTCCACATTTGCGGCACCGATCTGGTGCGTGATCGAGATGGCAATTTTCTCGTGCTTGAGGACAACGCACGCTGCCCGTCTGGCGTTTCCTACGTACTCCAGAATCGTCAGGTAATGCGGCGCGTCTTTCCGAATTTATTCGCGCAGCATCGGGTACGGCCGGTAGAGGATTACAGTCAGGAATTGCTTAACGCGTTGCGTTATATTGCGCCGACCGCGATAGCGAGCCCGACCGTCGTTTTGCTCACTCCCGGCGTCTACAACTCAGCTTATTACGAGCACTCGTTCCTTGCCCGGTCCATGGGGATTGAAATTGTCGAAGGACGAGATCTGACCGCACACGACGGCAAGATTTTCATGCGGACAACGAAAGGCCTGCAGCAGGTCGACGTCATCTACCGTCGGATCAATGACGACTTTCTGGATCCGACGGTTTTCCGGAAAGATTCGGGCCTCGGCGTCCCAGGACTAGTAGATGCCTACCGCAAAGGGAACGTGAGCCTCGCTAATTCCATTGGAACAGGCATTGCCGACGACAAGGTGATTTATCATTTCGTCCCAAAGATGATCCGCTATTACCTCGATCAGGACGCGATTTTGCCGAACGTACCTACTTATTTGGCGGCCGACGAAACGGATCGCGCTTTTATTTTGGAACATTTGGAAAAGCTCGTGGTGAAGGCGGCAAACGAGAGCGGCGGTTATGGCATGCTCGTGGGATCGGCTTCGACCAAGGCGGAGCGCGACAAATTTCGAGAACGCATCCGAAAAGACCCGCGCAATTATATCGCGCAACCAATTGTACCGCTTTCCCGTTCCCCCGCCTTTGATGATGGTGTTGTTCGTGGTCGCCACGTCGATCTCCGGCCTTACATTCTATACGGCGAGAAAATCAGGATCATTCCGGGTGCTCTCACCCGTGTGGCATTGCGCGACGGCTCATTGGTGGTGAATTCCTCTCAAGGGGGCGGTAGCAAGGATACCTGGGTGCTAGAGGACTAATGCTCAGCCGGGTCGCCGATTCTCTTTTCTGGATGAGCCGCTACATCGAGCGCGCCGAAAACAGTGCGCGCATCGCGGACGTCAATCTCCAGTTGTTGCTCGATTTGGAAAACCAGCGCGATCCCGACACCCAGCAGCAATGGAATCCGATCATCAGTTCGCTGGAAGAGAACGAACTTTTCACCTCACTCTACGAGAATCCCAATGGGCAGGCCGCGATCGATTTCGTTTGTTTGCAGCGCAAGAATCGGAATTCCATTTACTGCTGCCTGGCCGAAGCCCGTGAGAATGCCCGGACCGTGCGCGAGCAAATTTCGAGCGAAATGTGGGAGCAAATCAATCGGCTTTATCTTTTCGCGAAAGGTGATTCGGGAAAAAAGCTGCTTCGCTCCAGTCCCTATGAATTTTTCCGCCGCATTATCGGCGGGTCCCATCTGATTCAGGGGATTACCGACGCAACGATGACGCACGGCGAAGGTTGGGATTTTATGTGCATCGGAAAACTGCTGGAGCGAGCAGACAACACTTCCCGTATTCTCGATGTGAAATACCACCTGCTTCTGCCTTCTGGGGAAAAAGTCGGCGGCAATATCGATACGATTCAATGGATGTCGGTATTGAAATCGTGCAGCGCCCTCGAAGCTTATCGCAAGGTTTATGTCGGCCAGGTCGCTCCCTGGAAAGTGGCGGAATTTCTCATCACCCACCGGGACTTCCCGCGCTCAATTCGTTTCAGTGTCGACGCGCTGGACGCCGCGCTGCATAGAATTTCGGGCTCGAACGAATCGCACTACGCGAACGAAGCAGAACGATTATCCGGTCGATTGCGCTACGATTTGGATTTCGCGACTATCGGCGACATTTTCCAATACGGGCTGCACGAGTATCTCGTTTTAACCCAGCAGCGTCTGGCCGAAATTAGCAAAGCACTTTTCGCGACCTACTGCCCATCGCTCGAAAATACTAGCGGGCAATCAGCGACTGATACCAACCGAGAAGAGTTTCGCCGAAAAACATCCAGGTGACTGCACCGAGAGCCAGGTAGGGACCAAATGGCAATTTGAGTGACCAAACGCGTTTTCCCAGTACCAGGGTAAGGAGGCCAACAACCGAGCCATAAAGCGAGCCGGCAAAAACAGCGAAGAGAACCGCGCGCCAACCGAGAAAGGCGCCGACGCATGCGAGAAACTTCAAGTCGCCGCGTCCCATCGCTTCTCGCGGAATTTGGATCTGCTGAACGGTACCGTGAATTTCATCCAGCTGGTCGAGTTCGAAGCTGTCCGACCCGACCCGGAGCTGGTTGTAACGAAAGCGCAGGATGGTGTTGCCGAATTCCCTCCCGGTGATTTTTGCGTCCGGACAGTACAACAGCAATTCGTCGGTCTCGCGCGCGAAAAACTCACTCCACAAACTTTTGTCTTCGCCCACGATCAAATCCGCGTCATCTCCCTGGCGGGTCCAGGTGAAAGCGGTCGGATGGTCCAGCCGGATTCGCTTTTTACCGAAGACAAGTTTGCCGCCTTCCAATACGAGCCAAAGAAGAGCGTAGCCCAGCGCAGCGGAACCGGCCGAAACAAGAAGCGCAGTCAAACGCCGATCGGTATTCATGAGCTGGGGCACGAGAATCGCGGCAAGCAGACCCGCCACCGTGCCACCGATGGTGATTTCATCGGGGATGATGAAATATTCGAAGTCGATAAAGGTGGCGGCGAGGACGAGCGCGATGAAAACCCAATACGCAACCGCGATTTCCCAGGGGAAATTTTCCCAAATAAGCAAAAACAATAACGCGGTCAGCAGCTCAACCGCGAAATAGCGAAATGAAATATGCTCGCCGCAATTGTGGCAACGCCCGCGCAGGAGGAGCCAGCTTATTAGTGGGAGGTTTTGATGCCACGGAATCTGTTTCTTGCAGGAGGGGCAGAAGGAGCGACGCGGCTTGTTGATGGAAAGATCGCGCGGCAGACGATAGATGACAACGTTCAAAAAAGAGCCGACTGCGGCGCCCAGCACAAAAGCGAATGCCGCGAAGACAGCCTCTTCCTTAATCATTCCCGGCGCAGTTGCCGACGACGCATAAACCAGGCGATCCAGATGCAGCTCTCATAGAGCAGACACATCGGCAAGCTCATCGCCGCCAGCGTGAGGACGTCCGGTGTCGGCGTGATGATGGTGGCGAGAATGAAAATGAGAACAACGGCGTAGGGCCGTGTCTTGGCCATGAACTCGTAGGAAATTACTCCGAAGCGGACGAGGACGAGCACCACCACCGGCAATTCAAAAGCAAGTCCGAAGCCGAGCGTGAAGCGGGTAACGAATGAATAATATTGTTGTACCGTCCAGGCCGGGGCCCAACCGAGCGATTGTGTGTCGTGAAAAAAGAACAGGATTGTTTTGGGCAAGAGCCAAAAATAACAGACGGTGACGCCGGTGAGAAAGAGGGCGAAACTTATACCGATTCCGGGAAGCAGGAACCTTTTCTCCATTGCTGTTAAGGCGGGAAGCACAAACTCGGCCGCGAAATAAAGCAAAATTGGGAAGGCGATTACGATTCCGGCGTAAAACGCCAGATGAAATGAGATTGTAATCGAATCGGTAATTCCGAGTGCGCGGAGCACGCCGAGCTGTTGG
>DASXIC010000054.1:0-4494 GCA_036498205.1 Chthoniobacterales bacterium | reverse complement strand
ATAAATGCTTTTAAAAGTTTCATTCTGTTTCTCACCCCCTTCGTAGCTAGTTGCTGCTGGGCTTTTCTAAGTTGGCAAATAAGGCTGCGCAATGTTTATTCGCGGACGCGAGATTCTCCGAGTCGCCGCAATAGCCGTACGGCCGAGCGGCGGCTGTGAGTTTGTCAGCGCTGGTTTGCCGGCATGTCCTGGTTTGGTCTTCGCAAAACAAGGGCGGCGAAGGACTTGCTTTCCTTCCACCGGTATTCCGGATCCATCGTGACCTGTGTCCAGGCGAGATGACCCTGGCAGCGCCAGTTGTCGAGCAAAACCCCTTTCTCGAACGGTTGACCACGGGCCGTGACGACGATCGCGTTATTCTCGCTCATCGTACCGAGCTGCGACTCCGCCCAGTGGAGCTCAAGCGTTTGCAGCTTCATTGCATCCAATCGGACAAGAAGCTGCGCTGAATATTGGAAGCAGTACCCGCCTTTTCGCGCGCCCATTTTGATGAACAGGTTTTGCAGGCCGGGCAGCAACGTCGCCGCGGTGCTCACATGCCACTCGCGACGTAGTTCCAGTCCGGTCGTGTAGGCACAAGAGGCGACTCGCCGGGCGTCGTCCGCGCTGACGGTAGAGGAGAGTCCCTTGATTCGCGCTACCAAGAAAGGGTCCTCAGCGGAGCTCGCAACATGCAGTTCTTTATTCGGAGGCGGATAAAGCGCGAGGAGCAGTAGCGGTACTATTGTAAACATACCGGGCGCCAAAGGGCAGGAACGACGGGAAAACATTCTGAGGCCGATACTTAACCGCTTACGTGATGCGTGATCGTTTTATCAACACTCCCGATTAGCTGCGCCTTCGAATCCAGGCAAGGTCCGCATTGCGCATTCGCGCCTCTCGCCTGCCCGCCCATAAACACCATCTGTGAAGAGAAAAAGTTCCCGTGGGGCCCTTGTGACACTATTTGCGCGGTCAACGCTTGATCGGTAGCGAGTCGCGTTTCAAAAATTCTTGAAGTGATTTTGGAACTGTGGCCGCCGAATTCGAGTTTTTTGAAGGCTTGGACGCTCCGCCCCTGGCATCCTTCTGCGGCGGCAGATCGCGGATCTTTAGCTCACGCTGCTCAGTTTTTCGATCTTGAGACATTATCGGTTGGTTCATTTATCGATGTCGCCGCCTAAGCTCTAGCAACGCGGAGACCTTCCAACCGGTAACCATTCGCGACCGTCGATAAGAAATCGACCGCGCGGGTCCTCGATCCCAGGTGCTAAGCGCCTTCAATCGGACTATTGCAGAAGCGGGTCTTAACTGGATAGCGTTTTTTGAATGCGTATCAAGCACTCAGAACGGCTCCGGCTATTATTTTGTCCATAATACTAGCCGATGTCATAGCCGAGCGTATTTTTCGATAAATTCCGGCTCCAATAACTAGGGTCGACTCCCTTATATCCGCGGGAAACGGATATGTAATTTGAAGCAGAGAAAAAGCACCAGGATCGCCCCGAGAGTCGAAAAAATGAGGCCTGCGGGGTGATAACGATCGTTTGCGGGGCGCGAGAACATGTGTGTGACAGCCCCTCCAATTATTGATCCGATGATGCCCAGAACGATCGTCCAGAAAAGCGTCATATGGACGTGCATTACTGTCTTGGCGATCGCGCCCGCGATGAGACCAACAAGAATGTACCAAACCAAGTGTAGCATAATGTTCTCCTTAAATTCCCGTTCGGAAAGTTGGAAGTTTTATCCTTCCAGGTCCTAAATAGCGAGAGCGAACTTCGCTCAATTTGAAAACGGCATTTTCCAGTTAAGATCAAGTATGCATCGGGCCGATCATTCCCGGTTTCGGCATTCTCACAATTTCGTTCGCGATTTCAGCCGAGGGGAACGTCGCACCCGCATCGTCATCGCGATCACGGGCGCGATGATGGTGCTGGAGATCGTTGTCGGTCTTCTCTCGCATTCGATGGCGCTGCTGGCGGATGGCTGGCACATGAGCACGCATGTCACGGCCTTCCTGATCACGGCGGCGGCTTATCATTTCACCCGGCGCCACGCGTCTGATGAACGCTTTAGTTTTGGTACCGGCAAAATTGGCGTGCTCGGGGGCTTTGCCAGCGCGGTGGTCCTCTCTGTCGTCGCGCTTCTGATGGCGGGCGAATCGATCCACCGGATGTTCGTGCCGCTGTCGATTCATTTTAACGAAGCGATCGGAATCGCGTGTCTGGGATTAATCGCGAACCTGACATGCGCGCTTCTTTTAAAAGACGATCATGCGCATTCTCATGATCACGCACACGCACATGCGCATGGATCTCATCAGCATGATTTGAATCTTCGTGCCGCGTACCTGCACGTGTTGGCGGACGCCTTTACCTCCGTTTTAGCGATTATCGCTCTGACTTCCGGAAAATTTCTCGGCTGGTCATGGCTTGACCCGGTCGTGGGAATTGTCGGCAGCGCCGTGGTGTTTTCCTGGGCTTACAGTCTGCTTCGGGATACCAGCGGCATTTTGCTCGATCGAACGCCTGCTACGTCTGATTTACCCAGGGAAATTCGCGAAGCGATCGAGAGCGATGGGGATTCGGTAGTAACCGACCTACACGTGTGGCAAGTAGGGGCCGGAAAATTTGCGGCCATCGTGTCGCTGGTGGCGCACCAGCCCATACACTGCGAAAGTTACCGAGAACGATTACGTGAACACGAGGAGCTCGTCCACGTTACGATCGAAACGCAAACTTGTTCGGACACGCATATTTTCGCGACTCCGGCGACTTCACCGTGATTGCCTCAGCTGGGACGCGGTCGGGCAACGACCAATCCAGCGAGAAGAAAAATAATTGCGGCTGAGAGGAGACAGAATCGACAAAAAGCGTGCAAAATAAACGCCTGAACCCCCAGAAGCCACAGTGTGACCGCAAACATCAAACCGACGGTTAAAGAAAATAAGGTTCGAGCCCGATTGTAACCGAAGGCTGCGAAGATAGCGAAGCTGAAGACGGTGAAATAGGCCAGGGCCCCAAACAGTGCGATTGGAATTCCGCCAACCCGGGCGTAAGAGCTGCCCAGGACTCGGAAACAATCCGGGGATCCACCACAGACAAGAGTCTCTCCGGTTAAGGCCTGAACGGACAAATAAATGGCATCTGCCAGGCCAATCAGGGAAATGACTGCCGCTATCGAGTGAAAGGCAACCGATCCGCGGGAAAAAGAGCCATTTGCAGTCTTTGCAATTGAGGCACTTCGTCGGGAATTCACTGCTAAGGGGTTATAACCGGTTTAATGGCTGCATCGACTGTTGCTCGCAAGGCGGAAGGACGGAAAGAGGCAGAAGGCACAGGTTTATCGTTAATAAAAATGGAAGGCGTGGTCTTGACCCCGAGAGCATTAGCGCGCTTTTCGTCGGCGGCAATGCGTCCTTTGACCTGGTCGCCATCCCGATCTTTTTCAAAACGGGCTACATCGAGTCCGAGCGTTCCGGCATAACCGCTGAACAGAACGCGCGGATCGGTCGCTCTGCTCCAGGCTGACTGCTCTTTGTAAAGAAGGTCGTGCATTTCCCAGAACTTCCCTTGCAGTCCGGCAGCTTCCGCCGCACAAGCAGCGTCGCGCGCGTGCGGATGCATAACCAGTGGAAAGTTGCGAAAAATCATCCGTAAACGCGGTCGATAATCGTGTTCAAGCTGGTTGAGAGGAGCGGACAGGCTTCCGCAGGGAGGACATTCATAGTCGCCGAACTCTTCCAGGGTGAGGGGCGCATTGGCAGGTCCGCGAATGTGACCGCCTTCTGTTCCCTCTCGCAGGGACCCTTCTTTCGGCGTGTCCGGCAGTGGCAGCCGCTTTGCATGATAAAGCATAGCGCCACCGGCCAAAGAAAGCAGCGCGACGAGAGCGACGATGACAAACGGCGCGTATCGTTTCATCAAGCCAATAACATACCGGCTCCCCAATCATTGGCCAAACCAACCTGCATCAGCGGGCTAAAGAATGGCGACTGCCGTAGATTTAGCCGTGTGGCGAGTGTTTAGGCTTCGGAGTAGGTGTAGATGAAGGTGAAGGTGAAGGTGAAGGCGTGGGCGTGGGCGCGGGGGCACAAACATTATTTCCAGCGATGGTATAAGTGGCGGCCGGATAGCTGTTGTCCGTATTGCCCTTGACGAACGTGTGATCGATCAAAAGGGTAGAGCGTTCCAGCGTGCTGGTCTCCGGAGTATCGGCGGTGAAAGTGCGACCGTTAACCGCGCCCAGCAAATCACCCGGTTGCGGATTCCCGACCGCCGACTTCGGCACGTAGATCGTGATTGTACCGTCCGGGTTATAGTTACTGCCGGCATCTGCAGGCCCCTTTAAATTCTCCTGTGGAACCCCAATGACGACAGCGGACAAGGTGGAAACAGTGCCGTATTCAAATGTAGGTATCGAGTTTGAATCGGTCCGCATCCCAACGAAATATTGCTCGTCAGGATTGGGGTTGGCGGCCGACCCCACCCAGTCCCACACGATGCGCCAGCG
>DASXIC010000053.1:0-2646 GCA_036498205.1 Chthoniobacterales bacterium | reverse complement strand
TCAATGCTTTCCGGACAAACCTTGGTGCAACATTTGGTAATGTTGCAATAGCCGATGCCGTGCGCTTCACGCAGTTCGGGAATGCGATCCTCAACATCGAGCGGATGCATCTCCAGCGCGGCGGTGTAAATCAGAAAACGGGGACCGATAAATCGCTCGTGCATTTGGTGATCGCGTAGCACGTGACACACGTCCTGACACAGGAAGCACTCGATGCATTTTCGGAATTCCTGGACGCGATCAATATCTTCCTGCGCCATCCGCCACGTTCCATCGGCTGCATCCGGTGGACGCGGTTTGAATTTCTTGATCCGTTTTTTCACCTGAAAATTCCAGGACACATCACCAATTAAGTCTTTCACGACCGGAAACGCCTTCATTGGCTCGACCGTGATGGGCCGATCCAGCGGAAGTTCGCTCATGCGCGTCATGCACATCAAGCGCGGCATGCCATTCACTTCCGCCGAGCAGGAACCGCATTTACCGGCTTTGCAGTTCCATCGGCAGGCCAAATCGGTTGCCTGCGTCGCCTGAATGTTGTGGATCGCATCGAGCACTACCATTCCCTCAGAGATTTCGCTGGTGTACTCGCGAAAACCGCCGCCGTTAGCGTTGCCGCGCCAAATTCTGAACGTCGCGTTCATTCGTTAAACCGTAATCTTTGAAGCGTTGCGGCGGCCGAGGGAAACCGGGGCTGCTCCAAATCGAGAGCGCGCGCAAGAGAAACTGAGTAAGCCGAGACCATTGGAGAGGTCCCTCGCTTCGCTCGGGATGACTGCCGGCTCGCTCACTTCATTTCCTCAATGATTTGTTTCAATTCCGCAGGCGTTGGCGGGATTGGATCGAGTCGGACCTGCATTACGCCGTCATCGCCTTGCCAAACAATCGTGTTCACGTTGCCAAATTTCGGATCTTTATCCGGATAATCTTCGCGAAATTGAGCGCCCCGGCTCTCCCTCCGCTCGAGAGCTGCTCTGGTTACCGCTTCGGAGACCATGAGTAAATTCGGCAAATCCAGAGCGGTATGCCATCCGGGATTGAATTCGCGATTTCCGCTAATACCGACACCACTCGCCCGCTTGCGAAACTTCTCCAGATCTTCCAGGGCCGAAATCATTTCTTCTTCCCGCCGAACAATACCCACTTTGTCCTGCATCGTCTCCTGTAGATCGTGCTGTAAAGTATAGGGATTTTCCCCGGCTGCGCGCTCGAAAGGCTCCACAGCATCGCGCGCCGCTATCTCGAGCTCGTTCACATCGATTTCCCCCAGGCTATTTTCTTTCGCGAAGACAGCCGCGTATTCGCCGGCACGCTTTCCGAATACCAAGAGATCCGAAAGTGAGTTTCCACCGAGACGATTGGCGCCATTGATCCCAGCGGCACATTCTCCTGCGGCGAATAGTCCTGGAACACGTGACATCTGCGTGTCGGAATCAACGCGCACACCTCCCATCACGTAGTGGGTGGTCGGTCCGACTTCCATTGGCTCCCGGGTAATGTCGATATCGGCCAGCTGTTTGAACTGATGGTACATGCTCGGCAGCTTTTTTTTGATGTACTCTTCGCCATTCGAAACCTTTTTTTTGATCCAGGCGATGTCGAGAAAAACGCCCCCATGTGGACTCCCCCGCCCCTCTTTGATCTCGCGCACAATGCAGCGCGCAACGTGATCGCGGGTAAGTAATTCCGGCGGGCGGCGAGCATTCTTATCCCCCTGACAATAACGCCAGCCTTCTTCTTCATTGCTGGCAGTCTGCGCCTGGTAGTTTTCCGGAATATCTTCAAACATGAAGCGACGACCTTCCTTGTTGGTCAGAATCCCGCCCTCCCCACGCACGCCTTCGGTAACGAGAATGCCACGAACACTGGGTGGCCAAACCATCCCAGTAGGATGAAATTGCACGAATTCCATGTCGATCAGTTCCGCTCCGGCTCGATAAGCGAGCGAATGACCGTCACCGGTATATTCCCAGCTATTGCTGGTGATTTTGTATGCCCGACCGATTCCGCCGGTAGCCAGAACAACCGCCTTTGCGCGGAAAACAACGAATCTTCCCCTCTCTCGCTCATAGCCGAATGCGCCAACAATGCGACCACCCTGTTTCAGCAAAGTGAGGATTGTGCGTTCCATATGCACATCGATGCCCTGATGAACACCATGGTCCTGTAATGTGCGGATCATTTCCAGACCGGTTCGGTCCCCGACGTGGGCCAGGCGCGGATACTTATGCCCGCCGAAATTCCTTTGCAGAATGCGACCGTCCTTGGTGCGATCGAAAACAGCGCCCCAAGCCTCGAGCTCACGCACGCGCGCTGGAGCTTCGCGGGCGTGCAACTCCGCCATACGCCAGTTATTGACGTACTGACCGCCGCGCATGGTGTCGGCGAAATGAACCCTCCAACTATCGCGATCATCGACGTTGGCGAGCGCCGCGGCGATTCCACCTTCGGCCATGACGGTGTGCGCTTTGCCAAGCAGGGATTTGCAAACCAGGCCAACGGAAACTCGCGCGGCTGACGCCTCAATGGCGGCGCGCAAACCGGCACCGCCCGCGCCGATTACGAGAACGTCATGCTGGAAGGTTTCATAATCGGGCATGCGTCAGAGAATTCTCACGTCATGCCACACACCCATCGAACAAAGAC
>DASXIC010000052.1:0-9475 GCA_036498205.1 Chthoniobacterales bacterium | reverse complement strand
CCAATCGCAGTGAATATGTCCAGCTCTACTGCGGCCGTGATCGCAGCAGTATGTTGATAAGCGTTGATGGTGTCGAAAAAAAGCCTGGGCGAAACTTCCTGTAGCTCGTTAGTCATGGGCCAGCATATCGAACCGTGCCGGCAATAGTCAAAACCCGGACCGGGTGTCCGATTTCCGGTCTTTTGTTCGCGATTTCCGGTGTCCGGTGTCCGATGTCATTCCGCATTGTCGGTTCAAAACCTGAAAGCGAAAAACACAGCGCCCACAATTAGTGCGTAAGCCACGCAATAATTCCATTTCAACGGCGAACGAAAGAGCACGAATGCGATGACGATAAACACCGCCAGCGTGATGCACTCCTGGAGGATCTTAAGCTGCGGCACTGTCCACTCATCCGATCCGACCCGATTGGCCGGGACCTGGAAAATGTATTCGAACAAGGCGATCAGCCAGCTGGCCAGGATCGCCAGCCAAAGGGGCCAGCTTTTAAATTTTAGGTGCCCATACCACGCCAGGTTCATGAACACATTGGAGATGATCAAAAGTACGATCGTTTTCATGTCGCATTTGTTCGGGCTTTTCTCCCAGGATGTTAGCCGGTTTCCCCTCCTCGGTTTCCGGTTTGTCTATTCTGCGCTTTCCCGCCGTAGTTTATCGGTGGCACGCCCGACCAGATCTCTTGCCCGTTTGCCGTGGTGGCGCGTCTCCCGATGTACCTGGTCGATTGCTTTATCGAGTGCTGTCTTGATGCTCGCGGCCGTTCCGCCTTTTTCATATTCGCGCACCAGCACGCTCTCCAAGCGTGTTATGACCGAATCGACCGTATAGTTGGGGTTAACTTTTAGGTCGCTCGTTTCGTGCCGGATCGGGCTATAGACGTCCAGCATCTCTTCGCTGTGCCAACCCCATCGCAGCACTCTGTAAAAAAGATCGCCTTCCCGTTTGCCCTTGAAAACGACATCGATCAGAGCGGCGACGATCGACACCGGAATTAGTGCGAAATCGCGGAAATTTCCGATCAGCATTTTGAGCTGGAAAACCAGCACGTCGCGCCAGAATCGCCAGCGAAAGTCAGGGGTTTTCTTTGTAGTTGCGAGTTCTGAGGTCATTACGGCGAACGCTCGCCACCTGCTACGACAAAATCATAATCCCGCGAAGCACAAAACCCGGCACACCTCTATTTCAGCGTTTTTCGCTTCCCTGTCGCGCCGGATCCTTGCCAAGGCGGATCACAATCCGATTTCTCTCAGCTGCCGGCTTTGTCTTCCCACCACTTGGATAACTGCCCGGCTGGTCGGCGCGGAATTGCCTTGCCTGCGCGATCGTAGTGCGAGGTATCGTTAAACAATGTCAGACGCGATCGCACCGGGTCCCTGAAATCGACAATATTCAATGCAGCTGGTTTCTGATCGAGATTGTCTCGGTAACGGCGCGGATCGAACCCCAGAAGTGAGCTCAGCAGCAAACGGATCGTCCCTTTGTGCGAAACGACGAGAATATTCTCGGCCGGATGCTGTCGCACCAGGTCAATCAGGACTGGCAAAGCCCGTGCCGTCACTTGCAGGCCGCTTTCGCCGCCTACTGGAGCAAACGTATACGGGTCCCTTTCCCATTCGGCAGCTTCCACCGGAAACTTTTGTTCTACTTCGCGTCGCGTCATTTGCTCCCAGCGACCGTGATTAATTTCGCGCAGCCCATCGCGGGCCTGCACCGAAAGTTTGTGCGGTGCTGCCAGGATGGCGGCCGTTTCCATCGTACGAGAAAGCGGCGACGCGTAGACCGCTGCCAGCTTTTCGCGACTCAACCGTTCGGCTAACCGTTGTGTCTGTTCGCGGCCTTCATCGGAAAGATCCACGTCGGTCGCGCCGGCGAATCGATCTTCGGCGCTCAAAACAGTGGCGCCATGCCGGACCATGAAAACTCGAGTCGTCTCCGAAGCCATTTTCTAATCGGAAATCTTTGCCGGTTAGCAGGATCGCCTGCAAGCGACTTCGTGTTCCTCCTCGGTGATGCACTTCTACGTTTCCGACTGAAATCGACTCAAAAACCCGGACTATCGGTTCCCACATCGGCTTTTGCCTTTCCGGTCTACGGTGTCCGGTTTTCGGGTTCAGCTTTGACTGGCGCTTCCGCACTCCCAATTCCGCATTCCAAATTCCCAAGTCCGGCTCGCACCCGCTCTTCACTCCGAGTTCCGCATTTCCTTCTGCCATCCCCCTGACGATCCGCCCCCGTCGGCTTCCGAACCACGTCCAAGCTGTTCTATCAATCGCATCAGAAGCTCTTGCTCCGGAGTCTGCGGCCGGAGCGAATCGTCCGGTCCATTCGACGAATCTCCGCCTTCGGGATCTTGACTTCCAGCTCTCGGGATAACGCCCACCTACTCTTGAGATGCATCAAGTGGCGCGATTGGATTCAGCACAAGCTGCGAAACTTCTTGCACTCTCTTAACGTTCTGGATTCCGCTCCGCATTCCAAAATCCCCGCCCCGGTTACCAGTTATCGCGATTCCAAAGACTGCTGGCGAAATATGGCGGAAAACCGTTGGCCCTCTTTCAGCTTCCGGGAACTCTTCGACAGAGATTAAAAATAATCAGGAAAGCGGCAACGCACGAAGACCGGTTTTTCATTCCGAATTCCGAACTCCGCATTCCGCAATTGCTTATCGTCAGCTCGTGCAGGCGAGCACCGCCAGAAAGTGGCAGCTTGTCCCGGCCAGCACGAACAAATGCCAGATAAAGTGAGCATACCGGCGCTTGTTAACGAAAAATAGCACGCCGATCGTATAAGCGATTCCGCCCGTGGCTAACCAGAATAATGCGATTCTCGGCACGACAGAGATCAGGGGGCGAATGACGATGAGGGCCGACCAGCCCATTCCGAGATAAAGAGCCAGTCCCAGTCTCGGATGGCGCGACGTCCCTCGCGTTGATTTCATAATCACGCCCAAAATCGCCAGGGCCCAGATCATCCCCAGCATGGTCCAGCCCCATACTCCACGAAGTGGACCGAGCGTGAACGGTGTGTAGGTCCCTGCGATAAGTAGAAAAATGGCGGAATGATCGAAAACCTGCAGGGCGCATTTTGCGCGCGTTTGCGGCCAGGCATGGTAGAGCGTGGACCCGAGATATAACACCATCGTTGTCACCGCAAAAACGATGGTGCCGGCAAAAAACCCGTCGCTGCCGGCATTGAGTGCAGCCAGGAGCAGAACCGGCGTGCCGATTATCGCTGCGAGTAATCCAATCCCGTGACTGACGGTGTTTGCCAATTCTTCCCGGGGAGATTGCGTCCATTTCGGAAAGCGCCACAACTCATCGACAACACCCATCAAGGCACGCACGAAAGATCGTCTGTGCCGTTTTGAAAAGCTAAAAATTACGCAGCGCCAGGTTAAACACCCAACTGGCGATGCCCGAGACACCGTCTATTCGAATAATCGAATCAGGAACAGGAACCCAGGAGGTAATCAGAAACTGTCCTGGTCCGCTGTCGGGCGATATCGCTTCCCGCTTCCCGGTTCCCAGTCTCGTTCAGCATTCCGGTAATTTGTCACCGAACCCGAAGGGTCGTCTTTCCGCTTCGCTTGCCTTGATCTTTTCCAAGCGAATAGGCGGTGTAACTGCCCCGCGTGAGGTTTACGTGCAGGACCTTGGTTTCACCTGGATTCGGCGCGGCGATGAACTTTCGGTCAACACCAGTTCCTTGTACTTCGAAGTTTTGCGTGGTCTTGCCCGCATTCTTGACGACGAACGCAGTTTTTCCTGGCCTCAGCTGCGTTGGCATGTCGATACCATTGTCAGTGACCGTGACGTCGACTCTGCGCGCATCCTTGTCGGGAGTGACGGCATCGGCCACGGTATCGACGGCTTTCTTCGCGCCTCGAGCCACAGTGTGGGCCGCTTTTTTTGCCCCGCGCACGGTCGAATGGGCGACGTTCTCGGCCGTGTCAACAACTTGCGCTGAAGCGGTAGAAATCAGACCAGCGAAGACAATCGAGAGAATCGTTTTCATTGTACTTAAGAATCGGTGCAAAACCGGGCCGCGTGTGCCTTTTTCCCGAAAGAGCTCGCAGCTTCCCAGTCTCCCCTCTCTAATTTCTATAAGAGGGTTCCGGCTCTTAGTTCCTCTGACCACTCTTCAGAGATTACCCTTGAACCGGACCTTATCTTCCACCTGAAATGCGTACCGATGGGTCAGCCGCTTGTATCGCGCTGGCCGTATCGTGACGGCCCGTATTGTTGAGGTCGTTACCTGTATAGGTCCTATTGGCCGGATCGGCAGAGGAAACAGCGGCCGATTGATCAGCGCAACTTGCAAGCGTCAGCCCTATTCCCGCTGCGCTCACAGCAACTAAAAGCCTGTATTTCATAATCCACTTACGCGCCATACGCAGCCTAAGGCAAACCCGCAGCCGCGTCGCTAATTCCGCCTTTTCATTCCTCATTCCGCATTCCGCATTCCTCATTCCGCATTTTCCTTTTCCTTCCGCTCACAACAGTTTCCCAGCTTCTTCCCAAATGCGTTGCGTCATCTCCGTGGCAGGCTCGGAACGACCAAGCGCCGCCGATTGCCCCGCCCACGCTTGCATCCGTTGCACATCGCCAGAGGTCTGCGCATATGTTCGCATCGGCCCGGTCAGACCTCGCTGTACCGGGTATGGCGCGGGTGCCGGCGCATCGGCAGCAGTCGCCGCGCGCACGTACTCTGTCGCGATACTTCGACCCGTTCGCCCACTAAAGGCGCGGCTTAACATCGTATCTTCCGGCAACGTCTTGGCCAGAGCCGCTGCCCACGCCGGATGCACCTCGGATTCGGGACAACGCAGAAAAGCCGTTCCGATCATGACCGCGCTCGCGCCCAAGGTCAGCGCAGCGGCGACGCCGCGGCCATCTGCGATTCCGCCCGCCGCTACTACCGGCAGGCTGACGGCATCGACGATCGCCGGCAACAATGCAAACAGTCCCACCAATTGCTGCTCGGCTTTGTTCGCCTCAAACGCACCTCGATGCCCACCCGCTTCCATTCCTTGCGCTACGACTACATCCGCTCCGGCGGCCTCAGCCCGCTTCGCCTCGGAAACGGTCGAAGCGGTCGCAAACCAGCCGACCTTTCGCGTCTTCAATTCGGCGACAAAATCTTGCGGGAACAATCCCATGATCGATGAGACCGCAGCTGGCGAGGTCTTCAGCAGTGCCAGGCATTGCCGATTAAAATCCGGCAGAATTGGATCGCCCGCGCTCTCGGGAACAGGTGGACCCCAGCGCGCGAGAAACGCCCGCACCTCAGCTTCGTGCGACCGATCCCGCAATGGCGGGGGCTCTGGAATCCAGAGATTGACCTGGAATGGTCCATCGGTCTTGCGTCGAACATCTGCGGTCCAGGTTTCGATCTCGTCCGGCGTCATCAGAAGCGCTCCGCACGCGCCCATTCCACCGGCGCACATCACTGCCGCCGAAAGGCCGGGCGGACATGCACCTGCCATCGGCGCCAGGAGGATCGGAACACGCAACCCGAATCGGGCGCAAAACGCCGCGGCCCGCGCGACCGTCTGCTTCCTGTCGTTTTTCATTTAGCTTAGTCTCCTGCTCCGGGCCCCCGTTTAAGCGAAAGCGAATCGGGAAGCCAGGAACCCATGAAAAGGATCAGAAGCCCTTTCTCCCGGCTTCATGGTTTCCAGATTAAATCCCCGGTTTTCGGTTTTGCATTTCATTCCGCAATCCGCATTCCTCTTCCCCTTCCTAATTCTTATCTCGTTTCGCCACGTAATCTTTGTCGCCGTTGCGATAAATCAGCTTGTCGTTTTCAAAGCGGACAAACGACCAGAACATTCGATCGAAAAACAGGTCGCCTTCGATTGGCAGAAGTGAAATTGCGAACCCAGTCGCGGGATAAACCATCTCCAGATGATCGGCACCGGGCTGCACAAGCACGGTCGCGTTTTTTACAAAATAATCCTCCCCGAACCGAAAAGTTCCCGTGTAACTCTTCAGCTTCTCCGCATCTGCCGTCACCGGCCTGGGGACATCGCGCATAACCGGCTGATCGAACAGCATCGCACCTAGATCTTCAGCAATGATCGAGGGCGCGGCGATGTATAGGTTTGACAGAACAATTACGACCGCATCGTCATCGATATAGCGTTCGAAATGCGTTTTGAATCCCGGGCTACTGCCATTCACATAGACCGATCGATGCCCAAATTTTTCACGGTGAAACCAAAATGTTCCTACTTTTCGATCTTTGCGCTCGAAACCGTAGGACTGCTTCACTGTGTCCGGTTTCAAGAAGAGCGCCTTTTGCAGGGCGCGGTGAAACGCCAACAGATCGTGCGCCGTGGAATAAATAGAGCCGTTGCCGGTCTTGCTTGTCCAGTCGAGATAGGTCGCGCGCTCAAAACCCAACGCGGCCACTGGCACGTATCCGTTGGCCAGCTCGGCCACAATCGTCTCATCTTTTGCCCGATGCGCTGTGTTCGACATTCCAGCCGGCTTGAAAATGTTTTGTTCCAGAAAATCGCCGTAGGTCTGCCCCGACACCTTCTCGATGATGAAGGCGAGAATGTGATAGTTCGAGTTACTGTAGAAGTAGGCCGTTCCGGGTTCGCTCTGTAGCGGCAGTTTCTTGATCCGGTCAACTAACGCCGCGGTGGTTTGCGGAAAGCGCGACCATTCATTGTAATCGGCTTCGGCGCTCGCGTCGGCGAGACCCGAGTAATGTGTCAGCAGCTCTTCCACCGTAATCTTATCGCCCTTAGGGAAACCAGGAACGAACGTCGCCAAATGGTCACCCAAACTCAGCTTTCCTCGCTCCGCCAGCTGCAAGATCGCCGCCGCCGTTATTGGCTTCGACAGTGAAGCAATCTGGAACTTGGTCTGCAACGTATTCGGAACATGAAGATTCTGGTCGGCATAGCCAAAAGCGCCCTCGTAAACTATCGCGTCTCCTTTTGCCACCAGCACTACTCCACTGAAAAGCCCGGCCTCGGAATATTTCCGAACGTAACCGTCGATGCGATCGCGTAGCGTGTCTGCTACGCAAATCGGGACAAAGGAGCAAAGGAAGAGCGCCTCGACAATGAACAACCTCACTCTGCCGTAGCCTAACAAAACATTAAATAACGCCGACATGTCCGCCGCCCTTGGCGATGATCAAGTTGAGTGATCCGGTCTCCCATCTCCGCAACCCGGATTCCACACTTCTTCTTAATTCCGCCTTCGCCATCTCCAATCTGCAATCTGAAATCTGAAATTTCTTTCCCCTCCTGGCTTCATCGTTTTCGGTTTCAGGTTCCCGCTCTCCGGTTACGTGTTCCATCCGCAATCCACATTTTACTCTCCCTTCCGTCTCTGGTCTGCTCTCATTCCAAATTCAGATATCGAAATCAATTATGCGCATCATTCTCGCCCTGCTTACTTTCGTTCTCGTCTCATTCAGCTCTCCTGCGCAGACACCCGTTGCCGATCTCGCCAAACCACCCGCCGATGCCGAGCACCTGGTCATCAGTTCGACCGGCGGGAAACACGGCGATAGCTGGATCTGGCGCGCGCCGGACGGGACCTGGTTGGGCCGCGAGAGTATGAATCTTCGTGGTCAGGTGTTTGAGACCGACTCCGCCACAACATTTGGCGCAGATAATTTGCCCGCCACCATGGTGATCCGCGGGTTCACTCCCAACGGCGACGCCGGCGAAAAGTTCAACATCGCCGACGGCAAGGCGAGCTGGAAAAGTCCTATCGACGCCGGCGGCGCTCCGTATTCCGCGCCGTCGTTTTACGTCGCATTTGGCGGACCGACTCAGCTTACCGCCCAGTTCGTTGAGCGATTGATCGCCAGTCCGGACCGATCGCTGGCATTACTCCCGGGCGGCAAGGCTACGGCCGAGAAGCTAACGAGCCTTGAGATTGGGGATGGCGACAGGAAAAAAATAGTGACCGCGTGGGCCATTTCCGGTCTCAGCAACTCGCCAATCCCAGTCTGGACCGATGCGAGCAACAAATTCTTTGGTTTGACCATGGGTTTGTCCTGGCTGCCCGAGGGCTATGAGAGCGCTCGCGAAAAAATGCAGAAAGCCCAGGGCGACGCGCTCGCCGCGCGCATGCCCGGCCTGTCCCGGTCGCTCGCAAAGACTCCGTCTACACCGGTCGCCTTTACCAACGTCAAGTTATTCGATGCCGATAACCTCCGGTTTTTGCCGGACCAAACCGTTGTAGTGGATAAGGGAACGATCGCTGCGGTCGGCCTAGCTGCTCAAGTAAAACCACCGGCCGGCGCCCAAATCGTCGACGGTAAAGGCAAGACGCTACTGCCCGGGATGTGGGATTGTCATATGCATGTCCCGGACGATTACAACGGTCTTCAGGAGTTATCGCTCGGCATCACCTCAGTGCGCGATCCCGGCAACGACGATACCCGCACGATCGATCGCCGCGAGCGCGCCGCGAAAGGCGACCTGCTTTTCCCGCATGTTTATCCCTCGTCATTGATCGACGGCAAAGGTCCCTATACCGCGCAAGTTGCCAACGTTGCCACCAGCCAGGCCGAAGCGATCGCCTGGGTGGACAAAGCAAAAGAGAAAGGCTTCACCGGCGTGAAATTCTACGGGACCTTCAATCCCGAGTGGCTCAAAGCCAGCTGCGATGAAGCGCATAAGCTCGGGCTGCATGTCCACGGTCATATTCCGGCCGGCATTCGCCCAATGGACGCAATCAACGCCGGCTACGATGAGATCACCCACATCAACTGGGTCATCATGCAGGCGATGCCGGACGACGTCATCAAAGTCGATAACGGCATCATGCGTTTCGAAGGTCCTGGCCGCTACGCCCGCAATGTCGATCTCGATGCCGGGCCAATGAAGGACATCGTCGCGACCATGGCAGTGAAGAAAATTTATTCCGATCCGACGATGGTGGCGTTCGAAAGCCTCTACGTGCCGGAAAATGGCGACTTGTCTCCAGCTTATGCGCCGTTTGTCGGAACATTGCCACCGGCTACCGAGCGCGGTTTCCGCCAGGGTGGTTTCGCCGTGCCCAAGGATCTCACGCGCGCCGATTATCGCGCCAGCTGGGCAAAGATGGTTCAGCTTCTTAACAAAATGTACAAGGCCGGTGTGCCCATCGTCGCCGGCACTGACGGCTCCGGCATTGAAATCATCCGCGAACTGGAGATCTATCACGAAGCTGGTCTTACAACGGCTGAGGCTCTGGCCGCGGCAACGATTACCCCCGCCCGCCTCCTTAAGGTGGACAACAAAACCGGCTCAATCAAAGTGGGCAAGACCGCCGACGTCGTCCTAGTGGAAGGCGATCCGTCTGAGCGCCTCTCCGATCTGCGCCAGACGCGCATCGTAATGCTCGACGGCAAAATGATGGACGCCGACGCGCTTCGCACCGCCGCCGGTTTCTCCGGCCGCCCAAAATCTTAATACGCCGCTGCTTCCCTTAGTCACGTCGTATTCCGGCTTAAACTCGGC
>DASXIC010000051.1:0-11271 GCA_036498205.1 Chthoniobacterales bacterium | reverse complement strand
GCTGTCGAGCCATCCCGTGCGGGAATTCAGAAAGATCAGCGAGAAACCAAGGACCAGAAGAAGAACGCCTTTTCCGATTTTAAATAATGCGATCAGCTTAAGATAGCGGACCCGATTTTGTGGCCGGAGAATTTTTGGTTCCATTGCCTCCTCGGTCATGAATTCACCTTTGGATGCCCTCTTCAATCCGCAACGATCGCGCTGCCGCGACAGCAAACCTCCAGTTTGTTTCCATCAGGATCTTCAAAAAATAGCGCGTAATAGCCTGGACTGTACTCTGGCCAAACTTGCGGGCCTTCAAGATTCTTGCCGCCTGCTTCACGCACAATTTTCGCCACTTCATCGACCATCTCGCGCGTCTCGGCCCAGAAGGCGATGCGAGTTTCGTTGGGAATATGACCAGGCTGTTCGGTAAAACCGAAAAATTCGGTTGGTCTTCCTTCCACACCCGTGTCAAACGCGCCCCATTCCTTGCCGCTTTGATCGCGTTTCAACCCAAGGGCCGGCAGCAATTTGGAGAAGAACTTCTGTGCTCGGACGCGATCGCGCACCCGCAAATCGATATGATCGTAAATTCGCATTTCAACGGGCTGCCCGATTCAACTCCTCCCCGGAAACAATCTTTAACGCGGTCCTCCACTCATCATGGATGGGCCCTGGTTCGGCATGGTGATTGTGCTGCCGGCAGTCCTGACCGCACCGGACTCATTGGTCGTGGCCGATGATGTGGTTGTGTACCCTTGCTCTGTCGAACAACTGGTAAAGACCACAGCAGCCAGGGCGATCGCAGCAAATGAAAATATCTGTTTCATCCGCCGAACTAACCTCGATTTAGTGCAATGGAAAGTGAATCCATACAGACTGGTGAAGAATCGATCTGGCAACGAAAGTTCAAATCGCGATAGCTTCCGCTCCGATCCATGAAACCGGCCAATGGCAGCGCCATTATCTTATCGACCATGCTCTGCCTTCTCACCGGGTGCCAGCGTCCAAACAATGCCGTTTCGGGAACAATCGAAGTCGATGAAGCACACGTTGCCCCGAGGGCCCCCGGTCGCGTTCAGAAGATCTTTGCCCGCGAAGGTCAGGCCTTGAAGGCCGGCGATCCTATCGTTGAGCTGGATGCCGCCGAATTGCCCGCCCAGCGCAATCTGGCAAGAGCTCAGGTCGATGCCGCGACGCGTGACGCTGAAGCGCAAATGGCGCAGCTGGAATTTTTGCGCTCCGAAGCGCGACGCCAGCAGGATCTGTTAAAGCGAAAGACTGTTTCACCGAGCGAAGCAGAGCGGGCCGCCAGCGCGGCAAATTCGCAGGAAAAGGTGGTCGAAGGTGCAAAGATGCGGGTGGCTCAAGCGAATGCTCAACTCGCCCAAATTCAGACCCAGTTAGACGAAATGCGCGTCGTCGCGCCGGGCAATTCCATCCTCGAAGTGCTCAGCGTCAAGGTCGGGGACGTCCTTCCGGCAAACCGGGAAGTCGCAACCGTCATCTTGCCGGAACATCTGTGGGTTCGCGTTTACGTTCCGGAAAAATGGCTCGGCCAGATCAAGCTGGATGAACAGGTCCGCGTACGGGTCGATTCATTTCCAGGCAAGGATTTTCACGGGACAGTCGAGCAAATTAACCGGCAAGCTGAGTTCACACCGCGGAATGTCCAGACCGTGGAAGATCGGATCAAGCAAGTCTTCGGCGTGAAGGTGCGGCTCGACAATTCCGAAGACAAACTTCGCGCCGGGATGTCGGCTGACGTTTACTTCCCCGATGTTCCATCGCGTTAGATCGGTTGGCAGATGGAAGCGATGATCGAGTGCGAAGGACTAACGAAACGATTCGGGACTTTCACCGCCGTCGACCATGTTTCCTTTTCTGTGTCGAAAAGGTCGATTTTTGGCTTTCTCGGGCCAAACGGCTCGGGCAAGTCGACCGTTATTCGCATGCTCTGCGGCATCCTCGAACCGACAGAGGGAACCGCGCGTATTGGAGGCCGGGATGTAGTCCGCGAAGGCGATGCGATCAAAGAGATGATTGGCTACATGTCCCAAAGATTTTCGCTCTATGATGAACTAACCGTTCGCGAGAATCTCACATTTTCCGGAAAGCTTTACGGGTTAAACGGACGTGATTTGAAGCAGAGACGGGACGAACTGATCGCGACGACTCACCTGGAGCCATATATCAACCGGCGTGCTGGATTGCTTTCTGGCGGCTGGCGGCAACGTCTGGCCATGGCTTGTGCATTAATGCACAAACCGAGCGTGCTTTTCCTGGACGAACCCACCGCCGGTATCGATCCCGTGGCCCGGCGCGAGCTATGGGATCTGCTTTTTGAATTTGCCGGGCAGGGCATGACACTTTTCGTCACCACCCACTATATGGATGAGGCGGAGCGCTGTTCCCATGTCGGCTACATCTACATGTCGAAATTGATTGTCTGCGGCGAACCCGACGAGCTGAAGAAAATGCCCGAAGTGAATCCGCCAGGAACGCGCCGTCTCGATGTCACTTGTGATCATCTCACCACCGCACTGCAAGCGATGCACCAACTTAATGGCGTTCGGAGCGCGACGGTTTTTGGCCAGTCGATGCATTTACTGGTGGAAAACGATGTCTCGCCCGAGATGATCGAAGCGAAGCTTGGTGAAATCGGAATTGAGCATTCCGAGATTCACGAAATTGGCCCATCTCTCGAGGACGTATTTGTGGCCCTGACCGGAAAACACGCCGGCGCGAACCAGCGCAAAGCCGCCTGATGGTAAAACATCAACCATTCCGTGGTCTGGGAGCGATCCTTTTCAAGGAGTTCATTAGTGTCTGGCGCGATCCGATGACCCTGTTCTTTATGTTTTTCCCGCCCTTAATCGAGATGATCGCGTTCGGTTACGCTCTCGATAATGACGTCAAACATATGGGTATGGTGATCCTGAATCAGGATCCTACGGTCGAGAGCCGGCAATTTATCGACCGATTTGTCAACACCGAGACATTTCGCGTCGTCGGCGAAGTGCAAACGGCGGACGAAATGGCGAGCGAAATTCGCAAAGGGCGGGCCTACGTCGGTCTGCAAATTCCGCCGCAGTTCACGCGCGACCTGCGCGCGGGCAATCCCACCCAGGTGCAATTGCTCATCGACGGCTCAAATTCGACCACTGCACTCCAGGCGCTCAACACCGGCCTGGCCGTTGCGCTCACCCAATCGGTGGAAAAGCTGCTGAAAGATTCGCCGCATCGCGCCCCGCCGGTCGAGGTCCGCCCCCAGATGCTCTATAACCCCACCATGCGCAGTCCGAATTTTTTCGTTCCCGGAGTGATCGGGGTAGTCCTGCAAATCGGAACTACCTTTGCGACGGCGATGGCGGTAGTACGGGAACGCGAACGCGGCACCCTCGAACAACTCCTGGTCAGTCCGCTTAGTCGCTGGGGACTGATGCTTGGCAAGCTCGTTCCTTACCTTTGTATCGGAATGACAATGGCCCTGTTACTCTATGCAATTATGCGGTTTGTCTTCGCCGTTCCCATTGCCGGCAACCTGCTGGCGTTGATCTTTTCGACGTTCGTTTACGTTTTTGCACTGCTCAGTCTGGGCCTTCTCGTCGCGACCAAAGCCGAAAATCAGATGCAGGCATTGCAAATGTCGATGACCTTCATCCTGCCGAGTGTCTTTTTCTCCGGCTTCATATTTCCGCGCGAAACGATGCCATGGATATTCCGCGCGCTCGGCAGCATCATTCCAACGACCTATTTCATCGCGTTAAGCCGGGCGATCATCCTCCGAGGCGCCCGTTTTCTCGAATACTGGCCGAACCTCGCTATTCTGATCGTGATGGCGATCGTGCTCTTTTGTATTTGCGCGCTGAGGTTTCGAAAGAAGATCGGATAAGACGGATCGCTTTTATCAGTCGTTCGAATCCTTCAGCATCGACTGAATTTCCGAACGTAATCGCGGGCCTGCTTCATGCCCATGCGCCGAGATCGCATGTTGCACTGCCGCGTCCAGAACTTCTTCTTCCCTTCCCGATATCTTCAATGAGCAGTTTTTCTCACTCGGATAGTCCCGGCAATCGATCGATTTTCTTGCACTCATACCATCAGCTTTTCTTCAACTCGGCCAAGGCCTGCAAGACCTCTTCGCTATGAGTCTGCGGTTTTACCCCGGTAAATACCTTGGCGATTTTGCCATCTGGATTAATGATGAAGGTATTGCGAGCCGACATCTTGGCGCCGTTATAATCCTTCACCGAGCCATACGCTTCCGACACCTTTGCATCCGTGTCCGCCAGGAGCTTGAAATTCAAGCCTTCCTTGGTGCAAAAATCCTTGTGCGATTCGGAATTGTCGACACTAACGCCTAGAATTACCGCATCAGCTTGATTGAACTTGGCGAGATCACGCTGAAAATTATGCGCTTCCAGGGTGCAGCCGCTGGTAAAATCCTTTGGATAAAAATACAGGACCACCCATTTCCCTTTGTAATCTTTCAGGCTGGTTGGTTTCCCTTCGTTGGACGGGAGTGTGACTTCCGGCGCTACTGCTCCGACTTGTGGTGTGGTTTGTGCCATGCTTAATGAGGCTGCTGTTAAGGCGATTATGGTTCCAATGATAAATTTCATTTCTTTGCTCCAGGTTGGGACTTTAAGTTTTCCAGGATAGTTAGGCAACTGCCAGGGCAGCTTCTTCGCAAACGCCATCGAGTAGATCCCAATATGCATCCAGGGCCTGGTTAGTCGCAGTCATAATATTCTCAGCGGACCCGCCCCTTTCCAGACAGCGTTCGAGCGCGTCGCGTTCCGCCTCGCGGTGGTCGATATCGGCAGTAGCATGGACGGTGAAATAGCGAACAGCCGTCTCGCCGGAAATGGCATAAAAGGAACGCAAGCCTCGAATCTTCTCGGCGGCAACAGCAGGCTGCTGCGATTCGTAAGCGTAAAGCGCGGCCAGCCCGCTGGCGCTGTCCCCCCGCGTAAGTCGATCGAAGGTGAGAATTGTGTTGGCCGTTTTGTTCGTAGGCCTGGACGAGCCCACGATTGCGCGATCGGCGCCCGTGGCCTCGGCAAAATCCAGCCAAAGCTCCGGATGCGGCGCCGGATTTGCGAGTTCGTCCGCAAGGTTGTTTTGTAATTCGTTCTTCGTGACCGGGTCGCCCGCGCACCGGATCGCATTCCTTAGGTAATCTGGAAACGCGGCCACGTGCGGATAGTAAACCGTTGCATAGGTAGCGAGATCGTTACGAGTCAATTCACCCCGTTGCCAGGCAAGATAAAAAGGGTGCTTTAGGATGGAACGATGCCGGATGATTTGGTCGAGTAAACGCAAAGCTTCTTTGCTTGTCATATAGTGCGTCATGTTGCAGTCGCCGATCGCATCGCCGCAAGTGGAAAATGGGTTTTCACGCGATCCAATTCCATTGTGAATAAATAACCATGAACAAACCGGCAAGCATCGATGCGCTAATTACGTAGCCAGTGTGGAAAACGCCGGATTTCTCTCCAAGTATTGCCAGCACGGCAAAAAGGGGAAAAACGACCAGGTCGAAGCGAGGAACCGAACCGAGCATTCCCCAGGAGGAGAAAAACACCACCGCCGTCCATCCGTAGAAGCTGTACGACAAGCGCAGGCAGCGGAGCCCAATCGCCACGCCGACGACAAGCAGAGCCAGGAAACTAAAGTCGAGCCACTCGTGGTGCTCACTGGAGAGCAAAGGGGCGTGATGCGTGACCCACGATAACGTATACCAGGGCCACATCAGGTGACGGCCCCATGGTTGTTGCGCCTCAAAAATCACGCGCCAATCTCCAAACTTTCCAGATAGGAAAAAGAGGAAGATGGGGATGGCCGCGACAGGTAGCACGAAAGATAAAAGGTTCCATCCAATCTTGCGGAAGCTGAAGTTCCCCTGCTGGAGGTATTCGACCAATAGAGGCAAAACGATCAGGATTCCCTGCGATCGACAAACAGTGGCCAGGGCCGCCAGTGTGCACGCCAGCGGCCAGCGATGTTGCCGGCCGTAAAAGAAGGCACCGATAGTTAGAGCAAGAAAGAGCGACTCTGCATAAACCGCTGAAAGAAAGAAGCTAGTCGGGAAAACAAGCAAATATAAGACTGCGCGGGCGGCAATTCCTACTGTGTAATCTATTGCCAGCAAAGCACGCAGATAAACCAGGGCGATGATAAGGCTAACATTTGAAAGAAGAATTCCGCTAACGAGAAACCAGTAGTCAGTCCCGGGCAAAAATAGAAGGTCATGTAAGCTGCGAATTAGAAGAGGATAGAGTGGAAAAAAGGCGACCGTGCTTGGACTTCCAGCCTGGTAGCTATATCCCGTCCTGGCAATCTCCAGATACCATCCCGCATCCCATCGCGCCCACATGTTTGCGAATGGATGCGGGTCAGTCGAGGCCAGCGTTGTTATCGCGCCGCGATTACCCTTCGAATCGATCTGCCATGATTCCGGAAAGATCGTTGCTGGTCGCCACAAATGAAATCCCAACCACGCGACCAGGCAGAGGCTCAGGCGAGTAACTGCGAATGGAACGACCACCTCGTGGCCGACCCAGGGGGGGATCCGCCGGCATAGCACACTAATTTGTTCTATCACTTTGGGATTTGCTGGCGATTAGTTAGAGAGTGGAAAAGATTTGGACCATCGGACATTCCACCCGAACAATCGAGGAGTTTATCGATGTCTTGCGCTCTGTCGGAATTGAGCTCGTCGCCGACGTTCGTCTATTACCCGGTTCAAAGCGCCACCCGCAATTCAATCGATCGGAACTGGATAGATCGCTGCATGACGCCGGAATGAACTACATGCATTTTCCTGAGCTAGGGGGTCGCCGTAAGCCGCGAGCAGACTCTCCTAACACGGCGTGGCGAAATGAGTCCTTTCGTGGCTACGCCGATCATATGGAAACCGAGGAATTTCGGTGCGGGATTGAAAGATTATATAAACTCGCGGATCGGAAAATCGCTTTAATGTGCGCGGAAGCGGTCTGGTGGAAATGTCATCGTGCACTCATTGCCGATTACCTCAAGAGTCGTGGCGTCGAGATCGACCATATCCTGGGACGTGGGAAAACCGAGCTGCACCCGTTTACATCGGCTGCGCGTCTGATTGAGGGCAAACTTAGCTACTCAGCGCCTCAGGACGAGCTGTCCATTTGACCTAGTCTGGCTTTCGTGGACGGGGACGCTTTCGGCGGAATCGGTACCTACTTGCCTCTTTAATGGAATTGCGCTCCGTGCTTCGGAACTCAATCCGCGCGCGGCGCTCGGCCTCGGCGCGCGTTAACCTGAACGTTCCAGGTCGTCAGCGCGGCGCTCGATGTGTGAGCGAAGCTCGTCCTGCAACTCATTTTCTGTTTGAGAACGATTCAAAACCTTGCGGCGAGCGACCGAAAATACGCGAGAAGTTTCATTTTGCTTCTGGTTCAGCGGCAATGCTGAGACGGGGAAACGCGCTGAAATGCACGCTCACTTCCGTTATCGTAAGCCGCTTACGATGCGCAGCAGAGGAGAGTGACCAGGGAGAGCTGTAGATGCGGCCGCGCTCAGTCGCCACAACAGACTGAAAATAGGCCGGCATCATAATCGCTAATCAGTAGTTAGTCATTTAGTTGCCAGTCGTGTCCTGACCCTTGAGGTGGAATCAATTCGGATTCCCCATTCGCCGTTGGGTTCATATTTCCTGCGGCCGGGCGGCGAGAGCGGAAGCAATGGCGGCGGCGAGGCGGTTCCAGCCATCCGTTTCTTCTCGCAGACGCTTTCGCCCACCGGATGTGAGTTCGTAAAACTTGGCGCGCCGATTGTTGTCCGATTTTCCCCACTCGGGTTTTAACAAGCCCTGACGGACCAGCCGGAAAAGAGCGGGATAAAGCGCTCCCTGTTCGATGAGCAAGGTTTGCTTCGAGATTTGCCCGATCCGGAGCAAAATTCCGTAGCCATGCAACGGACCGAGAGAAACCGCTTTCAGAATGAGCAAATCCAGAGTGCCCGGAAGAAGTTCGGCCTCGTTACTCACGCGTTCTCCTAAGTTGATTAGGAGATTAGACAACCTTTCCTAAGCTGTCAAGGAGAGAAAAGTCTGCCGCCCCTGCTCTCTGTAAGCTAACTCTCGACTATCGGCTCATCGCCCGGGCGACTCGTATCTACCTTTTCTCGGCAGGCGCTAGCGGAAGGTCGGAATTCCAGATGTCGGCACCGCATTTCCATTTTCCATCGCCCTGCTTTTCCCAGACCTCAACGTACTTGCCGTGATCTTTGACCGCCTTACCGCTGGAGTCGGTCGTCGTCTCGTCGTAGGTGCCGCTCACGCAGGCGAGATCTCCGGACTTCGCTACTTCGATCTTGTTCGGCTTCCAACCGACGGAAGCGCCCGGAGTTGCCGTCACTTCTTTCCAGGTGTTTCGAATCGCTTCCTTCGTGGTCGCGCTCGGAGCGTTTGGGGCCATTACGACGGCGTCGTCGGAATAATAGGAAACAATCTTCTCCAAGTCTTTCGCTTCCGCCGCCGCGGACCATTGGGTATCGAGGTCTCGAAGCGCTTGTTCGACGTCCGTTTCCGCCACTACACTGCCGGCGAATGCGAATGAAAGCAAAGCCAGGCAAACAGTCAGGAAAAATTTCGTTTTCATGCTACTCATCAAGACCGGGTTCCAAGTCGCCGTCAATGCTATTTCCCGTTAACTCTGGGTTAACGCCAGATTTCCGATTCACGTATCGCGAAAAACATTACGCTGTGGGCCTGCCAAAAAGACAAGTTGCAACAGGCCCAGACGTTGGGCGGCTGATGAACTCAGATTCCGAACACCGTTGTTTGTTCGGCGAAGGTGAGGCGTAAACTTGTTTCTTCTCCGGTGATTTCGCTCCTGTAGCCGCGGCGCTCCGTCGCCGCGATACCTCCCAACAAAAGAATGTGCGCCAGCGGGCTGCGATTGAAATCGGACGCGCCGGCATGCAGTCTTGGCAGGTAATCGGAATCATCGTGGACCAGATTCAACTAATTCTGATTTGCCTGGTGGCGGTCGCGCTGCTAACGCTCGTCGCCCGGAAAATAGGCGTTCCCTATCCGATCTTGCTTACGGTCGGGGGCGGCTGCCTCGCGCTGGTGCCTCATCTGCCGGCGATTCAGCTCAACCCGAAACTGATCTTTGATTTGTTTCTCCCGCCTCTTCTCTATCCCGCGGCCGTCTACACATCCTGGAGAGATTTTCGCGCCAACCTTCGGTCGATCCTACCCTTGGCAATCTTTTTGGTCCTGTTGACGATGACGGTGACCGCTTACCTGTTTCATGCCCTGACAGGATTGCCTTTGGCAGTTGGTTTTGTCTTCGGCGCCCTCATTTCGCCTCCGGACGCAGTCGCGGCCCTGGCGGTGACGAAAGATCTGAGGGTCCCGGGTAAGATCGTTGCCATCCTCGAAGGCGAAAGCCTGGTCAACGACGCCACCTCATTTATCTCTTTCCGTTTCGCGGTCGCAGCTGTGTTAACCGGAAGTTTTTCATTGGGGCAGGCGAGCGTACAATTTCTTCTTGTCGCCGCCGGCGGCATCGTCGTTGGCCTCGTTACCGGGTGGCTGGCGACGCAAGTGCAGAAGCATTTGGACGATCCGCCGGTGCAAACCATGTTTTCCCTCCTTACTCCCTATGTCGCCTACTTCAGCGGAGAAAAGCTGCACGTCTCTGGGATTCTGGCGGTGGTTATCGCCGGGATTTACTACGGTTGGCGCGCCCCCCGTGTCCTGAGCGGGCGGATGCGACTCCAGGCCGTCCCGGTGTGGCAAATGGTTACGTTCATTCTCAACGGAATCCTGTTCATGCTCCTTGGGCTGCAACTGCCGCAGGTGATCCAGGCGCTTCCGCCCGGTTCGGCATCGGCCGTGGCAAAGGTGGCAATCGTCGTTCTTTTGGCGATCGTGCTGGTGCGTTTCGTCTGGGTGTTTGGCGCGACTTATTTGCCGCGCCTATTGAGCCGTCAGTTCCGCCGTAAAAACCCCGCATTGCCCTGGCAACAGACCGCACTCATCGGCTGGATCGCGATGCGCGGCGCGGATTCCCTGGCCGGTGCGCTCGCGATTCCATATCTCCTGACCAATGGCGCGCCCTTCCCCGGACGCAATCTGATCCTTCTGCTGACGTTCTGCGTCATTTTCGGGACGCTCGTCGTGCAGGGATTGACGCTGAAACCCCTGGTTCGAGCGCTGAAAATTATGGACGATCACGTCCCTGAAAAAGAAGAGAGAATGGCCCGGCTGAAGGCGAACGAAGCAGCCCTGGCTCGCATCGAGGACATCGGATCTTCAAATCGGGCGAGACCGCAGAGCGTTGAACGTCTCCGCTCCGAGTACGCTGATCGTATCCGGCAATTGAGCAGGGAGACAGCGGCGGAGAAGAGTGTGGGCCGATTGTACTCGAAGGACTTTGAAGAACTGGCCCGGGAAGCGTTGGAAACGGAGCGCGACACCGTTATTGCCCTGCGGAACGACGAATCGATCAACGACGAAGTCCTGCGCCGCATCCAGCGCGACATCGACCTGGCCGAAGCGCGCCTCCAACGGCAAAGATAACGAACAGGATGGGCGGCGATATTAGGTTCCCGATTTATTTCGAAACTGACTTTCTGCTGCCAGCGGACGCCCCCGATTATTTCGGGGCTGCTTTCGTACTTTTAACTCTTACTTCGGAGCGCGTTTGCCTCCGTCACAAGGCGATGCTACGCGGTGGCGTTCACTAAGCTGCCCTCTATCTGCGAAAAAACGGTCATCGGTTCTTTCAGCGTTGACAGTCTAGGGGGTGTCTGTTGCGCCCAAATAAGGCTCGTTAACACGACCCCCTTTTAGATAAAAGGGCGCATGCCGATCGAGCGTTCCGCAGACGTGAAGTTCGAGATCGGCCACGTCTTGTTCATCGACATCGTTGGTTACTCGAAACTGCTTATCAACGAGCAGGGCGAGCAGATTCAAAAATTGAAAGAGATCGTGCGCGGAACGGAGCAGCTCCGTCTCGCAGAAGCGGAAGGTAAGCTACTAAGACTGCCTACAGGCGATGGTGGAGCCTTAGTTTTTCGGACCAGCCCAGAGGCGCCAGTGTTATGCGCGATTGAAATCAGTAAAACGCTAAACAGTCATCCAGAGTTGCACGTTCGCATGGGCGTTCACAGCGGACCGGTCAATGCAGTTACTGACCTAAGTGAGCAAGCTAACATAGCTGGTGCCGGCATTAACCTGGCACAACGAGTCATGGATTGTGGCGATGCTGGTCACATTCTGCTTTCCAAACACGT
>DASXIC010000050.1:0-6458 GCA_036498205.1 Chthoniobacterales bacterium | reverse complement strand
ACCACTCGGTACCCATGAACGTTTTATTGGTTTCCTGATCGAGCATTACGCCGGGAATTTTCCGCTCTGGCTCGCGCCGGAACAGGTCCGCATTCTACCCATCGGCGATGAGCCCGAGCTACTCAGTTATTCGCGCGCCATTCACGCGGAATTACGAGCTCACGAAGTGCGCGCGGAAATCGATGAGTCATCCGATAAGATCAACGGCAAAATCCAACGTGCCGAGCAAATGAAAGTCCACACCATGCTGGTAATCGGAAAACGCGACATGGCAGCAAGCGCGGTTAGCGTTCGCGTTCATGGCAAAGGAAATCTCGGCGCCAGGCCACGCGCGGACGTTGTCACGAATATTCTGTCCGCGATCAAGAAGCGGACCGAGCCGATCTGGACCGCAGCAGCAGGCGACCTCTGATGGATCCGCAAGGGGCCCTGAAGAGGTACTTCGGTTACGAATCTTTTCGACCTCTTCAGCAGCAGATAATTGCGGACGCGCTCGCGGGGCGTGATGTGTTCGCCTTATTACCGACCGGTGGCGGAAAATCGCTTTGCTTTCAATTGCCGGCGCTTTTGCGTTCAGGGTTGACGATCGTGGTCTCGCCCCTGATCGCGCTGATGAAGGACCAGGTCGACGGGCTGGCAACGAGCGGGATTCCGGCAACATTCTTAAACTCGACGCTCGATGGGGATGAGGCCCGAACGCGATTACGCCAGCTTCATCGCGGTGACTACAAGCTACTGTATGTCGCTCCGGAGCGATTGATGCTCGACAGTTTTGTGGAGCGGGCACTGAACCTGAACATTGCGCAGTTCGCCATCGATGAGGCGCATTGTATCAGCGAATGGGGGCACGATTTCCGGCCGGAATATCGTGAGCTCGGCAAGTTGCGCCGGCATTTTCCCACAGTTCCAATCATCGCGCTTACTGCCACCGCGACGGAACGCGTTCGAGATGACATCGTGAAACATCTCAAGCTGCGGGATCCGAGTTGTTATGTCGCAAGCTTCAACCGACCGAATCTTACTTATCGCGTCGAAACAAAATCATCGGCTTACCCTCAATTGCTCAACTTCATTCGTAACCGGCCGCATGAGAGTGGAATCGTCTATTGCGCCAGCCGGAAAACAGCGGAGACCCTGGCAAGCAAGCTTACTGCTGACGGCGTAACCGCGAAACCGTACCACGCCGGGCTGGAGGCGGATCAGCGCACACGAAACCAGGAAGCTTTTCTGCGCGACGATGTTCGCGTAATCACCGCGACCATCGCGTTCGGGATGGGCATTAACAAACCCAATGTGCGCTTCATCATCCATTACGATTTGCCAAAGAACATTGAAGGTTATTACCAGGAAACGGGCCGCGCCGGACGTGATGGGCTCCCAAGCGAGTGCTTGCTGTTGTTTAGCGCCGGCGATGTGGCCAAGCAGATTCGTTTCATCGAAGAAAAACCGGAGCGCGAGCAATCCGTCGCACGCGCTCAATTGCGCGAAATGCTCGGTTATGCGGAGACACGCCAATGCCGGCGCGCGGCTCTCCTAAAATATTTTGGCGAGGACTGGCCGGATGTCTCCTGCGACAGTTGCGATAACTGTCTCGAACCGCGAGAAACCTTCGACGGTACCGTGGCCGCACAGAAGTTTCTCTCCTGCGTGCATCGCGTGCGGGAAAAAAGTGGCTTTAGTTTCGGAATAAATCATATCGCGGAAGTGCTAACCGGCGGAGAAAGCGATGCGATTCGGCAGCGCGGCCACGACCAGATTTCCACTTATGCAATCGGTCGTGAGATGAATCGCCGGACCTGGCAAGCAATAGGACGCGAACTCATCAGACTTGATTTGTTAGTCGTAGCGCCAGGAAAGTTCGCCACCCTCGAGCTCACGCCGGCCGGGCGCGAAGCGCTCAAGCGTCGCAAAAGCATCACGCTCAGCAAACCCGTAGATGTGGCCGAGAAACCCCGAAAAAAACGCGTCGGTGAAATCGAATGCGATGAGGTTCTATTCGAACGATTGCGGGTCTTGCGCCGGGGAGTCGCTGACGAACGGGGGGTTCCTGCCTACATTATCTTCTCCGATGCGTCGCTACGGGAAATGGCGCATAAGCAGCCCACCAGCCTTGATCAATTCGCTGCCATTTCAGGAGTAGGCCAGCAGAAACTAAAAAGTTTTGGCGATACGTTCGTCAGAGAGATCACGGACTACACTTCGTCGAGACTGTCTTCCGCCTGAGGTCGTACCGCCGAGTACTTGATCGTGTGGTCACAGCAGTGAGATAATCAACGGGATCAAGCGTCTCCTTGGAAGTAAGAATCCTGGGCGTTTTTCTTTACATTAAGGACGCTGAAAACTAGAAGCACCTTCGCATGAGAACGCACGGACATGCGTTACTGTTATCTACCATTGCTCTACTCATTCCGGGATCCAATTTCGCAGCCGACAATTCCATGCAAGAACTTATCGATAATGATTATCGGCGATTGAGCGGCGCCTGGACGCTCAGTTACGGGGCAGTAGATGGAAAACCCGTGCCGGAAGCGATAAGAGCACAAACGAAACTGATTACCGACAGGGACAAGTTCAGTCTGTCCACCGGTGCGCAGACCGGGACTAGCGAAGAGGGTACGTTTACCATCGATCCCACAAAAAAGCCGAAGACTGTGGATTCAGTTCAAGGCACCGGCCCGGACAAAGGCAAAACATTTCTCGGCATCTACGAGATCATTGATGACAATCACAAACGGGCTTGTTGGGCGCCCGCGGGTAAGCCGCGGCCGAACGACTTCACATCGCCGCCCGGAAGCGGTCACATTCTTCAGGTGTGGGAGCGCGCAAAGCTTTAGCGCGTCGGGGAAATCCCAGACCAGTTGTGAGGTCCCTCGTTTTGCTCGGGATGAGGGCGGTGTAAGAATCGGACAGTTCTCGAAAAGCGGGCACACCTTGCACCAATGCTCCTTCGGTCATTCCGAGCCGCCCAGACGGCGAGGAATCCCAATGGCCTGGTGTGGGAACTCAGAAGCGCTTGAGTAATCTTGGCCGGGGTAATTCCGTTTGGGCTGGCTTGTTTTAATCTTGCCAAGCTAACGCGATTTCTTCGAAAGAAGGTCGTGCCTTTCCTCCTCTATCTGCCGCCAGTAATCTCTTTCCTGCTGGTGGCGATAGTCACTACTGCGCTGGCAGCCACGGGGCTTCATTTTGTGCGGCGCAAATACCCGGCCGAAGTCTTGAAAGAAAATCACGAAGTAGCCGCCATCATCTTTAATGCGTTCGGCCTGCTTTATGGAGTGGTAGTGGCTTTTGTCGTATTCGTTACCTGGAGCGGATACGATGACGCATCAAAAAACCTGCAATTGGAAGCAAGTGACACAATTGATCTTTTTCATAGCGCACAAGGCTTGACCGAGCCGGCGCGCAAGGTGATCCAGCAAGGGTTAATCGATTATGCAGACGCAGTTCAACTGAACGTCAACAAGATGTCGACCGAAGAAATCAGTATTCACTCATCTCCTGCTCTGCGAAAATTACTGGACTTCTTCAATCGCATGGATGCGCAATCGGCATCGAACAGGGAATTGTATGCCGAATCTTTGAAACGCCTCAACAACCTTGCCGAGCATCGTCGATTGCGGATTTTCGCCGGGAACAACACGATTCCACCAACCATATGGCTTGTCCTGCTCGTCGGCGGGGTGATTACCGTTGCGTACACTTATTTGTTCGGAACGAAGAACATTAATGCTCAATACCTGATGATTACGGCGCTCACCATCACCCTCAGTTGGATCTTGTTGTTGATCTATATTCTGGATCACCCTTTCACTGGAATAAGCAAAGTAAGCACGAAGCCTGTAACCGAAGTGATCGAGATGATGCGTAGCGAATCCGAAAGCGCCCAGAGGTGATCTGCCTGATGCAGATGTTCATTAAAGGGTTCCAGCATTTTTTGTCATCTTTGCGATTGATTTCGAGGCGCGACACTGGCTTTCTGTTTTTGGATTAATTTGCGATGGCTGACAGCACTACCGCGATCAATCGACCCACGAACATTAGAGCGAATGCTCGAAAGGAACTTACCGGTCGCGGCCTGATCATAGGGATCATCATCACGTTGGTGTTCACCGCGGCCAACGTGTACTTCGGTCTCAAGGCCGGGCTCACTTTCTCTACGTCGATTCCGGCGGCGGTAATTTCGATGGCGATGCTGCGCGGTTTCAAGGATGCGACGATTCAGGAAAATAATATTGTTCAAACGGTCGCCTCCGCTGCCGGCACGCTGTCGTCGATCATCTTTGTGTTACCAGGTCTGATCATGATCGGCTGGTGGACTGAGTTCCCCTTCTGGATCTCGTTCCTGATTTGCGCGCTGGGCGGCATTCTGGGCGTGATGTACTCGATCCCGTTGCGTCGCGCGCTGGTGACGAGTTCAGACCTCCCATATCCGGAAGGCGTCGCGTGCGCGGAAGTTTTGAAGGTCGGCAGCAGCGGCGATAGCGTGCACGCTTCGGATATTGAACACGGCCGCGCCGGTCTGCTGGCGGTGTTGTGGGGATCAATTGTTGCCGCCGTCTTCGCAGTCATCGTTGCAACGCAAATCTTCGCCGCTGATGTGGCGCAGACTTTTCGCATCGGCAAGCGAGGCGCGGTGAGCGGTTATGATTTCTCGCTTTCCTTCGCGTTGCTTGCGATCGGTCACCTGGTCGGGTTGTCGGTAGGAATCGCGATGCTTATTGGCGCATTCATCGGATGGGGATGGGGCGTGCCGCACTACTCCGGGCTGGTAGGCGATCTCACAACGGCTGCCGCTCAACTCGCGCAAAGCACCTGGAGCAAAAAAGTACGCTTTCTCGGTGCAGGTGCAATTGGCGTCTCAGCGATCTGGACATTGCTAAAGCTGGTAAAGCCAGTCGCGCAGGGCCTCGCTGGCGCGATGGCCGCTTCGCGCGCGCGCAAGGCCGGTAAAGCGGATACGCTGCCAATCACCGAGCGCGATATTCCAATCGGCATTGTCGGTCTGGTCACGTTAGTTTGCATGCTGCCGATCGGGTGGGTGCTCGGCTATTTCGCCAACGCGAGCGGACTCGGCGCTCACCTGACAACTCTCGTCATTGGCGGCGTGGCCTACGTCGTTCTGATGAGTTTCTTCGTCTCCGCAGTATGCGGCTACATGGCGGGCCTGATTGGTTCGTCGAACAGCCCGCTTTCGGGTATTGGTATTTTGGTGGTGATCGGCGCTGCCCTGCTCCTTGTCTTGGGCGTGAAGCCGTACGTTTCGCCGGATGCGAGCAAGGCTTTGATGGCATTCGCGCTTTTCACCACCGCGGTCATCTTCAACGTTGCTGCGATCGCTAACAACAACCTGCAAGATCTCAAGACCGGGCAGCTTGTCGATGCAACTCCGTGGAAGCAACAGGTCGCGCTCATTATCGGCGTCATCGCTGGCGCGGTTGTTATTCCGCCGGTGCTCGATCTGGTCAATCATGCTTATGGATTCGTCGGCGCTCCCGGTGCTGAACTGCGGCCCCATCCGCTGCCTGCGCCTCAAGCGGGACTGATCTCCTCACTGGCGCAGGGCGTCATTGCCGCGAACATCGACTGGAGCTTGATTCGAATCGGCGCCTTAATCGGAGGTTGCATCATTCTGCTCGACGAAATTCTTTCACGCACGACGCGGCATATGCGCGTGCCCCCGCTCGCCGTCGGACTCGGAATCTATCTACCGACGGCAAGCACCCTGATGATCGTCGTGGGCGCAATCGTGGGCTGGGTTTTCGACCGTCGCGCGGATCGCACACCGAAGCCAGAAGCGACCAAGCAACTCGGCGTTTTACTCGCATCAGGCTTGATCGTCGGCGAAAGCATTATCGGGGTAGTGATTTCCGCAATCGTTGTCTTCTCCGGGAAAGGGGCGCCGCTTTCGCTGGTTGGGCCAAACTTCGAAACCGCCGCGATTGTCATTGGCGGCGTCGCATTCGCCCTCATCTCGTTTCTGCTTTACCGCTGGATATTGCGGATGGCGTCATTGCGGACCGCTTGAAGCACCTGAGTCCTTAGCCCCTGCTCGGTCCAGTCGCACGTTCGAATGCGAAAAATCGATATCCGAAATCCGCCTAACGAAATGCCCGATATCGTCGGGTACAAGCCGGGGAATCCGTTCCTCGCAAATTTTCGGCCGCTGATACCCTCCTCGGCGCGACTGCGGGAATTCACCGTAGTTCCTATCATTCTAGGGACGTTGCTTGGAATCGTGTTCGGCGCGTCCTCGCTTTACCTTGTCCTTAAGGTTGGTTTGACGGTAAGCGCATCGATTCCGGTGGCGGTGCTCGCAATTACCTTCTTCCGCGTGGCATCAAAACTCGGGTTCCGTGACTCGACGGTTCTCGAAAACAATATTGTCCAGACCGCGGGCTCGGCCGGTGAATCGATCGCCTTCGGTCTCGGTGTGACGATGCCGGCGATCATGATTCTCG
>DASXIC010000049.1:0-5740 GCA_036498205.1 Chthoniobacterales bacterium | reverse complement strand
GCGCAATTTTTGCATCATCGCGCATATCGATCATGGCAAGACCACCTTGTCCGATCGGCTGCTTGAAACGACAGGCACGATTCACGAACGCGAAAAGCAGGATCAATTGCTCGATTCGATGGACCTCGAACGGGAGCGCGGTATCACCATTAAGGCGCATCCGGTGACGATGAGCTACCGTGCGAAATCGGGCGAAGTGTATCGACTGAATCTGTTGGATACTCCGGGGCACGTTGACTTCGCTTACGAAGTCTCGCGTTCCCTCGCTGCATGTGAAGGCGCGCTCTTGATTGTGGATGCAGCTCAGGGGGTTGAAGCGCAGACGGTCGCGAATGTGCATCTGGCGCACAAGCAAGGACTGACGATCGTGCCCATCATCAACAAGATTGATTTGCCCAACGCTGACATTCCTGCGGTCGAACGGCAGCTCGAAGAGATTCTCGCGATTCCGGCGGAGGAAGCAATCCAGGCCAGCGCAAAAATCGGTATTGGGATCGAGGAGATTCTCGAGGCGATTGTTGCACGCGTACCACCTCCGGAAGCCCCCTCCGATGAAACGCTACGAGCTCTCGTTTTTGATTCCGTTTTCGACGTTTATCGCGGTGTAGTCGGTTACGTCCGGGTTGTCTCGGGAAAAATGGAAGCCGATCAGGCTATCAAATTCATGCGCAACGACGCCCGCTACGAAATCAAGGAAGTAGGGGTCTTTACGCCAAAGATGTATCCGCAACCGCGCTTAAACGCGGGTGATGTGGGCTACTTTATTGCGAATATCAAAAGTACGGCCGAGATAAAAATCGGTGACACCATTACCGATCAACGTAATCCCGCGCGCGTTGCGCTCCCTGGTTTTCAGGAAATTCATCCGATGGTCTTTAGCGGAATCTACCCGATCAACACCGGCGATTTCGAGCATCTGAAAACCGCGATTGGGAAGCTTAGGCTGAACGATTCTGCCTTTATCTACACTCCGGAAAGTTCGGTCGCGCTCGGGTTCGGGTTTCGCTGTGGATTTCTGGGGCTCCTGCACATGGAAATCATCCAGGAACGATTGCGACGTGAGTACAACATGGACATTATCGCGACGTCTCCAAGCGTGGTTTACGAAGTGATAACCACCCGGGGCGAGACGTTGCTGATCGATAATCCGGCCCATCTGCCCGATCCGAGTCTGATTGAGGAGATTCGGGAGCCCATCGTGAAAGCTTACGTCCTTTGCCCGAATGAAAACATCGGCGACATCCTCCAGCTGATTCTGGAGAAACGTGGGCAAATGGACCACACCGAAACGCTCGATGTCCGACGCGTCATGTTGCACTGCGAGCTGCCCCTGAATGAAATCCTGGTGGATTTTAACGACAAGATTAAATCGATCACACGCGGTTACGGTTCAATGGATTACGAGCATTCCGGTTATCGGCCGGCAAAGCTGGTCAAGCTAGACTTGTTAGTGAACGGCGAGCCGGTAGATGCGTTTTCAACCATTGTGCACAAAGACCGCGCGGAAGCTCGTGGGCGCCAACTTGCCGCGAAGTTAAAGGAAGTAATTCCACGACAACTTTATCAGGTGGCGATTCAAGCGGCCATTGGCGGCAAGATCATCGCGCGCGAAAGCGTCTCCGCTCTGCGGAAAAACGTCACCGCTAAATGCTATGGCGGGGATATCACCCGCAAACGCAAACTGCTGGAGAAGCAAAAGGAAGGCAAAAAACGGATGAAAAGCATCGGCCGCATCAACATCCCGCAGGAAGCCTTCATCGAAGTGCTGATAGCGCAGTAGTGATTTGGCCCCTGATTACGGCGCCGCGTATTTCGGCAGAGTCACTTGTTTGCGGACGGCGGCGAAGATCTTGCGAATCGCCATGCGGCTTCCGGTATTCGCGGCGAATGCGGGGAGCGCACCGCCCGCATCGGTGAAAATCGTGTAGGTCGCACGCGTGGTCATTTTATCCTGCGGCTCGAGCAGCCAGGCGCCTTCGCAATAGCTCACGCGCAGCACGCCCTGCGTCGGCTCCGGGCCGGACTCATGGCAGGGCCGCCATCCAACCGATAAGTCGTACCGTTCTCTCCTGGCGTTTCATCGAAATGCGTGCGCAGGACGTAATCGCGATCGCGGATGAGCGGCAGGTTGAGGCGTTGGTAAAAAACGACGGCCTCAGGTTCTCGCTTCAGCACGCGGCATTGCGCGACATACGGCATGAACGTCGGATAAGCCTCAGTCATTGATCACTGCAAAGACGCGCCAGCTCGGCGCGTCGATTGAACCAACCGCACGAAATTCGCGCAGAGACGAGCCGGCGCGCACGCGGCTTTGGATCAAAACGCATTCGCTGTTCGATTCGTCCTTCCATCCACCGGAGTTTTGCGCGAGCGCGGTGTGCATTGCGAGCAGGAGCGCAGGCGCGATCAGCAAATTCCGGAGACGCACCGGATAGCGTTGCACACCAAGAGGCAGACGTCATCGCGCAATGCTAAAGAGAGCCGAAGAAGGGAACGTCACCGCTGCTGATGATTTTGCAATAATAGGGCATTCTGCAAAACCCCAACGGCACGATGGAGTCGCACCGCTCGTCGCTGTTTACAGGCTCGACAGAGTCTCGCCCTACCGCCATCAAGGCGAACGCCTGACGCGAGTTCTTCCTTTACATCCTACGTAAATTCTGAAAATCTCGGCACCCTGTGCCGTTCAAAGAGGCGCTGCCTATGAAAATAAACTTTTCCCCCCGGGCCGCCGGGCTGTACGTCATCGCTTGCGCTTGCGCTTTCGTGCTCTTATCTGCTGAAATCACACACGCAGCTGCAATCATCACGGGTACAGCCGGGGACGTTCAGGTCTCGGCGGGCAGCGGGTCTCCCGACAATGGCGGGTGCTCTAATACTGACCACAAGGATTCGGCGTCTAACCCCCAACGGCAGGTAGCATTTTCACCTCCCCTGGATGCGACTGCGCTCGGGTGCACGACAAGCTGCAGCGACGGGTCGGGGACGGCCACGGCCAAGACAACGACGGCGCACGTCGAAGCAAGCGGCGACAGTCTCCACATGACCCTGAGCGCCCATGGAAATGGCGGTACCATCAAAGGCTTTCCTCCCCTGAAATGTTCCGCCAATGCTCCTCAGTCAGTGACGTTCGTAGATGCCAGTATTTCATTTCAGGTTACTGATCAGCCAGAGACCGTCGCGATTGTCATCTCCGGCAACATTTCCGGGCCTTCAGACCCCAACGAGGACGCTGGCGCTATCAATTACGAGTTGAATGGACCGAATGGTACTATTCAACACTTCTCGCAGGATACCGATGGCACAACTGATGGCACGCCGCTCACCAGTCAGGTATTGCCACCAGGCATGTATGTTGTCCGACTCGGCGTCTCAGCGGCCACGAGCGGTCTTGGGTTACGAAATGGCGGTGATTACAGTTTCAACGCTTCCATTAGCGTCGGGGTGGTTGGCGGCGCGGATATTCATTGGAACAATCCCGCCGGCGGCGATTTCAACACCGCATCCAATTGGAATCCGCAGCAGGTGCCCACTTCACTTGATTCGGCGTTCTTTGACCTGCCAAATCTCTCCAACTTTGTCCCGGTGAACGCTGGGAACGTTGGAATCGGAAACCTGTTTATTTCCGGAATGCCCGTTCATCTGACGGGTTCGATTCAGGTGCTGAACTCGCTTGATGCATTTCAGGTCGGCAAAGGGGGAGCACTTTTACTCGATAGCGGTTCGGTCCTGTTAAGTAATGACGGTTTGGTTGGCGCGGAAACCGCCACTTCTACTTCCACCGTTGTAGTTACCGGCCAGGGGACACGTTGGACGGTCGGAGGTTCTCACTTTCTGGCAATCGGATTCAGCGGACCTGGAATTGTAGATGTCGATTCGGGTGCGCTGCTTAACGCGCAGAAGGAAATAGATGTTGGTGTGACAAGCACACCTGGCCGACTGGAAGTTCACCACAACGCGCTGGTGACGACGCCGGCTTTGAATGTTGGCAACGAAGGCGGCGGAAGCACTGTGCTGGTGGACAGTGGGGGCGCGATCCAACTCGGCGACGCTCTTCAGCTCGGCGACCCCATCCTTTCTACTTCGGCCGTCAACCAACAGGGCGTTGTCACGATTGCGGGTATCTCAAGTGATGGCACGCGCCAGTCCAGCTTGAGCGCTCACCAAGTGTCTGTGGCCGGTGCTTCGGGGACAGAGATCGAGGCAAAAGATGGTGGTTTACTCGATATTTCGCCCGCTGGGCTATTTGTTGGGTTTAAGTTCACCAGTGGCAAAGTGCACGTGCACGGCAGGAGCGGTAATTTCGGATCCACGGTTAATGTAGCTGGCTCTACTGCGATAGGCCCTGCGTTTGCAATAATCGGAAGCCAGATTGTAGCATCGGAGCTCACGGTAGAAGATGGTGGGCGACTTATTACCGATGGCGGCATAAGTCTTGGACAGAATCATGGCGACATCGGTATTTTGTCGGCCTCCAACACCGGACCGGCGGATATCTCGATTGGTGGCGTGCTGCATGTCGGACGCGATGGACAGGGCACGCTCAACATTTCGAGTAGTGGCGCGGTGACGAGTAACGGCGGACAAGTGGGGGACGCGTTCACTCCTTTTGCAGATAGCATCGGAAGGGTTTTTATCAGTGGACCACAACTTCCAACTAGCCTCGATTCGCGCTGGTTCGTCCTAGGTGACTGCGTGGTTGGGCCAACAGCAAAAGGAGAAATTAATCTATTCGGGACGCCCGTTTTCGGCGGCGCCATCGCTTTTGGAGCGACGGTCACGGTTACAGGCACGCTCACAGTGGGACCACACGGTCTGATTGTCGGAAATGGAAAACTGGCGGCCAACAACCGCGTCATTAATGGCGGCACGATCGCTCCCGGACTTTCGCCTGGAGTGATCGAGATAGACGGCGATTACGAGCAGACAGCCGACGGCGTTTTGAAAATGGAAGCAGCCGGATTGAATGCGGGACAGTTCGATGTTTTGCATGTCACTGGCACCACCACGCTCGGCGGAACTATCGAGGTGCGCTTCCTCAATGGCTATCTGCCAAAAACGGGCGATGTCATTCCGTTCCTGCAACTGGATGGCACTGTTACAGGCGGCTTTGCTAGCATTACTTTTCCGCAGCTTGCCCCGGGATTTCAGTTCCAGACCGGGATAGTCAACGGAAGTTACCAATTAACGGCGCTCAATGATGCGGTGCTGGCCACCGCGCCGCTGATCAATATTTCGACACGAGCGCAGGTAGGCAGCGCAGATAATGTGCTCATCGGCGGTTTTGTTCTGCAGGGAAGTGATCCGAAAAAGATCTTGGTGCGGGCGATTGGACCGAGTCTATCCCAGTTCAATATCCCAGGCGTGCTGCACGACCCGACGGTTGAGTTGTTTGATTCGACCTCGACCTCCCTTGGACGCAATGATAACTGGCAAACGACCCAGATTGGTGGCGTGATCACGAGCGATCAGAGTAGCGATATTCAGGCGACGACCCTCGCCCCAACCAACCCGGCCGAGTCAGCGCTAATCGCGACGCTCAATCCGGGGAGCTATACCGCGATCGTACGCGGGGTCAACAACACCACCGGCATCGGCTTGGTGGAATTCTACGACGTCAGCACAGCTACCCCGACGAAGCTGGTCAATATTAGCTCGCGCGGCTTAGTGCAAACGTCCGATCAAGTCATGATTGGCGGCTTTGTCATCAGCGATCAGACCGCAAAGGTTATCGTGCGGG
>DASXIC010000048.1:0-14013 GCA_036498205.1 Chthoniobacterales bacterium | reverse complement strand
CTCACCTATAAACGCAAACCTGGACAGCCGCCCCTCGCTAGCCAGCATGTGGACTATCCTCAAAAAATTCTGCAGCTCTTCGAACGTCGTTTCTCCTTCCTCTTCGCACAGGGCCTTTCTTCGCTTCGATCGAGCCGAATGCCAACGTTGCGACGTCCGCGCTACGCTGGCGGTGGCATCCGCCGTCAGCACCAGGCGGAAACCTGCGGCGCAGATGCAAGCTTCGTTGAGACCTTTGGAGGTGAAAAGAAAAGAACCGATTGAGCTGCGCGCCTCCATTTCCGCCTTTGACAGCCAGCCCGTAACTACAGCCGGATCGGTGTAGAGGCATCGGCCGCCGGGACGCAAGACGCGATACCACTCGGCCAGGACTTGCTCGCGATCTTGCATGTGATTAACCGAATCGTTGCAGAACACCACGTCGAATGACTTATCGGGAAATGGAAGCGCCTCATTAGCATCGGCCACCTGAAACTTCACATGGTTGTCAGCGGCTCGCGGTTTGGCTCGATTCTTGGCCGCGCCTATCGCGGATTGGTTGATGTCGATTCCCGTGACTGCAACTCCGAAGCTTTCGGCAATACGCAGCGATGTGCCGCCGGACCCGCACGCGACCTCTAGTATTTTCTGGCCCGCTCTCAACCCAAGCCACCGGCAAAACTCGTCGCATTCCGGTGCGGTAATCCAACTTGTTTGCCCCAGGTCCTCGCCGAACGCTTCTACCCGCACCGCCCGGTAGACTTCCGTCTCGATCTTTCCGTAATGACTGTCGTAGAGATCGACTGCCTTCTTCAAACCCTCACGTGCCTCCTAGACCGGGATTTCCATTCTCTCCCGGGCAAGCACCGTGTTGGGGAACCGTTCCCGGCATAACTTTTCAATGCGGCGAAGAAACTCGTCATCGTGTTCGGGGTCGTGATGCGTGAGGGCCAGACGCTTAACACCGGCCATTTCCGCAACTTGCATGGCTTGATCGAAGCTGCTATGCCCCCATCCGCGTCGTTTCGGTAGTTCCTCGGCCGTGTACTGGGCATCATGCACCAACAAGTCCGCGCCGCGCGCCAACTCCACCAGCCGCAGATCGATCTCCTCTCCATGCTCAACATCCGTGCAAACGACGAGCACCTTCCCATTTCGCTCGACCCGGAAACTATACGCTCCGCCAGGATGGTTATGCCTTTGGGCGGTGACAACGGTGTCTACATTGTTAATGCCGGTGAAATGTTTGCTGGCATCAGCAATTTGCAGGAACTCGAAATTGGCCCCCATGTGATCCAATTGCACCGGGAAGTATTGCGCCTGCATTTGGACTTCGAAAATCTCCCGTAAATCGCCAACCGTCTGGTCCTGGCCGAGCGTTAGGAGGGTGATTTTTTGCCTGGGATCGTAAGCCGGGGCAAAGAATGGAAAGCCCTGGATGTGGTCCCAGTGAAAGTGGGTAAACCCGATAAGGATTTGTTCCTGCTTGTGGCCGATGGCGAGGAGGTCTCGGCCCAGATTTCGCAGTCCCGTGCCTGCGTCAATGATGGCGATTCGGTTCGTATCCGTGAAGGTGATTTGCAGGCAGGTGGTGTTACCGCCGAATTGCTGAAAACCGGCATCGCAGATGGGGATGGATCCGCGCGTACCATAAAACTTCAGCTTCATACAATCGCCTTTACGAAGCTAACTCCGCGACTAGCGAGCGGCAAGCTGCTACGTGTTTTTAAGCTGTTACAGGCCGGAGCTGTATCAGTTGTTAGATGTTTAAAGGCGGAAATCTTCAAGCACTATCGCTTCGGTCCTGTTTTTATGCTCAGGGCGAACATAGATGAAGCCAATGACGACGCAGGTACGGCAGCACTTCACCAGGGGCATCAACTTCAAAAGGAATATGTTCCTCATCGAGTCGCTCGAGAATACGTTTCGAATCTCCCGGTCCAAAGCGCCGAGCGTTTCATATCCGGATGATCCCTCCCGCGTAACTCCGCGTCATAACGGACCTCTTCGTCACTGTTCGGCGACATCTCTACGAGACACAATCACGCTGCGATGCAGTAGTCTAACAAGCGGGAACATTATTGATGCACTAGGGGAGCGTAAGATCAGGCACCCAGCACTTTGGCATCTAAAGATATTGGTACACCCCAGGGATTCGGCTAAGCCGATCCGCATCAACCCGGCCAGTTTAACCAAAAACCTAGACTCTGAGTGAGCCGCGAAAATCTCTGCCGCTGTAGTAAGAGTCCGCGCCGTTGTGCCCCACGAAGACGCGGCCGTAACGGCGATCACAATAAAGCGCTCCGCCGAGCTTTCTGATTTCGGCGGGCGTCTTTATCCAGCTTGACCTCTTCGTATCGAACTCACCCAGCTTTTGCAGTCCGAAATATTGTTCCTCGGTGAGAAGCTCCACGCCCATGGCGGCGGCCGTGGCGACCGCGCTGCTTTTCGGCTTATGCTCCTTTCTCGCGGCCAGTGCTTCATCGTCGTAACAAAGACTTACCCGGTCACTGGGGGTTTGCGGCGCGCAATCGAAGAAAATATATTCGCCCGTTTCCTTGTCGTGACTAACGACATCTGGTTCGCCGCCGGTCCTTTCCATCTCGCCAAGCGACCAAAGTTTGTCGGGCTTGGCCTTCAGCCTGGCTTGTACTTTTGCCCAGTCGAGTCCTTTATGATGGTTCATGTTTTTCTCAAACCGAGCCTTTAAAGTCTTGAGCAACTTTTCAGCCTGCTCGGACGACAATTTCTTCTTATCACTTTCAGCCTTACGCATAGAATTATTCAGTCAGCCAAATCTCTCTCTCCCTTTAAGGAATGGGACGCCTCGACAGAGCGAGGCGGCTACAGATTATCTCTTCGGGCAAACTTCCCAGACTTCTTCAACCAATTGCCTTAAGCACGACGCCGACTCGACTGCGTCGTTATTAACTGGATGGTTTTTCCTCTTTCATGTCGGTGTGGAACACGGCCTGCCATTGGCCATTCTTCATTTGCCAGACACTCGCAGCGTTGAAGTTACCCGAGATATCTTTTCCGGCCGTTGAGCCTTCGAGCGTTGCTTTGTACGTGATAATGGCAGTATCCGCATCAGTCATGACGACATTAAAATCGCTAAGCGAATACGATTTCACATCCATCTTCGCCATCGAGTCCAACTCAGACTGCATATTCATCATTCCTTCGGCGTAAACGCCAACGAAGTCCGCAGAGATCAATTTCTTGAAGTCATCGGTCTTTTTGTCTTTGAACTCCTGCCAGGCAGCCTTTTCTTTCGCAATGATCGCCTCTTTGTCCGGCGCCGCGATTGAAACTGCGATCGTGGCGAAGAAGGCCGTCACTGCATAGGTAATGTATTTTTTCATGAATCCTTTCGGTTGGGTTGCGGGATGCGAGAGTGAGTTGACCGGATTCGACGGTCAACGCTAAAGGGTGCGAGGTGCGAGCCGCACGGGGGCGTTCGTTCCAGCCGGACTGGCATTTGTCCGGGCTCGGCTCGACAGAGTCTCGCCCTACCGGCTGGCGGGCTCGATGCGGGATGGGTCCGTCGGCTCGACAGAGTGATGCGTTTGCTCCCGCTCACTTACCTGCTGGCCTCCCGTCCACCCGCGCCGTTCCCACGACCGCGTGTTCTCGCCCTAACGACTGGTAGTAGGTTGGTGTGAAATGCTAGCCCGGCTCGGACTGCGGCTACAAGAGCTTGGTCGGCGGTGACATACCGCCGCTACAGAAAAGCGGGGCGGGCATTACTCGTTCTTCATCGACGAAATCGACGCGGCTGGTCTTTGGTAGCCGAAGAAGCCGCGCTCGCGAATGATCTCTGCCACCTGCGACGGCACCATTTCGTCCCAGCTCTCGTCGCCGCTGCCGATGCGCTTGAGTACGTCACGGGAAAAGACCGGCAGGTATTTCGGATTGAAATTATCCAACTGGACGAAACTGCCGCGGCCTACCAGGTAATCATAGAGCAACTGCAACTCGGGTTTCACTTTGACCGTGTGAATGGTTTGTAATTCGTCTTCCGGGCGACGCTGCAGCGGATAGACATAGACCTTCAAGTCGTTCTTAAAGAGCCGGCCAAAATTCTCCAGGATTCCGCCCGGCAGTTCCATGTAATATTTTTCATCGAACAACTCGGAAACGCTCGGCAGTCCCATGACCATACCGATGCGCTCCTTGGTATGCCAGGCGAGATAGGCGGCGAGCCGGTGGTACTGGAAGTAATCGGAAATAAGCACCGTCATCCCACAGGCCGCGAGCAGCTCGGCTCGGGCGAGAAAATCGCGCCGGTCCACGTCCTTGCCGCCCGCGAGCAGATTGCGCATGGTCAGTTCCATTAGCGGCAGGATTGGTTTGTCGATGCAGCCGGGCTCCTGTTTGAACTTCGCCAGCGCGCAATTCAACATGTCGAGATTGACATTCGTGGTCGGACGGAAACTCCCCCGCTCGACCAGGACCGCTTTGTTATGCAGCTCATCCGACGGCTGCAGCACCTCACGATTCGGGCCGAACATGGCCGCGCCGCTCAGCCCAAGTTGCACGAGCTTGAGCGCCATGATCCGATTGTCGACGTTGCGAAATTCTATCCCGCTGAATTCGAGCATGTCGATCTCGACCCGGCCAGTGGTCAGCTTGTCCAATAGCGATTCGATTAACTCTTCCGGCACATGACTTAGAAAAAACGCGCCGTAGCAGAGATTGACTCCGACGATGCCGAGCGCCTCCTGTTGCAGGGAGGCTTCCGCATCGAGCATCCGCACGTGCATTACGATCTGGCTCGGCGCGTCATGGACGCGGCTTTGAAATTTAATTCCCATCCAGCCGTGGAATTCATGACCGCCGCGATAGCTCCGCGCCACCACCGTATCGGCAAAGGCGAAGAAGGAAGTATTATCCCCGCGGTCCTTCCCGAGTCGCTCGACGTCGAGATCGAACTCCCGGTCGAGCATTGCCTGGAGCCGCCCGCGCGAGACGTAGCGCTCCGCGTGGCCATAGATGGCATCGCTCACTTTCATGTCGTAAGCGGAAATGCTCTTGGCAATCGTCCCAGCCGCGCCGCCGACGCGGAAAAACCAGCGGACGACCTCCTGGCCGGCGCCAATCTCGGCAAAGGTCCCGTACCAGCGTGGATCGAGATTGATCTTCAGCGCCTTCGAGTGGGTATCAATTGTTTCCTCTTTCACATCGCAGAAAGGTTAGCCCGTCTTGAGGGCCTGGAATGTTCAAATAGTGCATCAATCTCCGCAAGGCAAAGCGTGGTGTGATCGGGAACTGGCCGCCTTACGAATTTCTGAAATTCCGCTCTTCGGATTTTGGATCTCCGACTTTCTGATCTGCGATCTCCGACCGCCGATCCCTGATCACCGCATCGATTTATTCCCCGCGCCACGCTATTTTGTATGATATACGTGAATCACGTATACCCATCTCTAAATTCCAAATTCTGCATCCCTGATTTCTAATGCGCGCACAGCTCGCTGCTCTAGCGGTTGTAACCATAACGCGGGGCCTGCACTTACACGCAGTCGAATGTGTCACCGTGAAATGTCCAAACCGGGTCGACAGAGTCTCACCCTGCCAACTGGGTTGAGTGTCAACCGCGCCCTGGGAGCCATTGCGTGTTATGCCGGTACGGTTCGACCGTAGTCGCGGTCGCTGATCGCGAATTGTCATCGCCTACCTGTCATCGGTTTCAATGACCGGTTTTATATCAGCAACGGGCGTCCCGTCTACCGCCTCTACTGGTCCGATTTTAATGCGATTGCCAACGATTTCGCGAACCATGACGCGATGCAGCCCCAGCGGATTCGGCCTGTTGGGAGACCGAGTCGAAAAAACGCCGGTCAACGGCAAGCTTTCGTCCCCGCGTGGATGCACTTTCAGCGTGGCGCGATCCGCCTCGTGCAGCCAGGTAATTACGATGATTTCTTCTCCTACCCTGATGTCCTGCGCGCCTTTCGTGTAACGCGGATTGAGTTCGAGCCACGCATCGGGCGCTCCTTCCCAGCCCTGTAGAGGCGCGTCATCCCGGTTTTTTATTGGGGAGCGGATGAATCCAATTGGGTGAAGCGAAGGAGTCTTGTCGTATCTTATCGACATGAGTCAGCTCGAAAAACGACGGACTGACAAACCAATGGGCAAGCCAACCAAAAGTGGATGTCCGATCGGGCCGGTGATGTAGGTAGCGATATTGAACTGCGGATGGCCTATCGCCGAAAGCGGTATCACGACAAAATACATGAACAGGAACACTAATTCGCCGTAGATGAGGCCAGAGAGGACCGGTCGCTCGACCAGGACACGAAATTTTCTGCTGGCCATGTAGTAAACAGCAGCAGCCGTAAACGCGACGGTGAAATGACAGAGAAGGCCGATGGCAGCGGAGGTCCATCCCATTTCATGCGAGCGAGTGCCGAAGATGCCACCGGCGATGCGCTGCAAAATTCGGAATGGGGTAGATCCGACCAGGCTGAACCCGATAAAAGCCTGGGTGATGTCGAGGATACCGGCTAGAAGGCCGCCCCAGAAGATTGCCGCTGCCGTTTTGGAAGAACGCTTGGCCATGTCGTTTTGTTAACAGGAAAGAAGTATGCCGCATAGCCACGGCTTTGATATTTGGGCCAGATGCCCGCACACATGCAGGAAAACAGCGGGGTGCCAATAAGATTCGGATCCGCGGTCGGCGACCGCGGCTACAGGATTGCGTTTTGTGGTCTGAGGTATGGGCGCGCAACTACAGGAAGATTTTTGATTTCTGATCTCGGCACCCCGACTCTTGATAGCCCAGCTGACTTACTCAACCCTGAGTTATTTTTGGGATGATATACGTGAATCACGTATATCGTGCATCCACCGGCGCCCCCGGGGTCTCTGCAACGGCGGCGCATCCGCGCGGGAACCGACCGGGCTCGAAAACAGCATTTGAACAGGCCAGGGACTTATTGGGCACGGTGACCTTTTAGTTGCCCTCTTCGCTCTGATCATTTTGGCGAGCTAAACTCGCGGCGAGTTGGAACCTCGACCGCGCTTCAAGCGCGCGCGGCGAAGAGTCTCCACTCGCCCGGAACTCCCTTGAGCTGGTGGGGACCGCGATCCTGAAAATCGATTCCGGAACCAGACACGAGGTCCTTTACCGTCCCAGAGACCAGCACCATGCCCGGCTCGGCCTTCGCCATGATTCGCGCACCGGTATGAACCGCAATCCCACCAACATTGTCGCCCATCAATTCGCATTCGCCAGTATGCACCCCCGCGCGCACGTCAATACCGAGCTGCCTGACCGCGAGTGTAATCGCAAGCGCGCACCGGACCGCCCGGGCGGGACCATCGAACGTCGCGAGAAAGCTGTCGCCGGTGGTATTGGTCTCCTTGCCCCGGAAACGCGACAACTCTTTGCGCACGATCGCGTAATAGGAATTCAAGACATTTCGCCAGGCGATGTCGCCTAATTCGGCCGCGCGCTCGGTGGAGGAGGCGATATCGAGAAAAAGAACCGTGGCTAAAATTCGATCGGAAGAATCGATTGGACGTTCTCCGGTGATGAACTCCTGGATGTCAGACAGCACCGTCTCCATGTCGTCGAGCATCATCGAATGACTATGGCCGGGATATTCCTTGAATTTCGCGCCGGGAATCCGCGAGGCCATGTCGCGCGCAGCTTCCACATTAGCGCAAGGATCGCCAGAGCGGTTCATTACAAGCGTGGGTGCTTGAATGGAGGGAAGAATGGACCGGGTGTCGATTTGGCCGTTCATCTGCTCATAGGCGTACACGGCCGATGGACTCGCTGCCGCGCGCATATAGCGAGCGATCGATTCGATATAGGCTGGGTCTGCGTCTTTTCCCACACCGGCGCCTGGCCCGGTGATATACTCAAAGGAAGGCCAATCATCTCGAACCATCTCAAGCACTTTATCGTGTTCGGCACGTGTCAGTGCCCAGGGATGATCTTCGCATGCAACCCAACGAGCCTGCGCGCCCCAAATCAGGAGCGAATGCACTCGCTGCGGATACAACGCCGCAAAAAGACAGGCCATTGAACCTCCCTCTGAAACCCCGAAAACGTGGGCGTGCTCGATCCCGACATCGTCCATCACCGCGCGAATGTCATCAGTACGCTCCTCCAGCGTCGCCATTTTCACGGGGCGATCGGAAAGCCCCGTCCCCCGTTTGTCGAAACGAATGAGACGACAAAATTTACTGAACCGCTCCAAGAAAAGGGCGCGCTGCGGGATCTCCCAATCCAGATCAAGATGCGACATCGTGCCCGGCGCCCACACCACATCGAACGGCCCGTCACCAGTGATTTGATAGGCGATGCGAACGTCGTCGCTGCGCGCGTACTTCGTTTTCGGCAACATGAAGTTAGCAAAGAGATCGTATGGTTCTTTGGCAAATCTGAAGTGCCAAATTGTTTCCAGATTCGTTAATCATCGACCGACGGAATTTATCTGGAAGCCGGGAACTGAAAAGAACAGAAAGGTTAATCAGGAACGTAGGAAAACAGGAAAAAGAAACAGATAGATCAGATTCCTGCATTCCGGATTCAAAATCCCTTTCCTCATTTCCTGATTCGTTAATATCGTGATTTAGTTGTTTTCGTTGCCAACTGGGCAAGGCGTGACAAGCGATTTTCGTAAGGAGTTGCGCTCCTCGTGCAAGCCAGTCAAACAAAAGACAGAAGGCTCGGAGAAAGAGAGGAAATCTATGGCGAAGAAAAAAGTAGCGGAGTTGCTAATCGAAACTCTGGCGCGAGCGGGCGTGGAAAGAGTTTACGGAATTTCGGGAGACTCGCTCAACGCCATCACAGAGTCGATCCGGCGGCAGAAGAAAATCCGATGGATTCATGTCCGACACGAAGAGACGGCCGCGTTTGCCGCCGGCGCGGAGGCGCACCTCACCGGTCGCCTGGCTGTATGCGCCGGGAGTTGTGGACCGGGCAATCTCCATTTGATCAACGGACTGTATGATTGTCACCGCAGCCGGGTTCCGGTTCTCGCTATTGCCGCGCAAATCCCCAGCAGTGAAATCGGCAGCGGATATTTTCAGGAGACGCATCCGGAACATCTATTCGCGCAATGCAGTCACTACTGCGAATTGGTCTCTCATCCCTCGCAGATGCCGCGCATCCTCGAGATCGCGATCCAGACGGCGTTATCCCGGCGCGGGGTTTCGGTAATAGCGCTGCCCGGAGACGTTGCCTGGTGCGAAGCGGTGGAACAAGAACCGCGCCTGCGTTTTGTTGAATCGCGATCAACTCTTTGCCCCTCTAACGATGAGATCACGGCTCTGGCGAAGATTCTAAATGAATCGGAGAAGGTGACGATCCTCGCCGGAGCAGGCTGCGCCGGAGCGCACGGCGAACTGATCGCTCTGGCGCGCAAACTGAATGCACCAATCGTGCATGCCATGCGCGGAAAAGAGTTCATCGAGTACGACAATCCGTTTGATGTGGGAATGACCGGTCTGCTCGGTTTTTCCTCGGGCTACCACGCAATGATGAATTGCAATCTCCTGCTTATGATTGGAACGGATTTCCCTTACCAGCAGTTTTTTCCAAAGGACGCGACCGTGATCCAAATCGATCTGAGGGGAGAACAAATAGGTCGTCGCACAAAAGTGGACCACGCATTTATCGGTGATACTCAGACAACGCTGCAAGCGCTCCTGCCAAAGCTCGATCAAAATGCGCACGACAAGCATCTGAAAGCGTCGCTCGAACATTATCGAAAGGCACGCAAGTCTCTGGCTGAACTCGCGACGGAAGGACGGGAAAAGAAGGGCAGTCACCCGGAATACGTGACCAAAGTCGTGGACGAGCTGGCCGATGATAGCGCGATATTTACCTGCGACGTCGGCACCCCAACGATCTGGGCCGCGCGTTACCTAACGATGAATGGTAAACGCCGGCTTTTAGGCTCTTTCATTCACGGGTCGATGGCGAATGCTCTGCCACAGGCGATCGGTGCGCAAATCAGCCATCCGGGCCGGCAGGTCATTTCATTGTCGGGCGATGGCGGTCTGGCCATGCTCCTTGGCGATTTGCTCTCGCTCCGGCAATTGGGAGCGCCGGTTAAGGTGATCGTGTTCAAGAATGACGCGCTGGCCTTTGTCGAACTGGAAATGAAAGCGGGAGGCATCCTCGAATTCGCTACCGACCTGCGGAATCCGGACTTCGCAACGATGGCCCAGGGCGCCGGCATGCTCGGACTAACTGCCGAGACGCCGGATCAGGTCCGTCCCGCAATTTCCAAAGCGCTCAAGCATGACGGGCCGGCGTTGGTCGAAGTTCCCGTGCACCGGCAGGAGCTTTCCATTCCCCCCACGATCACAGTTGAGGAAATGAAAGGGTTCGGCCTGTTCGCGCTGAAAGCTGTCTTAAGCGGACGCGGCGACGAAATCATCGACCTGGCCAAGGTCAATCTCTTTCGTTAAACGGACCTGCTGGACAAACTGTAGCGGACGCACTCCTAGCGGAAGTGACCCCTAGAAAAATGTTCGGGCGATAATGCGACAGGGAAGCGGTTCCGGTTTCGGGTCGGCGGTTAAATTGGTACCGAAATAAGCTATGATGACGTCTTTATCGCGGTTGATGTATAGAAGTTGCCCGGCCCAGCCGCCTTTCGCCATCTCACCTTTGTCGTCGAGCATGTCCCATTGATAAGTGAGCGGCAACATGCCGTGTTCATCCACGCCGGTGCCGCGACTGCTGAAAACGCGCTTTAGGATCCGCTCAGATATCACGTTGCGTTGTTCCGGGGCGTTCTTTGTGAAAAGCAAACCAAAACGCGCGAGATCGCGCAGTGTCGAACCCATCCCGGCGTGAGCAACCGGAAATTTCCTCTCGTTTTCTACCAGGAATGCGTCGCTCTCAGCGCCCATCTTGCTCCATATAAGTTCGCCGATGTTGTCGGCCAGAGGTTTGCCGGTCACACGCGAAATCACTTCGCCAATGACAGCGGTGTTGCTGCTGGCGTAAGCCCACGTCGTACCGGGCGTACGTTCGCGTTTAAGCGTGCCGAGAAATGCCAGCAGGTCGCCCCGCTGCGCTGATTCGGGTAGATTCGGGGCGCTCCGCGGCTGCCAACCAAGTGTCGCTTCGAGCTGAAATTGTTTGTGCGCCGGATTGCGATAAGCGTCCGGACTGTCTTCGTTTCCTTCGATGCCTGAGCGCATATCGGCAACGTCGCGAAGACGGATTCCAGTCCAGTCGCTTCCTTTCAATTCCGGCAGGAAATTTTCCACCGGCTTTTCCAGATCGATCTTTCCTTGATCTTCCAGTATGGCCAGCGTGGTCGCGACGAAAGCCTTCGTCACCGAGTAAATCAGGTGAAGATCAGTCGGCTGAATGGTGGGATATTTTTCGTAAACAATTTTGCCGGCGTGCAATATTATGCAGCCATCGACGGCCCCGTTATTAACGAATTGGTCGAGGGTCTGCTCCGGTTCGTTCTTGTCCGAAAGCTTGAGCGCACCAATCTCTGCTCGAATCTCGTGCGGGAGGTCGACAACGGTTCCGCTGCGCCGGATGACCGCTGATGGAAACACCTCCGGCATGTGGGTGTAAACCCAACGCGAAAGTGCGCCGCCTTTGTCCCAATTTTCCACCGTTACTTGGGGGCGCGACGAAGCTGGCTTCGCCTCTTCGGCCTGCGTTTCCTCCCATAGCGCGAGCGCAATTACCACAACTGGCAGCCGGCAAAAGCGCATAAGCACGCGTGAAGATGGGCAATCTTCGCGGCAAGCTCAATCAAGTCTTTTGTTGTATCTCATTGAAGAAGAAAACCTTTTCCCGGGAAGTCGGTCGCGACGGGCGAGTCCCCATTCCACAGGATCTGTTTTATCCGCTCGCCGATTTCCCAGACCACCGTTAAAAAGAATCGATTACGATGCGCTGGGTTGTATTTCTTCGTGCAGTCAACGTCGGTGGAACGAACCGGTGCCAACCATCGCTTATCGCGAAGGAGTTGGCCAAGTTTGGTGTCGTTAACATTGGCGCCGTCGGCACGTTCGTTGTCGGTGAAAAGGTGAGCGAATTGGCTTTGCGTCAGGCGATCGCTCGGAAGCTCCCATTCAAATGCGAGATCATGATTTGTCCGGCGCGCGATATCGTAAAGCTCGCAGCAACGGATCCTTTCCCGGGACAACCACCGAGTCCGAACATAACGCGGTTCGTGAGCGTGTTAGCCAAACCGATTCGCCCGCCATTTCCCATTCCTCTCAGCCTACCCTCGGACGACGAATGGCTGCTGAAGGTGATTGCCATCCAAGACCGATTCGTCCTGGGTCTCTATCGCCGGCAGATGAAGGCGATCAGCTATCTCGGTAAGGTTGAGAAGCGCCTCGGTGTGCCGGTGACCACGCGCAACTGGAACACGATCGCGAAAGTGGTGGAAATTCTTAAAAAGGATTCAGCGGATTAAATTGGTACCACCGGGTATACCCAGCACATCGAACAACCGGGCTGCGCCTCTCAGATCTGTTGCACTTCAATTTCTGACGCGGCCGCTTCGATCTCATGAAGATCGCTTTGTGGTTCCAGGGATCGGAACACGCTGAGACTTCCAGACCTGCTCGTTCCAGTTTGCGGTCCTTCATTGCCAAACTCCTTCCTCCACTAAAGATCTCGGATCACGGTTGCGCCGTACGTATTTATCGACATCACTTACAGATTTAATGAAGTCGTTATACGTCCATGGCTACAAAGGGCGGGAGAAGGAGCGCCTGCAGGATCAAGCGGACGGGCTCGTCGAACTATTGCATAACGACACGTCCTACCCGGCAGGAAGTGTGGTCCTGGAAGTTGGATGCGGTGTCGGCGCCCAGACTTTGATTCTGGCGCGGCGCAGCCCGAATGCGCGATTTGTATCGATCGACATTTCGGCAGAATCGATCGCTGAAGCGAGACGAAGAGCCGACTCAATCGGCCTGACCAACGTGACTTTTCAACAGGCAGATGTTTTTTCGCTTCCCTACCAAGCCGCATCCTTCGATCACATATTCGTTTGTTTTTTGTTGGAACACCTCACCCGTCCCGGTGAAGCTTTGACGCTTCTAAAACGACTGCTTACGGAGGAAGGAACAATCACCGTAATCGAAGGCGATCATGGCTCGACTTTCTTCTATCCCGATAGCATTTCGGCGCATTCAGCAATCGAATCGTTGATTAAAATGCAGGAGCAATTGGGTGGAAACGCGCTTATCGGACGCCAGCTTTATCCTTTGATGATAGAAGCGGGATTTGGCGACGTTCATGTCTCTCCGCGGATGGTTTATGTCGATGGGAGTCGGCCGGAGCTCGCCGAGGCGATTACCCGAAGGACATTCACTGCAATGATAGAAGGAGTTCGCGAGGCCGCGGTTGGGGCTGGTCTCATCGGGGCAGAATGCTTTGATGAAGGGGTTAAAGCGCTTTATCGCGCAGCCGAGCCAGACGGCGTGTTTTGCTACACATTTTTCAAGGCGATCGCCCGAAAAAATGAAGCGCCTGGCTCGCCGCAGGAGGAGTTTGTCTCGCCGCAAGGACCGGACTAACAGATAGTGGGACTACCGCTTCCCTGATATGAAGTCGCTCAGTGAACATCTTTGGTTCGAGGTCGCGAATCGGCGCGGGTTTATCAATATCACTCCGAAGATCGAGGAGCTCGTTCATCAAAGCGGCGTGACCGAGGGCCTTTGTCTGGTCAACGCCATGCACATCACCGCCTCGGTGTTCATTAACGACGATGAACCGGGGCTGCAACACGACTATGAGCTTTGGCTGGAAAAATTGGCGCCACACGCGCCGACTGGCGCATATCGACACAACCGGACCGGCGAAGATAACGCCGATGCTCACCTCAAGCGCCAGATCATGGGTCGGGAGGTCGTCGTCGCAATCACCAAAGGCAAGCTGGATTTCGGCCCGTGGGAACAAATTTTCTACGGTGAATTCGATGGCCGCAGAAAAAAGCGGGTGCTGGTAAAGATAATCGGAGAATAGGTAAATCGACGGCATGACAGGATAAATTGAAGTCGCCGTGCTCGAAGCGATCT